>DATNEJ010000425.1:0-16618 GCA_035606775.1 Acetobacteraceae bacterium | reverse complement strand
TAGCTCAGTTGGTAGAGCGCCAGGTTGTGGTCTTGGATGCCGTGGGTTCGAGTCCCATCGCTCGCCCCATCCTCCGCCGATATCGCTCGAATCGGTCCCCCGGGGGCCGGTTCATGCCGGCCCAATATCCTCGCACCAGCCGCACCCCCCGCGCATGATCGACCGTGTCGCCGCGCTCGTCCTGGCCGGCGGCCGAGCGACCCGGATGGGAGGAGTGGACAAGCCGCTGCTGGAATTGGGCGGCACGTCCATGCTGGCGCGCATCGTCGCCCGCCTCGACCTGCCCCGCATTGCGATCAGCGCCAATGGCGACCCGGCACGCTTCGCGGCGTTCGGGCTCCCGGTCCTGCCGGACGGGCCCTTCGCCGGCGAGGGGCCGCTGGCCGGGCTGCTCGCCGGACTGGACTGGGCAGCCGGGGAGGGTGCCCGGTCACTGCTGACGGTTCCGGGCGACTCCCCCTTCATTCCGTGCAGTTTGGCCGCGATCCTGCACCCCGCCCCCGACTGTGCGGTCAGTGGCGGGCAGGTGCATCATCTGGTTGCATTGTGGCCCGTGACATGCCGAACATTGCTGCGCGCTACGTTATTGACTGCCGATTCACGCGCCGTTGGAAGGTTTGCCGCAAGCATTGGCATGCGACACGTGGATTTTCCGATGCGAACACCGGACTCATTCCTCAATGTCAATACTCAGGACGACTTGGCCTTGGCCCGGGTCATGACGCACGGCACCGGGACGGAGGGGCGCCTATGACAAAGACGGTGGCGATCGCGGGACTGGGAGCGATCGGCCTGCCCCTGGCGCGCGCCCTGGATGCGGGCGTGGACGGGCTGAAGCTGGTCGCCGTCTCCGCGCGCGACCAGGTGAAGGGTCTGGCGAACCTGGCCGGGTTTCGCGCCCCGCCGCGGATGGTCAGCCTGGCCGAATTGGCTGAGGCGGACATCGTTGTGGAAGCAGTCCCGGCGTCGTGCTTTGAGCGTGTGGCGGTCCCAGCCATCGAGGCAGGCCGGATCTTCATCCCGGCCTCCGCCGGCGCACTTCTGCCGCGCATGCACCTGGTACGGCTGGCGACCCAGACCGGCGCGCGCATCATCATACCCACCGGGGCCCTGCTGGGGCTGGACGCGGTGCGGGCCGCTGCCGAAGGACCCGTCGAGGACATCACCATCGAGACCAGGAAGCCGCCGCTCGGTCTTGTCGGCGCGCCGTATCTGGAAAGGAACAATATCGACGTCACGGACATCGCCGGCCCGCTGCTGGTGTTCGAAGGCAACGCCTTCGACGCGGCGGCTGGCTTTCCGGCCAACGTGAATGTTGCCGCGGCGCTCGCCCTCGCCGGCATCGGGCCGGTGCGGACCCGGGTGCAGATCTGGGCCGATCCCGCCCTGACCCGAAACACCCACACGATTCGGGTCAATTGCCAGGCAGCACGGTTCACCATGACCATCGAGAACGTGCCAAGCGACGAAAATCCGCGCACCGGCCGGCTGACGCCGCTGTCCCTGCTGGCGTGCCTCCGTGGTCTTGTGTCACCACTCCGCGCTGGAAGCTGACGGGTATTGGCGCGCGATCGTCGCGAGCGGAATCGCCGACGGCGTGAATCACGCGGCCAAACAAGGAGTCAGGGTCTGGTCGGCGCCAATATCCGCACCGAACCAGCTCTGACCGATCCGTCGCTGCTGGGAGCGGACGGATGGCGGAGGCACTGACCTACTTCGTGACGCTGACGCTATTCGGGTTCGTCATTCAGGCGACGGCCCGGATGCGCCACGAAATGCTGCTGCTCGCCTGTATCCCGCCGATGTTCGTGGCGCTGGTCGTCGGCTTCATCATGGCGGTCTACGCCTGGGAGACCTGGGAAACGTTCGGGCCTGCCATGGTTATGGCCGCTGCGGTGCTTGGGTTTCCGGTGGCCTGGCTGTGCGGGCGCCGGTACGGCCCGCGAGACCTGCTGATCACAATCTACCTGGCCTGGACGGTCGGCATGGTCTGTGCGCTGGTGGCGTTCGGGTTTCCCGACGCGCCGGACGCGCCTCCGCCGCCGTCACAGAGCGCGCCGGCTGGAATCAAGGGTCCTCTGCCGCGTTGATCGCATCGCGTAGCGGCGCGAGCCGGGCCTGGTCCGGGAACACTTCCTGGCCCCTGAGCTGATCGACGAACGCCTTGCGCGACCCGAACGCCTGCGCGTAGCGGCGGACGGCGTCGGCCGCGAGATCGTGCACCGTCGCGGCGGTCAGGGGATGCGACGCATCCGTCGGGTACATCAGGGCCTCCCGCGGCGGATCGATCAGGTCGCAGGTATTTCCGTGCACCCGCGCCAGTTCGCCCCGCCAATCCTGCGTCCATTTGCCGGGGTCGCTTGCCGCCAGGTCCCGGGAGAGGCCGCCCAGGATCAGGTACCGGCCGTCGGCTTCGTCGGCGGCGGCAAAGATCCAGGACTGGTAGGCCGCATCGGGCCGAGCAATGCCACACAGCGAGAGAGTGGCGGGCGGTGTCTGCTCGAACTTTGTCTGTTCCGGATCGAATACCAAGCCGAATAGCGGGTCCTTCACCGGCGGCAGGGCGGCAGCCGAGGCGGGAAGCAGTAGGCTAAGTAGGCCAGCGATAAATCTGATACAGCGGCTTTTCGTGCCGGAAGCTCGGGCCGGGCCAGAAGTCGCGCTGGACGAAGTCGGAGATCCAGTGGGAGCCGTTATAGCCCTCGATATGCCCATATTTGCTCTCGCTTGTCGTCTGCATCACCGCGATGTCGGCAAGCTTCGGATGATAGCCGTGTGGCGGCACAGTGCGGAACCCGGCGACGGACAGGGTCGCCCCCCAATCCTTCGCCGCGATGGGCCAATGCGTCGGCCGCACGCCCCCCGCGGCAAGCGCCAGGCGCACATGCCGGGCGCACATGCCCTCACCGAACGGGCTTTTCGAAACGTGGGCTTTCAGGTAGTCGACGAAGACCTGCTTCTCGAAACCGGCCATGTTTCTCTCCCGATATGTGCTTATCGACAGGGGATCGAATTTTACAGGACCAGTCTCACAGGTTCGACGGCAGCGCGATGTGTCGCGGGTCACGAATCGGCGTGCGGAATACCGGAAATCACGCGCTGTCACGGGGATGGAACACTCCGGCTGCGGGCACGAACGTATTTGGTCCGGACAGATAACGAAAGCAGCGGCGCCGCCGGTCGGCACTATTGCGGCGGCGCGGACCCCAGATGCGGGCCTTCCTGCATTTCGCTGCCATCCAGGTTGAATTTATGGATCACCACCTGTGCCCGGGCCTTCGCCACCGACTGCCGCACCGCCTCGGCCATCAGTTCCATCCTGATCTGGTCGTGCACGTCGGCATAACTGGGCGGCGCAACCAGCCGCCGCTCCTCCACCTTGACGATATGCCAGCCAAATTCGTTATGGATCGGCTCGGGACCGATCTGCCCCGGCTGCAGCGAGAACGCCATGTCCGCGAAGCTCGGCCAGACCTGCTCACGGCGGAAAAACCCGAGATCGCCCCCCTTGGCCGCATCCGGGTCCTTGCTGACCTTCCGCGCCAGCGTGGCGAAGTCCGCGCCGTTCTGCAGTTCCTTCAGCAGGGTCTCCGCTTCCGCCTTGGTCGTCACCAGGATGTGGCGTGCATGAACCTCTTCGGTCGCGGGCCGGTTGGCGAACAGGCGGTTGTAGCGATCACGAATCGCCTGCTCCGTGACCTTCGGTTCAGCGTCGACCGCCAGCCAGGCACCTTCCAGAATGCGCTCCGTGGCCGCCTGGATCTGCCGGCGAACCGCGGGTTTGTTTTCCAGACCGTGCTCGCGGGCCATCATGACCAGCGCCTCATGGTCGATCATCCGATCGAGCAGCACCGGATACAGCGTGTCGAACGGCAAGGAGCGCAAGTTCTCCGGCAGGGTGCGGGACGCCTCGCCAAGCTCATTCAGATAGATCGGATGGCCGTCGATGTTCGCCACGATCGGGTCCGACCCACTACGGGATGGCAGCGCCGGCCCTGGCTGAACCGAGCGGGACAGCGGCGCGGGATTGACGGTGGCGCCGCCCGTGGGGGCGTGCGTCGCTGCACCTGGCTTTGCGAGCGGCGGGCTACCTACCGAACCGCTATCGGGTTTCTGCGCCTGGACGGCAGGGGCGCCCAGCAGCGCCGTGACAACCGCGATTCCGGCAAGCGGGGAAACTCCCCGCAAGAATCGGTCAAGGTGGCGCATGCATGCTCCTGCAACGGACGGGTCAGCGGGCGCATCCCGGAACACGCCGGGGTGATCGCCGGACCTGCTATGCCCCGGAGCGGCAATGAATGCCAGGAATTCGCATCGATCCGGCACCGGCACCGCCCCGATGACAGGCCGAACGGTCCGCGGGCCGGAGATGCCGCGCGCGGGGTTGGCGCGGCAACGGTGCACCGAACCAAGCCACGGCTGCGGTGGAAATCGCCTATATAAGGTTGTCGCGCTTGTCGTTGACCCTGGGGCACCAGGGTCCTATCTGAACCCTGGCCCCGTCCGGCCTTGCAGCCCCGGCCGGGGCTGCCCTTTTCTGGGCTTTCCTGGAAGGTTTTCATGCTCGCCTCGATCGCCCGCGCCCTCTTCGGCAATGCCAACGACCGCTCCCTGAAGGCGTACCAGCGCCGGGTGCCGCGAATCAACGCGCTGGAACCATCCATGCAGGCGCTGTCCGATGAGGCGCTGCGTGCCAAGACCGCCGAATTCCGGGAACGCCTGGCGGGCGGCGCGACTCTCGACGACCTGCTGCCCGAGGCGTTCGCGGCGGTGCGCGAGGCCGGCAAGCGGACCCTGGGGCAAAGGCATTTCGACGTGCAGCTCGTGGGCGGCATGGTGCTGCATGACGGCAAGATTTCCGAGATGAAGACCGGCGAAGGCAAGACGCTGGTCGCCACCTTGCCCGTCTACCTGAACGCGCTCACCGGCAAGGGCGTGCACGTCGTGACGGTGAACGACTACCTGGCTCGGCGCGACGCCGAGTGGATGGGCCAGATTTACCAGTTCCTCGGCATGAGCGTCGGCGTGATCGTGCACGGCCTGGACGACGATGCCCGGCGCGCGCAGTACGCCGCCGACATCACCTATGGCACGAACAACGAATTCGGCTTCGACTACCTGCGCGACAACATGAAGTACCGGCTAGAGGACATGGTCCAGCGGGACTTCCAGTTCGGCATCGTCGATGAGGTGGACAGTATTCTGATTGATGAGGCGCGGACGCCGCTGATCATTTCCGGTCCGGCCGAGGACAGTTCCGACCTGTATCGCCAGGTTGACGCGGTGGTCAAAGAGCTCGTCGTCGACCCCGACACCTACGAAAAGGACGAGAAGTTCAAGACCGTCGCACTGACGGAGCCAGGCTCCGAGCGGGTGGAGGACATGCTGCGTGCCGCCGGCGTCCTGACCGAAGGCAACATGTACGACATCTTCAACGTCTCGGTTGTGCACCACGTGCAGCAATCGCTGCGCGCGCACACACTGTTTGCCCGCGATGTGGACTACATCGTGCGTCAGGACCAGATCGTCATCATCGACGAATTCACCGGCCGCATGATGCAGGGGCGCCGGTATTCCGAAGGGCTTCACCAGGCGCTGGAGGCCAAGGAACACGTCACGGTCCAGGCGGAGAACCAGACGCTCGCATCGATCACCTTCCAGAACTACTTCCGCCTCTATCCCAAGCTGGCCGGCATGACCGGCACGGCGATGACCGAGGCCGATGAGTTTGCCGAAATCTACAAGCTCGACGTTGTCGAGATTCCCACCAACGTGCCGGTGGCGCGCAATGATGAGGACGATGAGGTCTACCGTTCTGCGGCCGAGAAATACGAGGCGGTGGCGGTCCTGATCGAGGAGGCCCGCAAGGAAGGCCAGCCCGTGCTGGTCGGCACCACCTCGATCGAGAAAAGCGAAACGATCAGCGAGCTGCTGAAGAAAAAGAAGGTCCCGCACGCCGTGCTGAATGCCCGCTTCCACGAGCAGGAGGCCGAGATCGTTGCGCAAGCCGGCGCGCCCGGCGCGATCACCATTGCGACGAACATGGCCGGCCGCGGCACCGACATCAAACTGGGCGGCAACCTGGAGATGCGGCTGCGCAAGGAGCTGACGAACATTCACGATGAGGCGCAGAGAATTGCCCGCGAAGCCGAGATTCGCGACGAACTCGCCGTTGCGCACGACAAGGTGCGCCAGGCCGGCGGCCTGTTCGTGATCGGCACGGAGCGGCACGAGAGCAGGCGCATCGACAATCAGTTGCGCGGTCGTTCCGGCCGCCAGGGCGACCCCGGGCGGTCGCGCTTCTTCCTGTCGCTGGAAGATGACCTGATGCGCATCTTCGGCTCCGACCGCATGGGCGGGATGCTGCAGCGCCTGGGCCTTAAGGAAGGGGAGGCGATCGTCCATCCCTGGATCAACAAGGCGCTGGAAAAGGCACAGAAGAAGGTCGAGGCGCGGAACTTCGACACCCGCAAGAACGTGCTGAAATACGACGACGTGATGAACGACCAGCGCAAGGAGGTCTACGCCCAGCGCAAGGAGTTCATGAAGACCGACGACGTGTCGGAAACGGTGGCGGAAATGCGCGCGGAGGTCCTGGCCTCCATGGTGGCGCGCCGGGTGCCCGAAAAAGCCTTCTCCGAGCAATGGGAACTGGCCGAACTCGCCGCCGACGTGAACCGCCTGCTCGGCGCCGATCTGCCGATCGAGCAATGGGGCCGCGAGGAAGGCATCGACGAAACAGGCCTTCGGGAGCGGATCGAGGAAGCCGCCGACGCGCTGTTGGCGGCCAAGGCAGCCAATATGGGCCCCGAACTGATGCGCTTCATCGAGAAGTCGCTGCTGATCCAGACACTGGATGCGGTGTGGAAGGAGCATCTGTACGCGCTCGACCACATGCGCCAGGGCATCGGCCTGCGCGCGTACGGCCAGCGTGATCCGCTGAACGAATACAAGTCCGAGGCGTTTGCCTTGTTCAACGCCATGCTGGACGAGTTGAAGGAACGGGTGACCGGAATGCTGGCCCGCGTGGAACTGGCAACCGAGCAGCCACCCCCGCCGTCACTGCCCCAGCACCTGATGGAAAGCCACCCAATGCCGGACCCGGTTTATGCCGGGGAGACCGATCTGATGGCGGAGCAGTCCGCCATGGGCGGCATCGCGATCGCCGCGCAGCCGATCCGGGCGGACGCCGTCGACCCGAACGACCCTGAGACCTGGCGCAGCGTCGGCCGGAACGCCCCGTGTCCCTGCGGATCAGGCCGGAAATACAAGCATTGCCACGGGCGCCTGGCGTAGAGCGTGATCGTCGAAGGCGGAATCGCCGGAGACGTGAATCACGCGATCAAACAAAGAGATAGAGCCTGGTCGGTGCTTCTATTCATCCCGAACAGGCTCCAAAGCCAGGTCAGCGTCACCCGATGCCAGCCGCTGGCTGCCTCAGTAGGGCGATGGCGCGCCGCCGGCGCTCAGCCCCGATGCCTGCGATGAGGCGCCGCCGGCATTGAACCGTCCGATATTGCCGAACAACTGCTGGAAGAAGGACGCCTCGGTGCCGGGGGATGGCGTCGTCCGCGCGACCATCGTGACCGGTAGTGCGTCGCCCTGGCTCCGGGTCTCGACGGTCTTGAGCACCCCCTGATCGTTGAAGGTCAGCACGACGACCTTCTGATCGAGCACACCCAGGGTCCGACCGATGCGGGGCTGGGTCATTTCGCTGATATACAGCCAGGTATTGTCGTCGAACGTCGCCCTGGCGGTCGGGGAACCGATCAGCGCCGTGACATCCGCCCGGGTTGAGGTGCCGGGCACCAGCTCCTTGAGCTGATCGGCGTCCACATGGTTGCCGCGCGGGGTCGGCGGCGGGGCGAGCCAACTGCATCCGGCCAGCAGCAGGCTGATCGCCAGGGCGGCAGCGGCCGGACCGCCGCGTGTCACGGATGAAATTCGGTCAAGCAAAAGGCATATCCCCAGTTTTCGCGCAGCCCCCCGTTTGGACCGGCGGGGTTTGGCACACTCTGTGCTGTGGGTGTCACGCTCGCCCCCGCCGTGTCAATCAACAACCGGCACGGGATCGCGCCGGGGCGCGGTTCGGACCGGATCGGCGTGACCGACCCCGCGAGATGTCGGTCCACGGCGTCGTCGTTCGGGACGGTCACGCGCACAAGGGCACGGTTCGTCGGAGGCAAACTTGCTCTGGACATGGCTCGTACCCCGAAACAATGGCTTGCCAGACCATGACCGATCAGCTTGATCGGTCATGGTCTGATCGTTAGAGGCGGATTTGGCGGGTTTTCTTGGTTTTTCCCGGCGCGGCAGGCACGAGCGCACGGGATTTCAGCTCTACGGTGCGGCGGTTGCGGCAGCGCGGGACCCGTATCTGTTCACCGCTGCCGGCGTGCCGGACACGCTCGACGGGCGGTTCGACATGATTGGCGTCTACGCGTTCCTGCTGATCCACCGCCTGAATCGGGAACCCGCGCCCGGACCCGCCCTGTCCCAGGCCGTGTTCGATGCCATGTTCAGCGACATGGACATCAATCTGCGGGAGATGGGGGTCAGCGACCTTTCCGTCGGCAAGCGGGTCAAGGCGATGTGGGAAGCGTTCCACGGCCGAGCGAATGCCTATGCGGCGGCGCTGCGTGAGAATGATGAGGTGGCACTGGAGGCGGCGTTGCGTCGGAATATCTGGCGTGGGGCTACACCGCCTGAAAACGGCGCGGGGTTGTTGCGCCGGATCGTATCGGCGCAGGCAGCCTGCCTGTCGGGCCAGAACCTGAAGGCTCTGGCCGGCGGCGAGGTGCGCTTCCTGTCAGCCGCGGAGGCCGCACAATGACACCGGAGCTGAGCCGCCTGATTCGCCTCGATCACATCGGTCCCGACGGGCTGGACACCCTTGTGGAGGCGACACAGGAGGAATGTGCCGCCCTGGCCGCGCGGATGAGGATGCCGGCGATCCTGTCGCTGTCGTGCCGCTTTCGGCTGACCGGCGAAGGTTCCTCTGTATATCTGGGGCTTGGCCATTTGCAGGCCCGGATCGCGCAGACCTGCGTGATCTCGCTCGACGATTTCGAAACGGCGGTGGACGAGAAATTCCGCGTCCGCTTCGTGCCAGCCGGCGAGGAGGATGACGATCCGGATCCGGACTCCGACGACGAGATTCCGTATCAGGGCAATACCATCGACCTTGGGGAGGCCGCGGCCGAACAGCTTGGCCTCGCGCTGGAACCCTATCCGCGCAAGCCCGATGCCGAATTGCCCGAAACGGATGAGGATACCCCGCCGCACCCGTTCGCCGGCCTGAGATCACTGCGGCGCGATAACTGACACCGCATGCCGGCTTCATGCCGATCGGCTCGCACAGAGCCACGCTCATAGGCATGAGCGCTTATTTTGATATCCCGTTGAGCCGGACTAACTGACGGCATAGGCGCTTTCCGCAACCGCGGACAGGCTGCTCAAGCGCATGTCGTGACCAGTGGCCAATACACCCATTGGAGAGCAGCTCATCTGAGTGATTGCAACCATTGATGAGCTGCAACACTTCAGACTCACGGTCACCTGCGCGCGTGACGATGACACGTCACCTCATAGAGCAGCTTTTCACGACGCCGGTGCAGCTGCGCTCCCGTCATCCGGTATCCCCGCGTACACTCGCGTGAACTCCGCACCGAACAAAAATATCTGCGCCGAGTAGTAGACCCACAGCATCGACGCCAGCACCGATCCGGCAGCACCGAAGCTGGATGCAACGCCGCTGTGGCCGATATAGACCCCGATGGCCAGCTTGCCGATGGTGATCAGCAGGGCCGTGACCAGCGCGCCGATCACCACGTCGCCCCAGCGCACGTCACGGTCCGGCAGGATCTTGTAGATCGCCGCGATCACCGCGGCCAGAAAACCAAGCGAAAGCAGAAAGTTCAGCCCCTGCAACAGCAATTCGCTGAACGGCACAAGCCGATTGAGCGTCTGGCCGACCGCGGCAATCGCCGTGCCGAGCACCAGTGACACCAGCAGCAGGAAGCCTAGCGTCACGACAAGGCCAAGGCTGCTCAAGCGGGAACGGATCAGCCGCGTGACGGTGTCGCCCTCCGGGCGCGCGCGCCAGATCGAATTCAGCGCAGCCTGCATCTCACCGAACACGCCGCTGGCAGTGATGATGAGCGAGACAACCCCAACGATGGTGGCGACGATGCCAGAGCCGTGATCGGAGGCGCTGCCGATCGCAGTTTGGAGAAAGCTCGCGCTCTGCTCCCCCATCGCGCCGCTCAGTCGGGTCATCAGCGCGCCCCGTGCGGCATCCTCGCCGAACACGAGACCGGCAACCGCCACGATAATCAACATGACCGGGCCAACCGAGGTGACGGCATAAAACGCGATCGCGGCACCGCGGCTGAGCGCGCCATCATTGATGAATGCCACGGCGCTGTCCCGCGTGATAGACCAGGGGCTTCGGCGCATGATCACTCCCTTGCAGCGGGCAGGAAACGCGGCGCGGGCCGCAGCGTTGCCAGAGCGTGATCGTCGCAGGCGGCATCGCCGGAGACGTGAATCACGCGATCAAACAAAAATCAGAGCGTGATCGTCGCAGGCGGCATCGCCGGAGACGTGAATCACGCGATCAAACACAGAGTTGGAGCCTGTTCGGTGCTTCTATCCGCGCCGAACAGGCTTTAGTGGCCCGCGTGAAACGGAATCGCTACTCCATCCGCCAGCCGCGGTCCCGCTGCATCACAGGTGTCTGATCCTGCGCGGCGCGATCCGCCGGACTCATGGCAAGCCACACGCGCAGCCGTTCCAGCACCCGCCGCGTCGGCAGCGCCAGATCGAGCGCCAGGGCTTCGTGCATGCCGTAGTAGCGCAGATTGTCCAGCTCGCCGTCGCCGCCAAGGGTGCCTGAGATGTGGCGCGCCTCGACCACCAGGAAACGGGCATTGAACCGGATCGGCGCGCGCGGCGGCGTGACCGCGCGGGCCAGGTAATGCAGTACGCCCAGATCGGGCGGAGAGCCGAGGGAGAGTCCGGTTTCCTCGTGCAGCTCACGCGCGGCCGCGACGGCGATGCCGTGCGCCAGGTGGGCGTTCGCGGTCTTGCGCAGGGCATGCGCGGTGTGCGCGTTGATGGGGGCGGCGCAGGCGGCCGACAGATCGGCCCGATCCACCGCGCCGCCCGGAAACACCAGCCGGTTCGGCATGAAGCGGTGCTTTGCGCCGCGCATGCCCATCAGCATGTGCGGTTCGCCGCCGTCCTGGCGCACGACGACCAGGCTGGCCGCGTGACGCGCGCGGACGGCCCTGGGTCGCGGCGGCTCGTGCTGATCGGGCAGAACCGCGTGGTGCGCGTGGTCTTCAGGCAAGATCGAACCCTTTTGTGCGGAGCCACGCCGCGAAACCGAACCGCTCCGGCACGGACAACTGGCGCGCGACGTTCTCGCTCCAGCCGACGCCCTCGCGCGGCGGGTAGACGTCGTTGTTCTTGAGGCTGCCGGGCGCAACCGGATCCCGGGCGCGCCGGCGCTCATCGTAGGCGGCGATGTCGGCAGCCAGTCCGCTGTCGTCGTAGCGTTCGCGATGCACCACGACGGAAGGCGGCAGCCGCATCGACACCGGACGGCGAAATACCGGCCAGCCGACCGTCAGACCGGCCAGCGGATAGACACCGGCAGGCAGGCCAAGCAATGGCGACACGCGCTCGATATGGCTGCGCACGTAGCTGATCGGGCAGGTGCCAAGCCCGACCGCGTCGGCCGCGGCCATGAACTGCGCCATCGCCAGCGAACAGTCGACCGCTGTATTGAGGAACGTGTCCACGTTGTTATTGGCGTGCGGCATGTGGTGCATTTCGCACAGGCGTTGGCCGCGCCGCATGTCGCCGCACCAGACCAGAAATACCGGTGCGGTGGCGATCCAGTCCATCGTGCCGATCCAGTCGGCGATCTGCTTGATGCGCGCTGCATCGCGCATCACCACGACGGAATATTGTTGCAGATCGGACTTTGCCGGCGCGGACTGCGCGGCGGCGAGCAAGGCATCCAGAAGCGAGTCCGGAACCGGCTCATTCTTGTAGCGCCGGGACACGCGCCGATCGAGCAGGCCGGCGATGGCATCCGGAACTTCCGCGCCGGGAACATCCAGGCCGAACCGTGCCTGCAGCAGTTCCTTTCCGTCCGCCATTTGCCACCCCCGCACGCGTGCACCGCCGACCGGTCCCGGCGGTCACCCTTGCCGGAACGGCGGCATCGCGCAAGGCTGATGCAACTGCAACGGAGAGTTCCATGGCTGCGCCGTACGCAACCCATCGCGCCCAGATCAAGGCTATCCTGCTCGCCTGGGGCATGCCCGAAGAGAATGCGGAACCGACTGCCGACATCCTTTCCTGGGCCGATCTGCACGGCGTGGACAGCCACGGCCTTTCAATGATCCCCGGCTACGACAATCTGCGCCGCTCGGGGCGCGCGAAGATGACCGCGCGTCCTTCGATCGTGCGCGAGACGCCGGTGTCCGCCCTGGTGGATGGCGGCGGCGGGCTCGGCCACGTGCCGGCGCATTTCGCCATGGGCGTGGCGATCCGCAAGGCGAAGGCCTCCGGCATGGCGGCGGTCGCCGTCAAGAACTCCGCGCATTTTGGCGCCACCGGCTACTACACGCTGATGGCGGCGAAGGAGGGACTGATCGGCATGGCCTGCACCTCGGCCTCCGGCATCCAGGTCGCGCCGACTTTCGGCAAGCAGGCCAGGCTGGGCACCGATCCATGGTCGTTCGCCGCGCCCAGTGCCGACGGAGTGCCGTTCCTGCTGGACATGGCGACGACGACGGTTGCCGCGGGGCGCATCCGCAACAAGGCGAACGAGGGCCTGCCCACGCCGCCTGGCTGGGTACTGGACCGCGATGGCCAGCCAAGCACGGACCCGCTGGTGGCGAAGGAAAAGGGCGGGTTCCTCACTTCGCTGGGCGGATCGCCGGAGAACTCCAGCTACAAGGGCTATGGCCTGGCGGCGATGGTCAACATCCTCGGGTCCTGTATGGGCGGCGCGACCCTGATCACCGACCCGATGCACACGAAGAAGCCGCAGGGCATGGATATTGGCCATTTCTTCATGGCGATTGATCCGGGCATGTTCCGCGATCCTGTGGAATTCCAGCAGGATGTGGCCCGGTTCTGCGGCGACCTGCGAGCGACGACGCCGATCGATCCGGCGCAGCCCGTGATGGTGGCCGGCGATCCGCAATGGGCGAACGCGAAGCGGCGGATGGAGGAAGGCATCCCCGTCGGTGCTGGGCTGCTGCGCCAAGTGCGCCAGATCGCGCAGGCGGCCGCGGCGCCCTGGCTGCTTGATTAGACGGCGCGGATTGCGCTTTGCCAGATTCGGCTCGACGGTCCCATGCGCCGATATGTCGCTGGGCCGCAGGCCGTGGCGTTTGTGCGACGATCACAAAAAATACAGGAGACAATGGGTAACGCGAATGGAATTGAAACGTGAGCGTAAGCCCGCTACGGCAGAGTCCGATCTGGTCACTCTGTAGGAACAAATCGTGCCGCTGCGCGAGGCACAAGACTATCTGATCACGATCCGGGGCAAAATCCTGCTTGCGTTCGTTGCCCTGGCTGCGATCACCGGCGGGCTGGGTCTTTACGCTGTCGGCAGCGTGGTGGGTTCCGGCCGGCTGGTCGTGCGCACATTCGACAAGCCGCTGATGGCAATCAACTATGCCCGCTTGGCGCAGGTCGAATTCAATGCCATGCGCCTGCTGCAGCTTCGTCGCTCTGATCCCGAAGCCGACCCCGCGCAGTTGCAGGAGCTTGACGCCCGCCTGCAGGAACTTTCCCAGTCGGTGGCGGAAGATCTGGATGTCGCGGAGGAGCGGTCCATTTCGAAGGAAGCCGTGGCGGCGACCCGCGCTGCGCGGGAACGCTTCATCGGCTGGAACCAGGCGCGCCGCCAGGCCATCGCCGAAGGCCGGTCCACATCACTGCATGCATCTCTGACTGACCATGTGGAGGCCGTGCTCGACGCCTTCGACACGCTGGGTGAAGTGATGGCGGATGACGGCTTCCGCGATCGGGAGCGGTCGCTGACATCGGTCAACCATTACAAGATGATCAGCATCGGCGCGACGTTGGGGGCGCTGGCTCTTGGCCTGCTGATCGCCGTCGTGCTGGCGCGCCAGATGGTGGATCCGATCGCCGCGGCCTCCCGTGCCGCCAGCCGGATCGCCGCCGGCGACCTCGATGCCGAAATTCTGCCGGCAGGTCGCGATGAGCTTGGCCACCTGCTCGCCTCGATGGCGGTGATGCGGGAAAACATCCGCGCCATGATGGAGAAGGAGATTGCCGCGCGGCGGTCGGCGCAGACTCAGCTTGTGACGGCGATCGAAAGTTCACACGAAGGCGTCGCATTGATCGACCGGGACAGCCGCATCCTGATCGCCAATTCGCCGATCATGGCCTTCTTCGCCCAGCGGGGAGCGGATTTCGTTCCAGGCCAGTGCCTGCCGGACGAAATCGCCCAGGCGCTGGCGGAGCGGACCTCCGAGATGCAGTTAACGGACGGGCAGTGGCTGCGCCTGTCGCGCAGTGACACGTCGGAAGGCGGGTTCGTCCTGATCGCCAGCGACATCACCCTGCTGAAGGCGCGGGAAGACGCGTTGCGCAGCGCGCGCGATGACGCGGAAGCGGCCAACCGCGCGAAGACCGACTTCCTCGCAACCATGAGCCATGAGCTGCGCACTCCGCTCTCGGCGGTAATCGGCTTCTCTGAGCTGATCGTGAACGAGACGCTGGGGCCGATCGGGCGGCCGCAGTACCGCGAATTTGCCGCCGATATCTTGCATGCCGGCAAGCATCTGCTCGACGTCATCACCGACATACTCGACGTGGCCAAGGCGCAGTCAGGCACCACGGTCCTGCGCCTCAATCCGCTGCGGCCGCGCGGCGTGGTGCAGGACGCGGTGCGCATCGTCCGCAACAAGGCGCAATCCGCCGGCCTGACTCTGACCGTTGATATCGAGGAGCCGCTGCCGCCGCTGCGCGCAGACTCCGTGCGCCTGCGGCAGATCCTGCTCAATCTTCTGTCCAACGCGATCAAGTTCACGCCGCGCGGCGGTTCGGTCTCTGTGCGTGTCGCCGCCTGCCAGGAGGGGCTGGCGATCGAGGTTGCCGACACGGGCATCGGTATGGCCAAGGACGATATCCCGCGCGCGATGGAGCCTTTCGTCCAGGTTGACGCCAGCCTCAACCGCCGCCACGGCGGCACCGGACTTGGCCTGCCACTAACCAAGCTGTTCACCGAACTGCATGGCGGGCGGCTTGAGATAAACAGCGAGCCGAACGTCGGCACCACGGTGGTCGTGATCCTGCCGGCAAGCCCCGAACCGGCGGTCCCCGCCCCGTTCGTCCCAGCCGCTCGGTCGCCGTTGCAGATCGCCGTGTGATGAAACGCGTCCTCAAGCGCCTTGCCGTCGTTGCAACCGTACTCGCCGGCTGCATCGGCGTGGCGGTTCCCGGCATCGCGCGCGGGGACGATCCCACGCCGGAGGGCGGGCTGGCTGCGCTGAAAGCGCAATATGAGCGCCCTGAGGCAATCCCGTTCCCGCCCGAGAACCCGTACACCCCCGCGAAGGCTCGCTTGGGGCGGCTCCTGTTCTTCGATCCTATTTTGTCCGGCTCCGGCACGCGGTCCTGCGCGAGCTGTCATAACCCGGCGCTGTCCTGGGCCGACGGTCTTAAGGAAGCGGTCGGCGAACAAAAGCTTGGCCTCAGGACGCCGACCCTGCTGGACATCGCCTGGGTGCCGGTCCTTGGCTGGGATGGGAAATTCCCCGACCTGGAAAGCGTCGCCTTCGGACCGATCCTGAGCCCCGCCAACATGGACAACACGGAAGCGGCGGTACTGGCGCGGCTTTCGGCCAACAAGGACTACGTGAAAGCGTTCAGCGAGGCATTCCCCGACACGCCGCCGGACAAAGCCATCTCCCGCCGCCACCTGGAACTCGCCATCGCGACGTTCGAGCGGACGATCGTGGCGAGCACCGCGCCGTTCGATCGCTGGATCGACGGCGATGACTCCGCGATCAGCCTGGCGGCGAAGCGCGGCTTCCTACTGTTCAACGGCAAGGCGGGCTGCGCCGAATGCCACCAGGGGCCGAGCTTCACGGACGGATCGTTTCAGGATATCGGCCTTGCGGCCGCGGATGACATTGGGCGGGGACGCCTGTTCCCGACGTCGGTCAAGCTGCGGCACGCGTTCAAGGTGCCGACCCTGCGCGACGTCGCTCGCCGTGGCCCTTACTTGCACGATGGTTCACTGCCGACCCTCGAAGCGGTCATCGATGCCTACAATACCGGTGGCATCGACCGCCCAAGCCGGTCGGAGCTGATTCATCCGCTGGGGCTGACCCAGGCAGAGAAAGCCGACCTGCTGGCCTTCCTGAACACGCTGACCGGGGACATGAAGACGTTCCAGAGCCCGGTTGTGCCGAGATGACGGTTATTTAACCGTTACGTTCAGGCGCATGGTGGGGTGAATGGCGCAGCGGACGGCGAACAGACCGTCATGGTCAAACCGCAGATCGACGCTGGTACCGACGGGCTGTTCCCCTGAGTCGAAGTTCATGCTGGGGCT
>DATNEJ010000420.1:0-2631 GCA_035606775.1 Acetobacteraceae bacterium | reverse complement strand
GACCGGACGCTGCTGCTGCACGCCGCCCGGCCACGGCACTGCGACGCCGCCACGCCGATCGTCTTCGTGCATCACGGCGTTGCCCGCAACGGCAAGGCGTACCGCGACTACTGGCAGCCGCACGTGGATGAAGCGGGACTGCTCGCCATCTCGGTCGAGTTCCCGGAAGCCTCGTTCCCCGAATATCTCTGGTACAATTTCGGCAACCTGCACACCGCCGACGGCACGCCCAATCCGCGCGAGCGCTGGACGTTCGGGATCGTCGCGCGGCTGTTCGATGCGCTGCGCGCGCAGGGTCTGACGGTGCGGCAGCGCTACGGCCTGTTCGGCCATTCGGCCGGCGGGCAATTCGTTCACCGTATGCTGTCCTTCGGCTATCGCGACCGCGTGGCCGTCGCCGTCAGCGCCAATGCCGGCACCTACGCGATGCCCGATCTGGCGGTGCCCTGGCCGTTCGGCCTCGGTGAGGTGGGCGTGACCGAGGAAGCACTTGGCTCGCTGCTGGCACACCGCATCACGGTGATGGCGGGCACGGACGATACCAAGACCACCGGACGGTTCTTCCCGAAGGGGCCGCGTTCCCTCCGCCAGGGAGCGACCCGGTACGAGCGGGCGCATAACTACGTGCGGAACGGCCGCGCCGCCGCCGACGCGCTGGGCAGGCGCTGCAACTGGACGGTGATCGATGTGCCGGACGTGGGCCACGACGGGGCGGGCATGTCGGCAGCGGCCGCGCCACTCATTGCCGCGGCGCTGCATGCGTCGGAGCCGGGATAATCCTAGAGCGTGATCGTCGCAGGCGGAATCGCCGGAGACGTGAATCACGCGATCAAACAGCGACTTAGCGTGATCGTCGCAGGCGGAATCGACGGAGACGTGAATCACCGACCAAACAAAGGGTTAGAGCCTGCTCGGCGCTTCTGTCTGCGCCGAACAGGCTCTAACGAATCTGCGTTGCTGGCGGCGACGGCGTGAACTAGCATCAACAAAAACCGGCACAGAGGGGCAGGACGACATGAAACGGCGTCAGGTACTGAAATCGGCCATCGCCGGCGCGACCGCGCTGGCAGCGCCACGCATCGTCCGCGCGGAGGGGGCAAAGACCGTCACCTTCGTGCCGCACGCCGACCTTGCGTCCATCGACCCCGTGTGGACGACTGCGGACATCACGCGCAACTACTCGCTGGCGGTGTTCGACACGCTGTATGGCTACGATGCGCAGTTCAATGTCCAGCCGCAGATGGTCGAGGGCCATCGCATGGAAAGCGACGGCAAGGTGTGGGAACTGACGCTCCGCGACGGGCTGGCGTTCCACGACGGCGCCAAGGTGCTGGCGCGCGACTGTGTCGCCACCATCAAGCGGTTCGGCACGCGCGATCCGTTCGGCCAGGCGCTGATGAAGCAGGTCGATGAACTGTCCGCTCCGTCCGACAAGGTGATCCGCTTCCGCCTCAAGAAGCCCTTCCCGCTGCTGCAGAACGCACTGGCGCAGGTGTACTGCGCGATCATGCCGGAACGCCTGGCCACCACCGACCCGATGAAGCAGATCCCGGAAGCGATCGGCAGCGGTCCGTTCAAGTTCGTCGCATCGGAACGGATTCCCGGCTCCCGCGTCGTGTTCGCCAAGAACGACGCCTATGTGCCGCGCAAGGATGGTGTTTCCAGCTTCAATGCCGGTCCTAAAATCGTGCATGTCGATCGTGTGGTCTGGAACTTCATTCCCGATCCGGCCACCGCCTCGGCGGCGCTGCAGCAGCGGGAGGTTGACTGGTGGGAGAACCCGACCATCGACCTGGTGCCGCAGCTCAAGCGCGACAAGGACCTGACGATCGTGGTGAAGGACCGCACCGGCGAAATCGGCTGCCTGCGCTTCAACCAACTGTTCCCACCCTTCGATAACGCCGCCATACGCCGCGTGGTGGTCGAGGCGATGGATCAGAAGGAAATCATGGAGGCGGTGGCCGGCGCGGTGCCCTCGTTGATCAAGACGGATGTCGGCATCTTCGTTCCCGGCACACCGATGGCGAGCACGGTCGGCGTGGAGATCACCCGCGGACCGAAGAACTACGACAAGCTCAAGAAGGACCTGATCGCCGCCGGCTACAAGGGCGAGAAGATCGTGGTGCTCGCGGCCACCACCATCCCGATCATCTGGGCAGAGGCGCAGGTCGCCACCGACACGCTGTCCAAGATCGGCTTCAACGTCGATATGCAATCGCTGGAATGGGGCACCGTCGTGCAGCGGCGCGCCAGCAAGAATCCCGTCAACCAGGGCGGCTGGAACATCTTCTATACCTATCTCGGCGGCTTCGGGAATATCTCCCCCGCGCCCGATATCGGCATCCGCGGCAACGGCGCGGGCGCCTGGTTCGGCTGGCCGACCAACCCGAAGATGGAAGAACTGTACAGCGCCTGGTTCGACGCGGAGGACGAAGAAGCGCAGAAGAAGATCTGCGAGGAGATGCAGGTCAATTTCTGGCAGGACCCGCCCTATGCGCCGCTCGGCATGTTCCAGTCGCCGACCGCGTTCCATACCTACATGAAGGACGTGCCCGAGGGCTGGCCGCAGTTCTACAACCTCAAGAAGGACGTATAGAGCGTGATCGTCGCAGGCGGAATCGCCGGAGACGT
>DATNEJ010000419.1:0-4432 GCA_035606775.1 Acetobacteraceae bacterium | reverse complement strand
GGCAAAGGCGGCAGCGCAGCCGATGGGAACCGGCATTCCGCCACCTCGATGCCGGCATAGACCGTGGCCACCGCTTCGATCACTTCGGGCATGGTCCACGGTGCCGGCCTTGCCGGTAGGCCGGTGGCCAGCGTCACGAAGAACTCGCATTCCACCAGCGGATCGAGCAATTCCCCGGCACGCAGGTGAGCGGGTGACTCGCAGGCGAAACGCCGGAAGGTCCGGCCATAGATCGGTGTCCCGAGGCGCAGCTTCGCCCGTACCGCCGCAGTCGTGCCCGCAATCTTCCAGCCCAGCGTTTCCCAGCCAAGCCGTTGCGCAACAAGGCTGTTGACCGCATACGCCTCGTCCACGGTTTCCGGCACCAGGTCCTCCGGTAGCGATGTCAGTTGGCGCGCGTCGCGGCGGGCAGCGGCGAGATGGTCGGCAAGTGTCTCGGCGCGGGAGGAAGTCGGCATTGGGATGGCTCATCTGAACGTATTGCTCATCCATGCTGATCTATCCCGAATGGACGAACAATCGCATTGCTGGCTGAGCGTTCGTTGCACGACGCCGATCAACGCCCCAGATCATGTCGGAAAGGCAAACTCTCGTCCGCAATCCAGCGGCCACGCCTGGCGAAGCCGGAACCCCGCCCACCTTGACAGCCGGCCCGCCGGGGTTTGCCATCCGCCCCCAACATCCGGGACCGCAGCGCAGTGCCGCAGCTTTCGCTCCACACGCCGATCGGGGACATCACCGTTGCCGAGGAGGACGGGGCTATTGTCGCGCTCGATTGGGGCTGGGGACGCGACCAGGCGGACAGCGCTTTGCTGCGCCGCGCCAGGCAGCAGCTCGACGCCTATTTCGACCAGGGGCTCACCGAATTCGACCTTCCGCTGGCGCCGGCCGGCACGCCTTACCGGCAGAAGGTCTGGCAGGCGCTGTGCGAAATCCCGTATGGCGAAACCCGCTCCTACCAGGACATCGCCCGTACCGTCGGCGGCAGTGCGCGCGCTGTCGGGCAGGCGAACGGTTCCAACCCGATCCCTCTGATCATTCCCTGCCACCGGGTCGTCGCGACGACGCATCTCGGCGGCTACTCGGGCGGCGATGGCCTTGCCACGAAGCGGTGGCTGCTGGCACTGGAAGCCCCTTCCGCGTCCTTGATCTGACGCATCACGGAGAACGATATGGCCAAGGCTATCAGGATCCACGCCAACGGCGGCCCCGAGGTCATGAAGTGGGAAGACGTGCCCACACCAGAACCGGGGCCAGGCGAGGCGCTGATCCAGCAGAGCGCGATCGGCCTCAACTACATCGACGTGTATTTCCGCAGCGGCCTCTACAAAGCGCCAAGCATGCCGCTGATCATCGGCCAGGAAGGCGCGGGAACGGTGACGGCGGTCGGCCCGAACGTAACCAGCGTCGTGGTCGGGGATCGCGTCGCCTATGCCGGCGCCATCGGCGGCTATGCAACCCAGCGCGTCATCCAGGCCGATCGCCTGGTCAAGCTGCCCGCCGGCATCAGCTTCGAAACGGGCGCCGCCATGATGCTGCAAGGCATGACGGCGCAGTACCTCCTGCGTCGCACCTACACGGTCAAGCGGGGCGACACGATCGTCGTTCACGCCGCCGCAGGCGGCGTCGGGCTGATCCTGTGCCAATGGGCCAAGTCGCTGGGCGCCACGGTCATCGGCGTCGTGTCATCCGAGCAGAAGGCTGAACTGGCCCACGCGAATGGCGCCGCACATACAGTTGTGGGCTATGCGGGGCTGGCCGCCGAGGTCAAACGCATCACCGGCGGCGCCATGGTACCGGTCGTCTATGACAGCGTCGGCAAGGATACCTTCACCGCGAGCCTCGACAGTCTCGCGCCGCTGGGCCTCATGGTCAGCTACGGCAATGCCTCGGGTCCGGTGCCGCCGGTCGATCTCGGCATGCTGGCCGCGCGCGGAAGTCTGTACCTGACGCGCCCGAGCCTGGCCACCTACACCGCGCATCGGGCGGATCTGGAGAAGGTGGCAGGCGACCTGTTCGAAGTCGTGCAGAAGGGCGCGGTCAAGATTCAGGTCAACCAGACCTTCCCGCTGAAGGACGCCGCCGCGGCGCACATAGCGCTGGAATCGCGTAAGACGACAGGGAGCACCATCCTGATTCCCTGAGCGTGACAGCTTAATACCAGCAGCCCGAAGGGCTGACTGGTATGCGCGCAGGGTTGGCGTGGCGGCTGCGCGCCAAACCAAGACTCACCCGGCTTCCTTCGGAAGTCGGGTATATACGGCAGAACCGCCGGAGAGCGCGTATCGCAGGCTCGAACACAAACCAGAACCATGACCGTCTCGCTGGCCGGAAGCGATCGTGCGCTCAGCGCGTGGCGGACGACCCGCCAAGCCCCATCGCCTGCCGCATGAAGAACCGCTTCAGCGGCGGTGTCCGGTGCACCGCCGCGATCCCCAGGTCGCGCGCGAGGCGCAGCAGCCGGCTGTCGTTGCTGAACAACCGGTCGAGCCCATCGGTCAGCGTCAACATAAGCAGGTTGTCCGGCCGGCGCGCCCGCTGATAGCGCGCAAGCAGCGCCGGTGCGCCGACATCCTGATCACCGGCAGCCGCATCGATCAGAAAATCAGCCAACGCGATGGCATCGCGGAACCCGAGGTTCAGGCCCTGGCCGGCAATCGGATGAATGCCGTGCGCCGCATCCCCCACCAGTGCCAGCCGCGTCGCGACGTAGCTGTGGGCCAGCATCGCGGACAGCCTGTAGCTCCAGCGGCGTCCAACGGGACGCACTTCGCCGAGATGATCGCCCAGCCTGCGCCGAATCTCCCGCGCGAACCGCGCATCGTCCAGCCGCAGCATGGTTTCGGCGACGCGTGTCCGTTCCGTCCAGACAATCGCCGATACGTTCGGTGCGCCGCCGGCCTCGGCATCCGCGCTTGGTCCCATCGGCAGCGCGGCGAAGGGACCGGACGGCAGGAAGTGTTCCAGCGCCATGTTTTCGTGCGGCCGCTCATGGCTGATGGCACAGACGATGCCGGTCTGATCGTACGGGATGACGGTGGTGGGTATCCCGGCGTCCTGGCGCAGCGGCGATTGGCGCCCCTCGGCGGCGACCACGAGGCGGCAACGGATTTCGGGGCCGCCGGTAACGCGAACCACCGCGCCGTCTTCGTCCCGCTCGACCGTCGCCTGTGCCGGCGCAAACACGGTCAGGGCCGGCAGCGTTCGCATGTGCGCGTTCAGCGCCACCCGCAGGCTGCGCGCCTCCACCATCCAGCCGAACGGCGCCGCGTCGTTCCCGGCCTCTTGGGAGTCGAAATGCAGGTGCAACCGCGAGGCGCGCCGGCCGAGGCGGCCGTCGCTGACCCGGATGCCGAGGATCGGATTGGGCGGTTCGGCAAGCCTGTCCCATAACCCCGAAGCGTCCAGCAGGCGCTGCGAACCCGCCGCGATCGCGTAGGCACGCCCGTCGAACGCGGGATGCTCCATCGGCGGAAGGGCGGCACGGTCGATGACGACGGTCCTGACGCCGGCGGCCGCGAGGCGGCACGCCAAGGTTCCGCCGACCGGCCCCGCCCCCATGATGCAAACATCCGCCCGTATGGTCTCGGTCATTGCGGCCCCATGATTGCGGTCACCGATCATCGTGACCAAGAAACGGGCAACCGATTTCGCGCCCTATTGCGCCATTCGCCCGCGAAATGCGCGACGGACCCGTTCCCCCGGCTGCCTAAACAGCAGGCAAAATGGCCTGCGCTCACAGCTCCGGCAAGCCACCCCGCGCGGCATGGTTCTTGATTAACCGCCGCGGGCCGACGGGGGAAATTCGCGAGATGCAACATGTGGTGCCGGGCGACGTCGCCTGGATGCTGGTCAGCACCGTGCTGGTGCTGCTGATGACGGTGCCTGGGCTGGCCCTGTTCTACGCCGGCATGGTGCGCAAGAAGAACGTCCTGGCGATCATGATGCAGTCGTTCAGCCTGTGCGCGGTCATGACGGTGGTGTGGATCGTTGCCGGCTACTCGCTGGCATTCACCAACGGCGATGCCTGGATCGGCGATCTGTCCCGGTTCTTCCTGAATGGCCTGGGCGCCGACTGGGACAAGGCGTTCACCCTGGGCGCCGGCACCGCAAACGCGCAGCCGACGACGATCCCCGAGAGCGTGTTCGTGATGTTCCAGATGGCCTTCGCGATCATCACGCCGGCGGTGGTGACGGGAAGCTGCGCGGACCGCATGAAGTTCTCCGCCATGCTGGTGTTCATGACTCTCTGGTCGCTGGTGATCTATGCGCCGGTGGCGCACTGGGTCTGGCATCCGAATGGCTGGCTCGCTTCCCTGGGCGTGGCGGACTTCGCCGGCGGCACGGTCGTGGAGATCAACTGCGGCTTCACCGGCCTCATCTGCGCCCTCTACCTTGGCCGCCGGCTCGGCTACGGGCATGAGAACATGGC
>DATNEJ010000413.1:0-6563 GCA_035606775.1 Acetobacteraceae bacterium | reverse complement strand
TTCATGAGAGGTTGGGCCATAGTCGTCTGAACCACTGTGGGCGGGTCATGTCGAGGCGGTGCACAGGCAGTTGATCGCCGCCGCCCGGTTGTCCGTCGTCCATCATGCGGCGCCCGGCGCGAGCCGATACCAGGATGGTTTTCGCTTTTCCCGGAAGGCGGTTGTCCCCTCCAGCCCTTCCGCCGAATGGCGCTGCGTCCAGCCCTCGTGGGACAGCATCGCCACTTGCCGGTCATCCAGCAGAAGCCCGTTGGCGCCGAGGAAGCTGCGCTTCGTCATAGCGATAGCATTCGGCCCGCTCAGGAAAATGGCGTCCACGACCTCCGCCACTTTCGCCTCCATGGCATTCGCGGCGACGACCTCATGAACCAGCCCGATGCGCATGGCTTCGGCCGCGCCGAACCGCTCGCCGGTGAGGGCATAGCGTCGCGTGTGGCGCAAGCCGATGGCGTTCACCATGTGCGTGGAAATTGGCGTGGGAGCGACGCCGACGCGAACCTCCGTGATGCCGAACTGGGCGTCCGGGGTGGCGAATGCCACGTCCACGCAGCACACGATCCCGCAGCCGCCGCCGAAGCAGGCGCCGTGCACAACGGCGATGGTCGGCTTGGGAATTTCGTTCAGCAACTGCATGGCGCGCGTGGTCGCCAGCGACGCCGCGAAATTTTCCTCGGGCGGGTAGTGCGCCACCTCGCCCAGCCACCTGATGTCGGCGCCTGCCTGGAAATGCCGCCCGGCGCCGCGCACAATGAGGCACCGCACGGCCGGGTCTTTGCCGAGTTGCTCAAGTCCGCCGATCAGCGCTTCCAGCATGGCGCTGTTGTAGGCGTTGCCGACTTCCGGCCGGTTCAAGGTCACGGTGGCGACGCCGCGCGGGTCGATCACGAGCGAGACGATGTCCGTCGTCATGAGAGATGTCCCTTCGCTGGGTCCGTATTGGCGCCGCACAGCACGACGCCGACCCGCGAACCGCGCGGGGGAACGAACCGGCGTGACAGGAGGGCGGCAAGCGCGGTGGCACCGCCCGGCTCCACGATTACGCGGAAACGCTCCCACAACAGGCGCTGCGCGGCCTCGATCGCGGCATCCGCCACGACGACCGCATCCGCGACGTAGGACTGGGCAATGGGAAACATCAAACCGCCCACCTGCCGAGCGCCCAGGCTGTCTGCGGCGAGGCCGCCGACCGGCGCATCGACCGGACGGCCCGCCCGCAAGGCATCCCGCAAGGTGGGACATCCTTCCGGCTCGACGCTGACCACCTGCACACTGCCGGCGTACCACGCGGCAATGCCGCCGATCAGCCCGCCGCCGCCGGTGGCGACCAGCACATGCGTCAGGCCGGGTGCATCCGCCTCAAACTCCCGTGCGACGGTGCCCTGACCGGCGAGCACGGCGGGGTGGTCATAGGCGTGCACTTCCATCGCTCCGGTTTCGGCCATCCGGGTCCGTGAGGCGGCGAGCGCGTCCGCATAGGTTGCGCCGGTCTGGAAAACGCATGCCCCGTAGCCGCCGATGCGGGCGACCTTGGCGGGCGGCGTCGATTCCGGAACGAAGATTTCCGCGGTGATGCCCAGCGCGCGGGCCGCGTAGGCAACCGCGGCACCATGATTGCCGCCGGAGGCCGCGATGACGCCGGCCCGCGGCGGAGGCTCCGCTAGCAGCCTGTTGAATGCGCCGCGCGGCTTGAAGCTGCCAGCATGTTGTAAGAATTCCAGCTTTAGCACCACGGGTTCGGCCAAGCCGAACGTCTCGCCGTCACTGATCAGCACGGGGGTGTGGCGTATATGGCCGGACAGACGGGACGCGGCGCGGGCAATGTCGGACCGGCAGATCATGGCTTGCGGAACGGTGACATGCGGGCTGGCATCCCACAAGACACCACGCCGCCTGTTGGCGGCAGATCAGTCAGCTTTCACGAATGTCCGCTGGCCGGGAACGGCCGACTCTCCCAATACGTCGCTGGTAGGAAGTCATGGGCGCATAAAATCAGGGCGAATACGGAGCGCCGGGCGCTTACCGATGAATAACTTTGTCAGCCCGACAAGTCGCCGAGTCGGTCACCACACGCAAACGGGCAGTTGCGATGACAGCCATCGCGCCCTTCCTTTTCCATCGGGTTCGGCTCACATTGCGCGCTCATGGATAGCCCGCAGCGTATTCACGGAAGCTGCGCATCCCGTAGTGGCGATGCAGTGCTGTTTGTCGGGCCGCCCGGATCCGGGAAGTCCGATCTGGTGCTTCGCCTGCTGGCCCGCGGGTTTGAACTCGTGGCTGACGATCAGGTCGATCTTCGGGATGGATTCGCGAGCGCACCCCCGAGGCTCGCGGGGCTTCTGGAAGTCCGCGGCCTTGGGATCATGCGGCTGTCGTATGCGTCCCGGGCGCGGATCGCCCTGGTGATCGACGTGGCCGCCTCACCTGATCGCCTGCCGCAGCCGGCCAGGCATGCGGCACTGGATGTGCCGCTTGTCCATCTCGACGCCGCGTTACCCTCCGCCCCGGACCGTGTCGCATTCGCCCTCGACTGCGCGCTCGGCCGGATCTCCCAGGTTGCCGGAGCGTTCGCGGCATGAGCGCCACGGAACGGCGCGACGTGGTCCTGGTCACTGGCCTGTCCGGCGGCGGCAAGGCCTCCGTCCTGCGCGCGCTGGAGGATGTGGGTTACGAGGCGGTGGACAATCCGCCGCTGCAGATGCTGGAGGAGATGGTCAAGCGGGGCGACCGGGGGCTTGCCATCGGGGTAGATGCGCGCACCCGCGGCTTCGATTCGGGCCTTGTCCTGGCCGCGCTCGACCGTCTTCGCGCCATCCCATCCCTGCGCGTCCAGTTGCTCTACGTATGGGCCGACGAAACCACCCTGCTGCGCCGCTATACCGAAAGCCGCCGGCGTCACCCGCTTTCGCCGCAGAGCCGCGTGGCCGACGGCATCACCGCCGAACAAGGGATCACGGCCGAATTGCGGGAGGCAGCGGATTTGACGATCGACACGTCGGACCTGTCGCTGGCAGCGCTCCGGCGGCTGATCGAGCGGAATTTCGGCACCGGGGGAGACGGGCTTGCGGTGTCGCTGATCTCCTTCGCCTATGCCCAAGGCTTGCCGCGGGAAGCAGATCTGGTATTCGACGCCCGCTTTTTGCGAAACCCCTTCTACGATCCCATATTACGTGGCCGTACGGGCCTCGATCCCGAGGTGGGCGCCTATGTCGCGGCCGATCCTGACTGCTCGGCCTTCCTTGACCGGATGATCGCCCTGGTGGACCTTGTGCTGCCGAGGTTCGTGCAAGAAGGAAAGAAATACGCTACGATCACGATTGGGTGTACAGGTGGCCGTCATCGTTCCGTCTATCTGATCGAGCGTCTGGCAGAGTACCTCATGTCCCGAGTCACGGCTGATCAGGCAACCAGGGGGCCTGGAATGAATTGGCGCCTCGACGTCACGCACCGGGAGCTTGCGAGGCAGGGTCTCGACAAGACGCCGGACCATGCGCAGAAGACGGAAGTGGGCGTGACGGAACCCCACCAGGGCAGGGATTTTCACGGCGATTCCGGACACCGGTCGCTGATTCAGGCACAGGAGGCCTGAGAGAACACTATGAAAATGACAATCGGCCGTTGGCTTCCGTTAGCGGAAGCCGCCTGGGATCGTCCGGTTCAATCATGATCGGCATGGTCCTGGTCACCCACGGTCGGCTGGCGGAAGAGCTCCGCCTGGCGATGGAGCACGTGGTCGGCGCGCAGCGGAACGTCGATACCGTCTGCATCGGCCCTGACGATGACGTCGAGAACCGCCGCGCGGACATCGAGGCCTGTATCGGGCGTTGCGATACGGGCGACGGGGTGGTGGTGCTGACCGATATGTTCGGTGGAACACCCTCCAACCTCGCCATCTCCATGATGGAGCGCCATGGCATCGAGGTTATTGCCGGCGTCAACCTGCCGATGCTGGTCAAGCTGGCGAAAGTCCGCTCCAACCAGCCACTGGCCGACGCGGTCAGTTGCGCGGAGGAGGCGGGCCGCAAATACATCGCCGCGGCCTCTCACGTTCTGCATGGGTGCCGCGTCGACGCGCCTGGTCAGCAATGCCCGGGTGAGGCTGTTCCGGCCACGGTCAACGGCGTCGCCGCGCGCAGGCCGGCCGGATGACTGCCGCGGACGAGTCCGCGTCCGATTCACCCCCTCCTGCCGGCGCGCCCGTACTCAGTCGCACGGTTACCATCCCCAACAAGCGCGGCATGCACGCCCGGGCCGCCGCGCGTTTCGTGATGTTGGCCGAGCAGTTCGGTGCCTCGGTTGACGTGCTGCGGGACGGGCAGAGCGTGTCCGCCCGTTCGATCATGGGGCTGATGATGCTGGGTGCCGGGCGCGGCGCGGTCATCGAGCTGCGCGCCGAGGGCTGGGACGCCAAGGAAGCGCTCGATGCCCTGGTCGGGCTGGTGGAAGCCGGCTTCAATGAGCAGGATTGAGCCGCCCCCGCCGCAGCACAAGCGCCTCGCTCGCCGCGCCATCGGACAGCAGACACGGCCGGAACGCCGCTTCACAGGGATTTCCATCGCGGATGGCGTTGCGATCGGGCCGGTGTTCGGCACGACCGAACCCGAAGCGCTGATCACCCGCCAGAAGATCCAGGCGGCCGATACAGCCGCGGAAGGTGCCCGCCTGGAGGCCGCGATCGTCCAGTCCCGCAAGCAGCTCATGAAGCTGCGGAGCCGCCTGGCGGTGCTGCCGGAGGACAGCCAGTCCGAGATCGCCCCGCTGATCGACGCCTATATCCGGATGATCGGTCCTTCCCGGCTGGTGCGTGGCGTGCGCCGCCGGATCGAGGAGACGCTTCTGTCGGCCGAAACCGCTGTGGTCGCCGAAGCCGAGGCGATCGCCGAAGCGATCCTTGAGCAGGCCGAACCCGGATCGACTCCGGACGATCTCTCCAGCCTCCGCCGGCGCGCCGATGAGGTGCGGGAGATCGCCCGGCGTCTGGTGCGCAACCTCACCCGCTCCCCGTTCCAAAGCTTTGCCGGGCTGCCGGAAGGGGCAATCCTGATCAGCGAATCCTTGCGGCCCGCGGACGCGGCCCTGCTCGATCCGTCGCGCATGGCCGGGGTCGCGACCGAGGAAGGCGGTGCCGAGGGTCATACCGCCGTCATGCTGCGTGCGCTCGGCGTCCCGGCCGTGCTCGGGGCACCCGGACTGGCGCACGCGATCAAGCCTGGCGATACCGCCGTGGTGGACGGCGGCGCGGGCACCGTCATTCTGAACCCGAGCCTTGCGACCCTGGCGGCAGCCAGGCGGGCGGTGACCCAGTTCGCGCGGGAACGGCAGCGCTTCACCCGGCTGCGGCGCCTGCCGGCGGAAACGCAGGACGGCGAAACCGTCGAATTGCAGGCGAACCTGGAACTGCCGATCGAACTGCCGCTGATCGTGCAGGCGGGCGCCGTGGGGATCGGTCTGCTGCGGACCGAGTTCCTGTTCATGAACCGGGAAACCGTTCCCGACGAGGATACGCAGACCGAATCGTACCGCACCATCGTCGAGGCGATGCACGGCGACCCGGTCAGCATCCGCGTGCTGGACTGGGGCGGTGAGAAGGAGATCGAGGCGCTGTCGAACGCCGGCATCGTGCCGGAGATCGCCGACGTGAACCCGGCCCTGGGCCTGCGCGGCATCCGCCTGCTGCTGCGCCGCCCCGAATTGTTCGAGACGCAGCTTGCGGCGATCCTGCGCGCCTCGGCCGTCGGACCGGTGCGCATCATCCTGCCGATGGTCACCACCGTCAGCGAAGTGCGTGCCGCGCGCGGGGTGTATGAGCGTGTCGCCCGCCGGCTGCGCCGCCGCGGCGAGCGTATCCCCGAAAAACTGCCGCCGCTGGGCATCATGATCGAAACACCGGGTGCGGCGCTGTCCGCCGATGCGCTGGCGCTGGAGGCGGACTTCTTCGCGATCGGCACCAACGACCTGACCGCGTACACGCTTGCGGTCGATAGGGCGGAGACGGATGTCGCCGAGATGTACGACCCGATGCATCCGGCCGTGCTCCGGCTGGTGCAGTTTGCCGCCGAGGCAGCGCTGCGCATGCGGATGCCGGTGTCGGTATGCGGGGAGATGGCTGCGAATCCGCGTTTGACTCCCCTGCTGCTGGGGCTTGGCATCCGGTCGTTCAGCATGAATGCGTCCGCGATACCGCGTGTCAAACAGGCAGTGCGTGCGGTGGATATCGACACCTGCGCCCGCTTTTCCCGCCGTGTCATGGAGCAATCGGACCCCGATCGGATCGAGGAACTGGTGTCCGGATTCGGCCGCGTGCCGGCCTGATACCCAACCTGCGGCGTGCGCGGTTTGCGGAGGGTGCTGGCGTTGGCTCTTGTGCTGTCGCCGTAAGCTCCCCTGATTGCCGGGGCAGGGCACGGGCGGTAGCTTGGCGCCCAACAGGCGGGAGATTTTTCTATGCTGAAGCTCGGGTACAAGGCGTCGGCCGAGCAGTTCGCGCCGCGGCGATTGCTGGAATTTTCGGTGCTGGCGGAGCAGACGGGCTTCGATTCGGTTTTTGTCAGCGACCATTTCCAGCC
>DATNEJ010000028.1:0-3773 GCA_035606775.1 Acetobacteraceae bacterium | reverse complement strand
TAATGGTGACTTCTTCGCCCTGCTCGACCCAATCGAGCAACTGGCCGAGTCGGTTCTTGGCCTCGAAGGCGCCAATTTCCCGCATGGTTGCCTCATATATAAGCTAGTTTACGGTCTAGCTTATAAGGGCCAAGCTTCGTTGGCTAGAACAAAGCTGTCCCGGCGTACGGTCGATACGATCGCCAATTGATGCCAGCAGCCCGCAGGGCTGACTGGTATGCGTGCAGGGTTGGTGTGGCGGCTGCGCGCTAAATCAATGAGATACCAGCGGCCCGACAATCGACCGATGAATCAAGAGTCCGGGCCGCTGGTATGACAGCATGATCTGTCACTTCCACCGGGATGCCATCCAGCCCTGTATCCGGCCAGCGTCCCACGAATGGCGGTTCTACCGGCTGGAAGTCCGGTTCGATCTGTTTATCCGCGCCCGCTGCCGCGCCGCTTGGGCCGGATCGGTGCCCGCTTGGAGCCCGAACGCTTCACCTGCCGGCACGATCGTGTTCTGGCGCTTGCGTCGGCCTGTCTGCCCCCATAGGTTCCGCCCGGTTCAAATCGGGGCGTGGCGCAGCCTGGTCAGCGCGCCTGTTTTGGGTACAGGAGGTCGTGGGTTCGAATCCCGCCGCCCCGACCACGCGTAACGGAGACAGCATCCATGCGGGCCCGCATCTTCCAGCCGCCGAAAAACGCCATGCAATCCGGCTGGGCCAACACGCGTGAGTGGGCCTTGGAGTTCCTTCCCACCTCGCCCCAACGGCCGGACCCGCTGATGGGCTGGATCGGCAGCGGGGACACTCAGGGGCAGGTCCGCCTGACCTTCCCCACCAAAGAAGAAGCCTTGGCCTTCGCTGAACAGAACGACCTGGCCTACGACCTGGAACTGCCGCAGGCGCGCCGCATCAAGCCCAAGGCCTATTCGGACAATTTCCGCTACGGGCGGGTCGAGAACTGGACGCATTGAGCACCGGCATCGCCTGATGGCGGTCTATACCGAGGTCTCGGACGACGCGCTGGCGGCCTTCCTGACCGGTTTCGATATCGGCACGATGGTGGCGTTCCGTGGCATCGCGGAGGGCGTGGAGAACTCGAACTTCTCGCTCCGCACCACCCAGGGCGATTTCATCCTGACCCTGTACGAAAAGCGGGTGGACCCCGCTGACCTCCCCTGGTTCCTGGGGCTGATGGAGCACCTGGCGCAGCGCGGCATCGTCTGCCCGCAGCCGGTTCGGGGGCGCGACGGCGAGGCGCTGCGCACGCTGGAGGGCCGCTACGCCGCCATCACCACCTTCCTGCCCGGCGTATGGCCGCGGCGGGTGCGGCAGGAGCATTGCGGCCCGGTCGGCGCCGCGCTGGCCGCGCTGCACCTCGCCGGCGCCGACTACGCGCCGCGCCGGACCAACGCCCTCGGCCCGGCCGGGTGGCCGCCGCTGCTGGATCGGGCGCGCCCCCGCGCGGATGAAGTGCGGCCCGGGCTGGTGGCCGAACTGGACAGCGCGCTCACGGCCATCCTGGCGGCCTGGCCCACCTGCCTGCCGAAGGGGCATATCCATGCCGATCTGTTCCCCGACAACGTGTTCTTCCTGGACCGAAAGCTGTCGGGGCTGATCGACTTCTACTTCGCGGCCACCGATCTGCTGGCCTACGACGTGGCGGTCTGCCTGAACGCCTGGTGCTTCGAGCCGGATTTCATGTTCAACGTCACCAAGGGCCAGGCACTGCTGACGGCCTACAACGCGATCCGGCCGCTTTCCGCGGAGGAGCGTGCGGCGCTGCCCATCCTGTGCCAGGGCGCCGCGCTCCGTTTCCTGCTGACCCGGCTGTACGACTGGCTGAACACGCCGCCGGGCGCGCTGGTCACGCCGAAGGACCCGCTGGAATACCTGCGCCGCCTGCGCTTCCACCTGTCCGCGCGAAATGAGCACGCCTATGGCCTCTGACGACGTCGTGGTGTCGCTGCCGCCCGATCCCGATCAGGTGGTGGAGATCTGGACCGACGGCGGCTGCAAGCCGAACCCCGGACCGGGCGGCTGGGCGGCGATCCTGGTGTTTCGCGGCGTGGAGAGGGAGCTGTCGGGCGCCGAGGCCGACACCACCAACAACCGCATGGAACTGACAGCGGCGGCGGCGGCGCTGGAGGCGCTGAAGCGCCCCTGCCACGTGCTGCTGCACACCGACAGCGAGTATCTGAAGAACGGCATCACCCGCTGGCACACCGGCTGGGTGCGCAAGAACTGGCGCAACGCGAGCGGCGACCCGGTGAAGAACATGGACCTGTGGAAGCGCGTGCTGGCCGCGGCGGCCATCCATCGCGTGGAGTGGCGCTGGGTGCGCAGCCATGTCGGCATCGTCATGAACGAACGCGCCGACAAACTGGCAACGGCGGCACGGCAGGCGGCGTTCGGGGGTGGGCGGGACAGATAACCGCAGCGGCGGTCGGATCAACTGCTGGCGGCTCTGCGGCGATCCGTGCGTGGGCGATTCTTCCCGTACGGTAAGAGTGCTGCCGAGGAAGTCGCTTCGCCCAATTGATCTTCCCGTACGGTAAGATTTCTTTTTGAATTCGCTACCAAGGTCCTGGGTAAGCCGGAGCGGACTCACCTGACTGCGCACTACGGGATAGGCGCGGCCGTGGTCACCTGCCGCATGAAAGTCCGTTCTTCGGCCAGGATGAAATGCTGTTCCTCGGCGGTGCGGAAATTCGCGACGCTCTCGGGGTCGGTCCTCAGCCGCGTGCGGTACGCTTCATAGGCGCCGAGGCTTTCGAACGACGCGAGCCCATAAGCGATATTGTTCGTCCCTTCGTGCGGCATCCAGTAGCCCACGATCTCGCCGCCGTTCTTCGGGATAAGGGTCAGCCAGCGGCGCGCATAGGCCTCGAACGCATCGCGCTTGAACGGGTCGATCTGGTAGCGGATGAAAACGGTGATTGCCATGTCAGCCCTCGGTGGTAGAGCCTGTTCGGTGCAGATAGAAGCACCGAACAGGCTCTACCTCTTTGTTTGATCGCGTGATTCACGGCTCCGGCGATCCCGCCTGCGCCGATCACGCTCTATTGGCCGAAGGCTGAAACATCTCGCGCCGCGTGTCCCGCACGAACGCTTCGGTCGCGGCCGAAGCAATGGGACGCAAATGGCCTCTACAGCAATCCCGCCGCCAGGTTCACCGTCAGCGCCAGGATGATCGTGTTGAACAGAAAGCTCAGCAGGCCATGCATCGCTGCCAGGCGGCGAAACTTGCGCGACGTGATCTGCACGTCGGAAACCTGGAACGTCATGCCGAGCACGAGGGAGAAATACATGAAGTCGAGGTAGTCGGGGCGATTCTCCTCGGGAAACTCAAGGCCGCGGTCGATCTTCGCCATCGGCGCGCTGCGCGCGTAGTATTCGTGCGCGTAGCGGAACGCGAAGGTCGTGTGCGTCATCAGCCAGGAGACGAACAGCGTCACGGCCACCAGCCCGACGCGCAGGCTCTTCTCCGGCTCCGGCATGTCCTTCATGCCCGCGAACGTCGCGGTAATGGCGATGAAGCTGAACGCCACGGCAGCCAGGGTGATGGAGAAGATCGTCCATTCGCCTTCCTGCTGGCGCTCCGCATCCTGCTCCATCCGGTCGATGCGCTCCGTCGTGAACAGCATGGCCGACAGGAGCAGATACACCAGCACGCCCACGTCCCAGGCCAGGATGGCGCGCATCGTGCCGCGCGATCCCGCCGGCAGCAGCACCGCTGCAATCAGACCCGCCACCAGCCCGGCACACAGCCGCGGCCGCGCGGTGAAG
>DATNEJ010000389.1:0-3061 GCA_035606775.1 Acetobacteraceae bacterium | reverse complement strand
TCCGCCTCGACCTTCGGCAGTTCGGCTGCACTCGGCGCGTGCTGGCGAGATGGCAGATCGAGCGGCGCCGGCATCTGGCCGAAGGCGCGGTCGTTGCGCACCGCTGCGGCGCGGCGGGCGACGACCGCCGGGTCCAGCAGGTGATCGATCGGCACATCGACGAAGCGTGGATCGCCGTAGAACTGCTCCCGATCCGCGAACGACAGGTTCAGGCATTCGACGATGCGATGCAGGTACTCCGCTGAGTTGTGCGACAGGCCGTCCAGGCCGAGGTGCTCCACCATCGCCAGCGCGTGTTGCAGCGCCGGGCCCTGGCACCAGGGGCCGCAGGTGATCAGCTCGTGGCCGCGCCACTGCCGTCGCACCACAGGCTCGATTGGCGAGTGGTATTCGGCGAGATCGTCCATCGACAGGTAGCCGCCTTCCTGCTTCTGGAATTTTGCGATCTCCCGGGCGATGTCGCCGCGATAGAAGGCGTGATGCGCCGCGTTCAGGCCCGCCATGCGGTCGGCGCCCGCCGCGCGGTCCTGATCCGCCATGAACTGCAAGGTGCGCGCCAGATCGCTCTGCACGAATTTCTCGCCCGCTTGCGGCACCCGGTTGCCGGGCAGAAACACCGCGGTGTTGGACGGCCAGCGCCGGTATTCGTGCTCGTGTGCTGCGATCGACGTGGCGAGCAGCGGATAGATCGCGAAACCCTCGGCCGCGTAGCGGATCGCGGAGGCCGCGACATCGGCGAAGCGCATCGTGCCGTGCCGGCGCAGCGCGGTGATCCAGGCGTCGGGCGCGGCCGGTACCACGGTGCGCAGCACGCCATCGGGGATTTTCCCGTTGTGCGCGCGCATGAACAGATCGGCGGGTAGGGTCTTCGGCCACCAGCCCAGGCCGGCGATGCTCTCCACGGTGCCGTCCGCGAGCCGGATCAGGATCGGCGCGACACCGGCGACGTTCACCAGATCGGGCTGCAGCACGCCGAGCGCGATGCCGGCCGCGCATCCGGCGTCAATGGCGTTGCCGCCGGCTTCCAGGATGGAGAAGCCCGCCGCGGCAGCCAGATAGTGGCCGGCGGAGATGGCATGGCGCGTGCCGCAGACGGTTGGGCGATGGGTCATGGCCGGAACATCCTTCCCTGCACGAGGCCGGAAGCCTGCGGCAAACGCGCCCAACGGTCCAGGGCCGGCAGCCTGGCGGGGCATTTGTGTAGGATGCGGATGCAGCCGAGCCGTGCGCCTCGCGTTATCCGCTGGACAACCGCGTGCATGCGCCGGTCGTCGCATTCAGAAGCGGAGGGAAACCTTATGCAAATCCAGCCATATCTGTTCTTCGATGGGCGTTGCGAGGAGGCACTGACATTCTACCGCCAGGCGCTGGGCGCCGAGGTCACGATGCTCATGCGGTTCAAGGAGGCGCCGGGGCCGCAGGATGGCGGCATGGTCCCGCCGGGTGCCGGGGACAAGGTGATGCACGCGGCCGTCCGGATCGGCGAGACGACCGTCATGGCCTCGGACGGACAGTGCAAGGGACAGCCGAGCTTCAGCGGTTTTTCGCTGTCGCTGACCGCTGAGAGTGATGCAGAGGCGGAACGGCTGTTCAAGGCGCTGGGCGAGGGCGGGCAGGTGCAGATGCCGATGGAGAAGACCTTCTTCGCCTCGCGCTTCGGCATGGTGGCCGACCGATTCGGCATACCCTGGATGGTCATCTGCATGCCGTGACGCCGCGCATGGCGGGGCGGCGCTACGCAGTCGGCGCGCCGTTCCTGCGATAGCGGTCGGGCGACGCGCCGGTGAGTTGCCGGAACATCGTGGTGAAGGCCGCCGGCGCGGCGTAGCCAAGATCGAAGGCGATGGTCGTCACACGCTCCCCCGCCATCAGGCGGGGCAGCGCCGCGTGCAGGCAGGCGCGCCGCTTCCAGGCCGCGAACGAAAGCCCGGTCTCCCGCTTGAACAGACGGGTGAACGCGCGGCGGCTCATGCCCAGGCCGGCACACCAGGAATCGATGGTGTCCTGCGCGGAGGGCCGGCTGGTGAAGCGGCGGCACCGCGCGGCCAATCGGACATCGTGCGGCATCGGCAGGTTCAGCGGCAGCACCGGCGCCTGCCGCACCTCATCGATCAGCAGCGCCATGATCCTGCCCGCTCGGCTGGCAGGATCGTATTCCACCGGCAGGTCCACGGCCTCGATCAGAAGCTGGCGCAGCAGCGGGCCGACGCCGACGACCTGGCAATGCGCCGCCAGACCCGGAACTGTCTTCTGATCCAGATAGACACTGCGAGTCGCGACCTTGCTCAGCATGGTGATGCTGTGCGTCACCGCGGCGGGAATCCACACACCCTGCTGCGGCGGGACCATCCAGGCGCCGTGGCTGGTCTGCACCATCATCATCCCGAATTCCGCGAACAGAAGCTGGCCGCGGCGATGGCGATGCGCCGGATGGACATGGCCGGCCGGATAGTCGTTGCCGACGGCGATGATCGGCCGCGGCGCTGCCTCGTGCTGCTCCGCCCGGATATGTCGAGCCATGGCCCGATTTCGCACTATTTCGGCCCGGCTTCGCAAGCGGGCCGCGGCACGCTTTGTATTCTCGCGTGCATGAGCACTTCGACGCAGACAGCCACCCAGACAGCATCGGAAGAACGCGGACCGGCGCGAACCGTCGGCAAGATGGAGCTGTTCCTTGGCTTTTTAAAGATCGGCCTGCTGGGCTTCGGCGGCATCGCGCCCTGGGCGCGGCACGTGATCATCGAGGAGCGGCAGTGGCTCACGGAACAGGAGTTCGCCGCCATCCTGGGCGTGGGGCAGGTGCTGCCGGGTCCGAACACGATGAACGCGTCGGTGATGATCGGCGACCGGTTTCAGGGGGTGACGGGGGCTCTGCTCTGCCTGCTGGGACAAATGGCAATGCCGCTGGTCATCGTGACGTCGCTGGCTGTCGTCTATGACCGTTTCGCCACGGTTCCCGACGTCCACGCCGCGGTGACCGGCGCGGCGGCCGGTGCGGCGGGACTGGTGCTGGGCACGGCAATCAAGATGGCCCGCCGGCTCAAGCCCACCACAGCCGCGC
>DATNEJ010000381.1:0-3555 GCA_035606775.1 Acetobacteraceae bacterium | reverse complement strand
TACCCGGCCCGCCATTCGCCCGTACTGGAGATCGCCATGTCTCGCCTCCCGCTCCGCACCCTTGAGGACGCCCCCGCCGAAGCCCGGCCGTCGCTCGCCGCCGCCGAGAAGGCCAACGGCTTCCTGCCGAACCTGCTCGGCCTGCTCGCCAACGCCCCCGTTGCCCTGGAAACCTATCTCACCGTCTCCGGCATCAACGCCCGCGCCGGCCTCAGCCTGGCGGAACGCGAGGCGGTGCAGATCACCGCCGCCGCCACGCATGGCTGCGGCTTCTGCGTCGCCGGCCATACCGCCGTCGCCACCAAGAAGGCCGGCCTCGACACGGACACCGTGCAGGCGCTGCGCGATATCCGCCCCGCCGCGGATGCTCGTCTTGCCGCCGTCGCCGCCTTCGCCAGCGCGGTCATCGCGACACGCGGCCGTGTCAGCGACGACGCGCTCAGCGCCTTCCGCGCCGCTGGATTCACCGATGCCAATGCGCTTGAAGTGGTGCTCGGCGTCAGCCTCGCGACGCTGTGCAACTTCGCCAACAACCTCGGCCAGCCGCCGCTGAACCCGCAACTGGAGCCGTTCCGCTGGGACGCCCCGCGCGCCGTGGCGGCCGAGTAATGCCCGTCGTCGCGCATGCGGCCGCGACCGCCGCCGTGCAGGATCATCACGCTGCCTGGCTCGATCCGATCGCCGATCGGCTGGATGAGGGATACGGGGCCGATGCGGCCGATCTGGTCCCGCGCCTGGGTGCGGCCGATCTGTTCCGGGCCGGTGTGCCCGTAGCGCTCGGCGGCACGGGCGGCGACGTGACCGACGCGATCGCGGCCATCGCCGCGGTCTCCGCCCGCTCCTTGACCGCCGGCTTCGTGTTCTGGGGGCAGCGCACCTTCATCGAATACCTGTTGCAGACGCCGAACACCGCGCTGCGGGAGCGCCTGCTGCCCGATCTGCTGGCGGGACGGCTGGCCGGCGCCACCGGCCTGTCGAACGCGATGAAGTTCCTGTCGGGGCTTGAGGAATTGCAGGTCGTCGCGGCCCGCGACTCTGGTGGGTTCCGCCTGCAAGGCCGCCTGCCCTGGGTCACCAACCTTCGCCCCGGCAACTTCCAGGTTGCTGCCGCCGTCGCGCATGCGGACCTGCCCGGGGCCTTCGTGGCCGCGCTGCCGCACGATGCCCCCGGCCTGACGCGCAGCCCCGATCTCGGGCTGATGGCCATGCGCGGCAGCGCAACGGCCGCCTTGCGCATCGACGACGTGCGGATCGGGCCCGAACACGTGCTGCACTGGGAGGCGGCGCGCTGGCTGCCGCAGGTGCGGCCAGCCTTCCTTGGGCTGCAATGCGCCATGTCGATCGGGCTCGCCCGCCGAACCCTGGACGAAGCCAAGGCGCAGGCTGGCGCGGCGCGGCATGTGCTGCGTGATTCGATCGCGGACCTGGAAGGTCACCTTGCGGCGCGCGAGTCAGCGTTGGCCGATGGCGTGCGCCGCGGCGTGTTCCAGGCCACAGCGGCGGCACTCTTCGAAATCCGCATCGCGCTTGCCGACATCGCCGCCGAGGCGGCGGGGCTGGAGCTGCAGGCCAGCGGCGGCCGAGCTTATTTGTCGCCGCAGGGGGACGATTTTGCCCGACGCTGGCGCGAGGTGGCGTTTCTGCCGCTGGTGACCCCCAGCCTGGTGCAGCTCAAGGCCGCCCTGGCCGCGCATCAGCAGGCGCAAGCGGCATGAGCCGGGGGGCGTCTGTGCTGTCCGCGCACAGCGTCGCACTGAGCTATCCGGGCGCGGCGCGGCCTGTGCTGGCCGGTCTCGACCTCGCGCTCCAGGCGGGGGAAGTGGTGGCGCTGCTGGGGCCCAGCGGTGTCGGCAAATCCAGCTTGTTGCGCGTGCTCGCGGGGCTGATCCAGCCGAGTGCCGGGCAGGTGCGTATGGACGGCGTGCCGTTGACCGAGGCGCATCCGCGGGTCGCGGTGGCGTTTCAGAACCCCGGTTTGCTGCCCTGGCTGTCGCTGGAGAAGAACGTCGCCTTCGGCCTGGATTTCCGCCACCAGCCGCGGCTGAGCCGCGCCGACCGGCAGGCGCGGGTAGACCAGGCAATTGCCGCTGTCGGCCTGTCGCACGCGCGCCGGGCGTACCCGCGCGAACTCTCGGGTGGCATGGCACAGCGTGCCGCGCTGGCCCGCTGCCTCGCCCGTGACCCGGCCGTCCTGCTGCTGGACGAGCCGTTCGGTGCGCTTGACGAGGTGACGCGCGCCGAGATGCAGCGGCTGCTGATGCGGGTCCTGTCCGAGCGCGGCTCCGCCACGCTGCTGATCACCCATGACATCGATGAGGCACTGCTGCTCGCGGACCGCGTGCTGCTGCTCGGCGGCCAGCCGGCCGGCCTGATCGACACATGGCATATCGACCTGCCGCGGCCACGCGACGACGAACTTGCCACCCTCGGCCGGATGCGTGTCGAGATCCTGCAAACCCTGCGCGCCGCCCTGCGGCGTCACTGAACGGACCGATCCCATGTGCCTTGCCTGCTTCTCCCGTCGCGACACGTTGAAACTCGCCGCGCTGTTCAGCGGCGGCGCCTTGCTGCGTCCGCGTGCGCTGCACGCCGCTTCCGCCGATGCGCCGGTCCGTATTGGCTATCTGCCGATCACCGACGCGACGCCGCTGCTGGTCGCACACGCGCGCGGCCTGTTTCAGGAAGCGGGGCTACAATCGGAAAAGCCGGTGCTGCTGCGAAGCTGGTCGCAGGTGATAGAGGCGTTCGTCGCCGGACAGGTCAACGTCGTCCACCTGCTGTCGCCGATGACCATATGGGCGCGGTTCGGCGCCAAGGCGCCGCTGAAGGTGGTGGCCTGGAACCATGTCGACGGGTCCGCGCTGACGGTGGCGCCGAATATCGGTGACATTGCGGCCCTCGGCGGCACGACCGTGGCGGTGCCGTCCTGGTACTCGATCCATAATGTCGTGTTGCAGGACCTTTTTCGTGCCAACGGCCTGAGTGCCGTGACCAAGCGCCCCAATCCGGGCGCCAAGGAAGTGAACCTGATCGTGATGGCGCCGTCCGACATGCCGCCGGCGATCGCCTCCCAACGGGTTGCCGGCTACATCGTTGCCGAACCGTTCAATGCCATGGCCGAGGTGCTTAACGTCGGGAAGGTGCTGCGCTTCACCGGCGATGTCTGGAAGGCGCATGCCTGCTGCGTCGTCGTCATGCACCAGGACGATCTGCAACAACGCCCCGAGTGGGCGCAGAAGGTCGTGGACTCGGTGGTCAAGGCGCAGATCTGGACCCGCGCCAACCGGGCCGAGGCGGCCAAACTGTTGTCGAAGGACGCGGCGGCCCACTACACGCCGCACACCACCGCCCTGTTGGACAAGGTGCTGGCACCGCCGCCATCCGACCGCACCGCCTACCTCGCGGATGGTGCGATCCGTCATGCCGCGTGGAATGAGCCGCGTATCGACTTCCAGCCCTTCCCCTATCCCAGTTACACGCAGGAACTGGTCCGCCGGTTGAAGGACACGGTCGTGGAAGGCGATCGCGGCTTCCTGGGCGCGCTGGACCCTGTGG
>DATNEJ010000367.1:0-3262 GCA_035606775.1 Acetobacteraceae bacterium | reverse complement strand
TAATCGGGGCATCGAGATTAAAACTTGCGTCCTCGGCTCGAACACTAAACACTTGACTAGCCGCGTGTATTCTTGATGTTCGCTTTGTTGCAGAGATTAGTGCGGCGGCGTCGCCGCGCCACGATGTTGCGGTTATTTTTTAGCGAGTTTTGATGCCTCAAATTCTTTCGCTTCCGATCGCGTCGGGAAAAAAGGTGCCGGAGCGAGGCGGTCGGCGTGGCGGCTCGGGCCTGTAGAGCCCCATCCTCACAAGAGAATTGTCGGATGAAGCGGACGCCGGGCTGGGTCCACACTAGAGTTCTCACCCGCCTGATGGGCGAGCGCGCCTGGTATCCATAGATCTCTGCAACCCGCCCTTCGGAGCCAATAGCCTCCGCGGAACGCGCCAGGTAAGATCACCACACTGGGCCCGTAATGGCGCCGCCTTTCCGCTCCTGTTGCAGCCGCCATTCGATACTGCCCAGCGCGTAGGTCGGTTGGGGCCCACCCTTTTCCTCTATGAGACTGGGTCGACCCGCCGCACTACCGCAATCGCTGTTGGGTCACGGGATTGCCCCAAATCGACCTCCTGCGTGCGCAGGTCGAGCATCGCGGAGAGGCGTTTTGAGAACGGGCCGACCTTGCGGCGCTTCTTTCTCTTTCGGAAGGGGAACGGCTCGGGATCTGGGATACAGCCGGGTGCTGTTGGTTGAACGGAACGGCTACGCCGTAGGGGGCCGGGGCGTCGCCTGAGGGTCGTTGGTGAAGCTATCGTCTGCGTCGAGACGGGATGGTCCCGTCTTCGATGACGAAGGAGCAGACGATGTCACCGTTACGTGCTCGCATGATCGAGGACATGAAGCTGGCCGGCTTGGCGGCCACGACCCAGGAGATCTACCTCCAGGCGATCAGGTCTCTGGCGAAGCATTACAATAGGTCGCCGGAGCTGCTGGCCGAGGAAGAGGTGCGGCGATATCTGCTGGATGTTCGTGAGCGGAACGCGCGCGGCAGCTTCAAGACCAGCCATTACGGCATCCAGTTCTTCTACCGGAACACGCTGGGCCAGGACTGGGCGCTGTTTAAAAAAAGATCCGGCTTCCCAAGCAGAGGCGGCTGCCGCAGACGCTTTCCCATGCCGAAGTGCGGCGCATTCTCGCCGCGGTGCGCAATCCGATACACCGCGGCTGTTTCAGCCTGATTTACGGCTGCGGCCTGCGGATCAGCGAGGCCGCTGCTCTTCCCGTCACCGCCATCGACAAGACCAGTGGCGTCCTGCGCGTCGTCGGCAAGGGCAACAAGGAACGGGTCGTGCCTGTGCCCAAAGAGGTGCACGAAGGCCTGCGGCGGATGTGGCAGGCCAAGGACCACCGCGATCCGCGCTGGCTCTTCCCCAATGGCTGGCGAACCGGTCCCGTCGCCACCCATGTCCTGACCCGCACCTTTGCCGAGGCCGTCAAGGCGGCCAATCTCCCCGGCGGTCGCCGCGGCACGCCACACACGCTGCGGCACTCCTATGCGACCCGGCTCTTCGAGAACAAAGTCGACACCCGCGTCGTCCAGGCGTTTCTCGGCCACGAGAACATCGCCACGACGACGATTTACACGCACCTGACGGAACCGACGCGGGTGTCTTTGCGCAAGCTGCTCGACAAGGTGATGAGCGGCTTCTGACGCATGCCCGAAGTGGCGGACGCGTTCCGCCGCTTCGCAGGCAGCTATGTGGCAGCTCACGGCGCGGCGATGCTGCCATCGCATCGTCGCGCCATCGCCGACATCATCGCCTGCCGCACCGAAGCGCTCGGCGGACAGCAGTGGTGCTGCAATCACTGCGGCACCCTGCTGCACGTCTTCCACTCCTGCCGCAACCGCGCCTGCCCGAAGTGTCACGCCGAGCAGACGCAGGCTTGGCTCGAACAGCGTCGGGAGGAGATGTTACCGGTTCCCTATTTCCACGTCACCGTCACCGTACCCCAGGAACTGCGGGCCGCGCTGCGCCGGTATCAGATCGACGGCTACGGCGCGCTGATGAAGGCCGCCGCCGAGGCGATCATCGTGTTAGCCCGCGATCCGCGCTGGGTCGGCGGCACCGTCGGCGTGCTGGCCGTGCTGCATACCTGGACGCAACGGCTCATCTTCCATCCGCACGTTCATTGCCTGGTTACCGGCGGCGGATTGTCCGATGACGGCACCACCTGGAATCCCGCCGGCAAGACCTTCCTCTTCCCCAAATCGGCGCTCGCCACCCGCGCCCGCGCCCGCTTCCGCGACGCCTTCGCCAGGCTCTGCCCGGACGCCGACCTTGCGCCCCATGTCTGGCAGATCCCCTGGGTCGTTGACATCACGCCATGGGGCGAGGGACAGCAGGCCGCCCTCGACTATCTCGCCCGCTACGCCTTCCGCATCGCCATCACCAACAACCGCATCCTGGCCGTCGACGACGAGACCGTGACCTATCGCTACAAGGACCGCGCCGCCGACCGCCAGCGTAAGGAAACCGTCGCCGGCCACGAGTTCATCCGGCGCTTCCTCCAGCACGTCCTGCCGGCCGGCTTCCACAAGGTCCGCTATTACGGCCTATGGCATGCCTCGCGCCGCGAACCGCTGCGCAACCTGAGGAACCTTCTCCTGCTGGCGCAACCCGCCAGCCCACCGGCCGAACCCGCCGCACCCGAGCCTAACGCCGACCCCCAGGCCCCGCCATCGCCGCGCCGTTGCCCGCATTGCGAGACCGGCCATCTGACGCTGCTGCGCCGGCTGTCGCCTGCCCGGCCGCAAGGCCCGTGATGATCACCATGCTGCCGACGCCCACACCTCCGACCCCATTCCACTCTTCCGCCATTCTGTCGCGGGATCCTCGGCGCTCGCCCGGTGCCGCCACAAAATCATCGGAAATCGCCCCACGGCAGCGACGTGACCAGCCAATCGAATGGCATCAGCGAGCGACTATCGTGCCCACGCTGCCCTTCAACCTGCCGACTGCCTCATCCTACTGTCTCAACGGTTACCCGCAGCGGTAGAAACCTCCATAGGCCTGGCCCACTACCCCGCCGAGTGCACCCAGTCAGACGCGTTCCTTCAACCGAGCCTGCGCGCCCGTAACGGGCGCGCAAACTCTAATTCGTTTTTTGCCCGGTGGTTTGCGAGCAACCGATCCAATTTACCGTCTATAAAAAGAGCCGTCGCGTTCATCGCACATTTAAATTCAGCCAAAAATCCCTACCTATCAGGCGCTTACACTTCCAGAGCGCATATCCAATTTACCGTGGTGCGGCCCGCGGCGTCA
>DATNEJ010000366.1:0-8973 GCA_035606775.1 Acetobacteraceae bacterium | reverse complement strand
CACGGCTTCCGCCTCGATCAGGTCCATGCGGCCGTTCAGGAAGGCGCGACGGGAAAACTCGCCGGGTTCCGCCGGGCGCAGGCCCTGGGCGACCAGGGCGGCTGCCACGGCCTCTATGACTGCTCGGCCGCCGTGCAGATGTAGTTCGGAGGCATCCTCCCCGGTGTAGGTGCGCGGTCCGGGCAGCCACAGCACCAGCGCGTGGTCCAGCACCGTACCGGCACCGTCGCGCAGCCGGCGGAGCGACGCGCGGCGTGGTGGCGGCAGCGTGGGACCGGCGAGGGCCGCCAGCGCCGCCCGGCTTCCCGGCCCGCTGATCCGCATCACCGCGATCGCCGCTCGGCCCAGGCCGGATGCCAGGGCGAAAATGGTCTCGTCCATTGCCTGCCTTTCAGGCGCCTGGAGCATGATCGCGCGTCACGGGTCCGATGGAAGGCACGACCCGTGTTTCTCGGCCAATTCGTCCGCCCGGGAAAGGCGCCCGCCCCAGGGCGCGATCCTCGCCGGCGGTGCCGCCGGAGATGTGGGTCACGCGATCAGATCCAGGGAGTGACCGTCGCTGGCGGCCTCGCTGGAGGCGGGACACACGCGATCAACCCCGAGCGCGATTGTCGCCGGTGGAACCACTGACGACAGGGATCATGCGATCGCCCGAAGCAGCAGAGCCCGTTCGGTGCCTCTGTCTGTGCCGAGCCGGCTCTACCCCGCCAACTGCACCGGTTTCAGCCCGTCCGCGACCGTCAGGGTCCCGCCGGTTACCGAGCGAATCTCGTCCACCGTCAGGCCCGGGGCGATCTCCCGCAGCCGGAACCCCTCGCCGGTCGGCTCGAACAGCCCGTAATTGGTGGCAACTAGGGTAACCACGCCGCGTGCCGTGACCGGCAGGTCGCACCGCTCCACCAGGCGCGGGCTGCCGTCGCGTGTCACATGCTCCAGGATGATGAACACGCGGCGCGCGCAGGCCGCGAGGTCCATCGCGCCACCGATGCCGCCGCCCTTCTGGCCCTTCAGCTTCCAGTTGGCGAAGTCGCCGGTGCGCGACACCTGATACGCCCCCATCACCGTTGCATCGATGTGCCCGCCGCGGATCACACCAAAACTGTCGGCGTGGTGCACCACCGCCGCGCCCGGCCGCAAGGTCACGTTCTGCCCACCGGCGTTCACCAGATTGAGGTCTTCCTCACCCGCGGGCGCAATCGGTCCGTAGCCGATCACCCCGTTCTCCGAGTGGTAGATGATGTCGCGGTTGCCGATATCGGTGTTGGAGCACAGGGTCGGGATGCCGACACCCAGGTTGACGATCCAGCCGTCCTGGAACTCCAGCGCCACGCGGTCCGCCATCTGCTGGCGGGTCAGCCCCTTGGTTCCGCTCATCGCCGGCGCTCCTGTCGCTTGGTGGGCCACAATCCATCGGGCTCGGGCGGCACCTGCACCAGACGATGCACGTAGATGCCTGCTGTATGGATGTCGTCCGGATCGATTGCGCCGGCCGGCAGGATCGGTTCGTCTATTTCGGCGATGGTGCAGCGGGCCGCGGTGGCGATCACAGGATTGAAGTTCCGTTGGGAGCGATGGAACCGCAGATTGCCGAATGCGTCCGCCTGCCGAGCGCGGACGAACCCGTAATCGAGCGGCAGGGCATACTCCAGCAGGTATTCGCGGCCATTGATCACCCGCGTCTCCCGCCCCTCCGCCAGCTCCGTGCCGACGGCGGTCGGCGTGTAGAACGCCGGAATGCCGGCCCCCGCCGCCCGCATCCGCTCCGCCAGCGTGCCTTGCGGTACCAGTTCGGCCTCCACCTGGCCGGACTCATAGTACGGCGTAAACGGCAGCACGTCGGTCGGCCGGGTGGCGGCAGTGAAGGCGCAGATGACCTTCTTCACCTGTCCGTTCTCCACCAGCATGCCGATGTCGGGCATCCGCGGCTGCTGTGCGCCGCCGGTGGTGTTGGCGACCAGCGTGAGCTGCTTTGCGCCGTGCTCCAGCAGGGCCTTGATCAGGTTGAACGGCACGCCAGGCATCGCGAAGCCGCCAAAGGCGATGGTGCTGCCATCGGGGATATCCGCGACGGCTTCTCGGAAGCCACTGAGTTGTTTGGTTTTTTGGGCCATGCTTTCCCGTCCCGGATCGTCCGCGTCCGGCCTGCCGGTCTGCCTGCCCGCCGCGTCACCCGATGAACGGGCACGTTCGGCCGGGAGTCAAGGCACTGCCGGCCGGCGGCGCCCTTAAACGGGCGGGCAGTTCGGAGATTTCGCAAAATCCTGAAACGAATCGAAATCTTTATACTTGCAGAATGGTTACAAGGTGAATCAAAATAGAAACCAACAGGAAATGATACATATCAAGAAGGGTCGAGGATAAAAAATGAAACCCCTGGCAGGAATTGTCGCATTGGGTCTCGCTGGCGTTTTCGGCGCCGGAGCCGCCCATGCTGGGACCGTTTTCGACACGACCCTGGCGTCGCCCAACGGAACCGCGGTCGTCGCCAACCAGACCTCAACCAGCAACACAAGCTGGTTCAACGGCAGCGGCAACCCGCAGGGCGGATTCACCGTCGTCACCGACGGCACCACCGGCATCGAGCTTGGCCTGCGTGCAAAACTGCGCGGCTCTCCGACGATCTACAATTCGGCGGACGGGACCTACATTTTCTCCACCGGCACCTCCGGTGGCCGAGCGGTGTGGAACTATGAGTTCTCGATCGACATGGACCCTGGCCATGCCGGCTCGCTGACTTTAGCTGACATCTTCAAAGCAACACTGACGGTCAAAGACAACGGCACCGGTGTTACTCAGCCAATTCTGCCGCTGACCTATTTTCCAGACAACAGTGGCTATGGCAACGCCTCGGTTGCCACGAACGTCGGAAAGCACGAGCCCCAGACGTCCTCCGATTGGGTTGCCCAGAACTCGGAGAATCTGTCGTTCGGTGACTCGCCGCTCGCCGGTGACTTCAATGCGTGGTACGGCGACAGCTACACCTTCACCCTGAGTGTGTACACAAGCCCCAGCACGAGCGTTTCAGACACGATCACCGTGAACGCGGTGCCCGAGCCGGCTACTTTGTCGGTGCTGGGCATGGGTCTGATCGGCCTCATCGGGGTGCGCCGTAAGCGTCAGGCCTGACAGGCCCCGACTTACGCGGCAAGGCGGACGGGTCCCGGTCTGGCGCATAGTCGGCAGACCGGATTCGTGCTCCGTCTACCGGGAGCGTGATTGCTTGAGCTGGCGTTGTCCGAAAGCGTCAATCATACCCTCAACCGAGAGCCTGAAACCTGGCTAAAGCTTGCAATGCCGACCGGGCAGCCACCGATGGTGGGGGCGATGCGGCGGCATCGCCTCCAACTTGGAAAATGGGTGGAGCGGCTTCTGGTGAAACCGGCCGTGCCCACGCAGGGGCGACGCCGTCCGGCGAGGTAGGCTCGGCAGGCAACGAAAGCAAGGGTGGCGCCGACCTGCAGAAGGCCCGCGATGCAGCCCTGGACGGGACCGCAGCCGAACCGTGGCGCGGCCAGGCCCACGACCGCCTCCACGCGGCAATCGCCGCTTCATCGGCACCCAAGAACCGCGTATGCATTCGCGCATGTCGCCATCAGGTTTCACGCTCCAGCCGATTGGCGTGATCTCGACGCCCTGGCGCAGCATCGCCGACTGTCCGCGCAACGGCCGCCAACCCGATCCGGCCCCCACATGTCTTGTCACGGTCGATGACGCCTTCACCGATGGCCTGATCAGCCTCGACGGATTCTCCCACCTGATCCTGCTCTACTGGCTGGATCAGGCGAAGCCGCCGCTGTTGCAATTCACGCCGCCCTTTGACAGCCGGCCTAGGGGCATCTTCGCCACAAGGGGCCCACGAAGGCCCAACCCGATCGGCCTTTCCGTCGTGGCCTTCGATGGCTTCGATGGGCCGAACCGGCTGAAGGTGCGCTATCTCGACTGCGTCGACGGCACGCGGCTGCTCGACATCAAGCCCTACCTGCCGACGACCGACAGCGAGCCGAGTGCCACAATGGGATGGCTCGCCTCGCACGCCACACGCAACAGGAACACCGCCGGATAAGCCCGGGCCCTCCCAACGTTATTGCCGCGATCCGATCAGGCCGGCTGATAGTTCCGGATCCGCTCCACCGCTTCCCGCACGGCGGGATCGAGCTTCACCTCATCCGCATGCGCCAGGATCGTCTTGCGCATCCGAGGGTCCCAGTATTTTACAAGGTGTTCGGCGATCGCGGTAACCGCCGCGTCATGCTTCTGGTGCGCGAAGAAAATGCCGATCTGGTTAGCCATGTAGGCGAGTTTGTCAGGCGACATGTTGCACTCGATCCGGAATGATCCGTTGTGAATGGGTGAAGACCTCGAACCCGTCCTGACGGGCGATGCCGATTAGAGTGATTCCGGCTTCTTCCGCCACGCGGACGGCAAGCGCCGTCGGCGCGGAGACGGCAACGACGACCGGCGCACCAAGGGTCGCGGCCTTCTGCACCATTTCGACCGAAACCCGACTGCTGAGCAACACAAGCCCGGCGGCCACCGGCACATCCATGCGCACCAGCGCGCCCGTCAACTTATCCAGGGCGTTGTGGCGGCCCACATCTTCCCGCAGCGCCACCAGCCCGCGGTCCGGGGTCCAGAACGCCGCGGCATGCACCGCGCGGGTGAGTTGATTCAGCCGCTGTGCGGGCGGCATCAGCGCCATCGCCGCACCGATGGACCCAGCATCGAACGCGGCTTCTGACATCACGCGCGGCACCGGCCGCACCGCGTCCGTCAAACTGTCCAGCCCGCAAAGCCCGCATCCGCTCGGCCCCGCCAGTCGCCGCTGCCGCCTGGTCAGCGCGTCCAGCCGATCCTCACCCAAGCTCATCCGTACTTCGATCCCCTGAGGAACGGTGACGATCTCGATCTCGTCAATCTCGTCCGCGCGCTCGACGATACCTTCCGCCAGGCTGAAGCCGATGCCGAAATCCACCAGGTCCGCCGGCGTCGCCAGCATCACCGCGTGGGTGCTGTGATTGTAGGTCAGCGCGACGGGTGTCTCTTCGGGGATGCAGCGCGTCCCCTGGCCGGCGGCGTTGCCGTGCCAGTGCGTCCGCCGCACCCGGCGCACCGGCGGCGGCTTCGTGCCGCCCGGGCTGCCGGCCGAGGTTCCGTCCGCATCCGGCGGAGGCATGGCTGCCACCCGACCTCCCGTCACTCCGCCGGCACGGTCTCGATGCGCCGGCTCGCCGCCGTCAGCTTGCTGTAGGAATCCTGCCAGGCAGTCGGCCCGTTCGACGGCGCGACCTGCACCGCGGTCACCTTGTATTCCGGACAGCTGGTCGCCCAGTCGGCGTAGTCGGTGGTGACCACGTTGGCCTGCGTCATCGGGTGGTGGAACGTCGTGTAGACGACCCCGGGCGCCACCCGCTCGGTCACGCGGGCGCGCAGGGTGGTTTCGCCGACGCGGCTGGCCAGGCGCACCCAGTCGCCGTCGCGCACGCCGCGCTGTTCGGCATCGTGCGGATGGATTTCCAACCGGTCTTCCGGATGCCAGACGACATTGGCGGTACGCCGTGTCTGCGCACCGACATTGTACTGACTCAGGATGCGGCCCGTCGTCAGCAGCAGCGGGAAACGCGGCCCTACTTTTTCGTCGGTCGCCACGTATTCGGTGACGACGAACTTGCCCTTGCCGCGCACGAAGCCGTTCTCGTGCATGATCGGCGTGCCGTTCGGCGCCTTGTCATTGCACGGCCACTGGATCGACTCCTTCTCCAGCAGATCGAAGGAGACGCCGGCGAAGGTCGGCGTGGTGCGCGCGATCTCGTCCATGATCTCCGATGGGTGCGTGTAGTTCATCGGGTAGCCAAGGGCGTTGGAGATCAACTGCGTCACTTCCCAGTCCGCGTACACTGCGCGCGGCTGCATCACCTTGCGCACCATGTTGATGCGCCGTTCGGCGTTGATGAAGGTCCCGTCCTTTTCCAGGAAGGTCGAACCGGGCAGGAAGATATGCGCGTAGTTGGCCGTTTCGTTCAGGAACAGGTCGTGCACCACCACGCATTCCATCGCCGCCAGCCCGTCGGTGACGTGCTGCGTGTCGGGATCGGACTGCACGATGTCCTCGCCCTGGATGTACAGCGCGCGGAAAGAGCCATCGACCGCCGCATCCAGCATGTTGGAAATGCGCAGGCCCGGCTCGGGGTCGAGCGTGACGCCCCATTCCGCCTCGTAGATCGCCCGCACCGCCGGGATGCCGATATGCCGATAGCCCGGCAGCTCATGTGGGAAGCTGCCCATGTCGCAGCTTCCCTGCACGTTGTTCTGGCCGCGCAGCGGGTTCACGCCGACGCCGCGCCGGCCGATATTGCCGGTCGCCATCGCCAGGTTCGCGAGGCCGATCACCGCGGTGCTGCCCTGGCTGTGCTCGGTGACGCCCAGCCCGTAATAGATCGCGCCGTTTCCGCCGGTGGCATAAAGCCGGGCGGCGCCACGCACCAGCGCCGCCGGAACGCCGGTGACCGATTCAGTCGCTTCCGGGCTGTTGCGCGGTTCGGCGACGAAGGCCGCCCAATCGGCGAACGCGTCGGTTTCGCACCGCTCGCGAACGAAGGCCTCGTTCACCAGGCCCTCAGTGATGATCACGTGGGCCAGCGCCGTCAGCATCGCGACGTTCGTGCCGGGCCGCAGTGGCAGGTGATACGTCGCCTCCACATGCGGGGTCCGCACCAGGTCGATCCTGCGCGGATCGATGACGATCAGCTTCGCACCCTCCCGCAGCCGCTTCTTCATGCGGGAGGCGAACACCGGGTGCCCGTCGGTCGGGTTGGCGCCGATCACGACGATCACGTCGCAATCCTCGACAGAATCGAAATCCTGCGTGCCGGCCGAGGTGCCGAAGGTGGTGCTCAGCCCGTAGCCGGTCGGCGAGTGGCAGACCCGCGCGCAGGTATCGGTGTTGTTGTTGCCCATCGCCGCGCGCGCCAGCTTCTGCACCAGATAGGTTTCCTCATCGGTGCAGCGGGAGGAGGTGATGACCCCGACGGAGCCTTTGCCGTGCTGCGCCTGGATGCGCTTGAACTCGGACGCGACGCGGGCGATCGCCTCCTCCCACGTGGTCTCACGCCACGGATCAGTGATCTTGTCGCGCATCATCGGATTGAGGATGCGGTCGGGATGGTTGGCGTAGCCCCAGGCGAAACGGCCCTTCACGCAGGAATGGCCATGGTTCGCCTTGCCGTCCTTCCACGGCACCATGCGCACGACGGTATCGCCCTGCATCTCCACCTTGAAGTTGCAGCCCACACCGCAATAGGCACAGGTGGTCACCACGGAATGTTCCGGCTGCCCCATCTCCACGACGGATTTCTCGATCAGTGTCGCGGTCGGGCAGGCCTGCACGCAGGCGCCGCACGAGACGCATTCGCTGGTGAGGAACGGCTCATCCATGCCCGCCGCGACCTTCGACGCGAAGCCGCGGCCCTCGATTGTCAGCGCGAATGTGCCCTGCACCTCATCACAGGCGCGCACACAGCGTGAGCAGACGATGCACTTCGCCGGGTCGAACTGGAAATAGGGATTGGATGAATCCACCGGCGCGGAAAGATGGTTCTCGCCTTCATAGCCGTAGCGGACTTCCCGCAAACCCACTTCGCCGGCCGCATCCTGCAGCTCACAATTGCCGTTGGCGGAACAGGTCAGGCAATCGAGCGGATGGTCGGAAATGTACAGCTCCATCACGCCAAGGCGGATCTGGCGCAGCCGGTCCGTCATGGTGCGGACCTGCATGCCCGGCGCAACCGGCGTCGTGCAGGAGGCGGGCGTACCCGCGCGGCCTTCGATCTCCACCAGGCACAGCCGGCAACTGCCGAAGCTGTTCAGCATGTCGGTCGCGCAGAGCTTCGGCACCTTGATGCCGGCTTCCACCGCGGCGCGCATGACGGAGGTGCCTTCCGGTACCGTCACCTCGTGACCATCGACCGACAGCGTCACCATCTTTTCGGCCGTGACCGCCGGTGTTCCGTAGTCGAGTTCCTGAACCAGGGGCATGCGTGCCTCCGCCTATTCCGCCGCCGCGCGGATGCCCGCGCGGAAATCTTCCGGGAAGTGCTCCAGCGCGCTCATGACCGGGAATGGGATGAACCCGCCCAGCGCGCAGAGTGAGCCGAACTTCATCGTATGGCAAAGATCGCGCAGCAGCGCGAGATTGGCATCGACCGACTGGCCGGCGATGATCCGGTCAACCACTTCCGCCCCGCGCACCGAGCCGATGCGGCATGGCGTGCATTTGCCGCAGGATTCCAGCGCGCAGAACTCCATCGCGAACCGCGCCTGCCGCGCCATGTCCACCGTGTCGTCGAACACCACGACGCCGCCATGGCCGATCAGCCCATCGCGCGCGGCGAAGGCTTCGTAGTCGAACGGCGTGTCGAACAGCGCGGGCGGGAAATAGGCGCCCAGCGGGCCGCCGACCTGCACGGCGTGCACCGGCCGGCCGGACCGTGTGCCGCCGCCAATATCGTTCACCAGTTCGCCCAGCGTGACGCCAAAGCCGGTCTCGAACAGGCCGCCGAAGCGGAGATTGCCGGCAAGCTGGATCGGCATCGTCCCGCGTGAGCGGCCCATGCCGATGGCCTGGTACGCCTCCGGCCCATCCGCCAGAATGGCGGGCACACTGGCCAGGGTCACGACGTTGTTGACCACCGTCGGGCACGCGAACAGCCCCTTATGGGCGGGCAGCGGCGGTTTGGCGCGCACCTGTCCGCGGCGGCCCTCAAGGCTTTCCAGCAGAGAGGTTTCCTCCCCGCAGATATAGGCCCCCGCGCCGACCCGCTGCTCGATATCGAAGTCCGAGCCAAGGATGCCGGCCTGGCGGGCAACGGCGAGCGCCGCATCGAAGGTGGCGATGGCGTGCGGGTATTCCGAGCGCGAGTAGACATAACCCTTAGACGCACCGGTGGCGAAGCCGGCGATCGCCATGCCCTCGATCAG
>DATNEJ010000363.1:0-3482 GCA_035606775.1 Acetobacteraceae bacterium | reverse complement strand
CATCTCCCAGGTAAAATCGCCGAAATTGGTCGCGGGCACATTGCCGCCGGCGTTGTTGAACAGCATGTCCAACCGGCCATAGGTCTGCTTGATCTTGGCGAACAGCGCGGCCACCTGCTCGGGGTCCGTCACGTCGGTCGGTACCACCAGGGAACGCCCGCCGGTGGCAAGCCCCGCCGTTTCCTCCAGTGCATCCTTGCGCCGCCCCGCCAGGGCAACCGACCAGCCGCCTGCCATCAATTCCAGTGCCGATGCCCTGCCGATACCGCTGCCGGCGCCGGTGACGACGGCGATACGATCTGCCATTGGATGCCTCCCCCGTTCGATACGTGTTGATGATCCTATTCTGGACCTTGGTTGCGGGCCGGGGAAGATGGTGGAAAGCTGCGCCTGTCGCGATTTCGGTGCACCGGCAGACGCGGCAGGCGGACACACCACTCCGGCAGGGATGTTTCATGGCGCGCTTCGCAGCGATCGGGCTGGATCACCGGCACGTCTACGACCTGACGGAGGGGCTGATCGCCGCCGGTGCCGAATGCGTCGGCTACAATCCCGACACCTCCGACCCGCGCGTGCTGGCGGGATTCCGCAAGCGCTTCCCGCACGTGCCTTCCGCCGACAAGGAACGCCTGCTGGACGATCCGGCAATCGACTTCATCGTCCTCTCGGCCGTGCCCGCCGATCGTGCGGCGATCGCGGTCGCGGCAATGCGGCGCGGCAAGGACGTGATGACCGACAAGCCGGGCGTGACGACGCTGGCGCAGCTTGAGGAAGTGGAGAGGACCGTGGCTGAGACGGGACGGAGCTGGTCGATCTGCCTCGGTCGCCTTGCTTCGCCCGCGTCGCAGGCCGCGCTTGCCGTCGTGCGGTCCGGTGAGATCGGCCGCCTCGTGCAGATCACCAGCCTGGCGCCGCATCGGCTCAACCGCGCATTGCGGCCCGCCTGGTTCTTCGACCGTCCGGCCTATGGCGGCATCATCAACGATATCGGCGTGCATTCGATCGACCAGTTCCTCGCTTTCGCCGATGCGGACGCGGCGGAGATCGTCATGAGCACGGTCGGCGCTTTCGGCACCCCGCCTGAGGGTTTCGAGGATTTCGCGGAGATCGTACTGCAGACACCCGCCGTCCGCGGCTATATGCGGCTCGACTGGTTCACGCCCGACGGACTGCCGACATGGGGCGACGGGCGGCTGTTCCTGGTCGGCACCGACGGAACGCTGGAACTGCGCAAGAATCTCGACATCGAAGGGCGCGCCGGCGCGGACCACATGTTCGTCGCGAACAGGACGGCCACGCGCCACGTCGATTGCAGCGCGCTGCCGGTGACCTACTACCGCGACTTCGTCGCCGATGTGCGGGACGGCACGCAGACCGCGGCGCCGCAGCGGCAGATGTTCACGGTCTGCCGCCTGGCGCTGGCGGCACAGGCACAGGCGACGCGGTTCGCCGCGCGGCTGCGCCCATGATCGGGGTTGCCGTCATCGGCCTGGGCAACGCGCTCGCACCGCACGCCAAAAGCCTGCTCGAACTCAAGGACCAAGTCCAGGTCGTGCATGCCGCCGCGACCAGTCGCGCGCACCGGAAGCAGGCGGCCAGCCTGGGATGGCCGTTCACCGACGATCCGCTCGCCGCGATCAACGACAAGGCGGTCGATGCGGTGCTGGTGCTGACGCCGGCCAACGCGCACCTGCCGATCGCCGAGGCGGCGTTCGCGGCCGGCAAGCACGTGCTGTGCGAAAAGCCGCTGGAGGCATCGGTCGCGCGCGCCGAACAACTGATCGACGCCGGGCACAGGGCGAAGCGGAAGCTGGGCGTCATGCTGCAGATGCGCTTTCGCGGCGCCAGTCGGCGCCTGAAACAGGCCGTGGAGCGTGGCGAACTCGGCGAAATCCAGGCCGCGACCCTGGCGGTGCCCTGGTGGCGCCCGCAATCCTATTACGACGAGCCGGGCCGCGGCGTGAAAGCCCGCGACGGCGGCGGCGTGCTGATGACCCAGGCGATCCACGCGCTGGACCTGTTCCGTTGGTTTGTCGGCATCCACGCTATCGAAGCGGCGCAGGTTCGCACCACCGCCCTGCATCGCATGGAGACCGAGGATTATGCGGCCGCGCTGGTCCGGCTGGACAACGGCGCACCCGGCACGATCATGGCCACCGTGGCCGCCTATCCGGGCAGCGCCGAGACCATCCAGATCATCGGCACAAAGGGCACTGCGACGATGCAGGGCGGCAACCTGACCCTATCCTTCCTCGATGGAAGGGCCGTCATGATCGCCGACGCCGGTGGCTCCGGCAGCGGCGCGAATGTCATGGGATTCTCGCATGAGCCGCATAAGGCCGTGCTGAGCGACTTCCTCGATGCCATCCAAAGGGATCGCGTGCCGGCGATTCCGGGTGAGGAGGCGCTGGCGATCCAGCGCGTGATAGAGGCCATCATCCAGAAGGGAAGCTGATCATGGAAAAGCTGTTGCCGCTGGCCGAGAAGATTGGTGCGCGCCTGAAGGCGCGGGGTGACACCATTGCGATCGCCGAGTCATCGACGGGCGGGCTGATTTCCGCCGCGCTGCTGTCGATCGGCGGCGCATCGGCATATTTCCGCGGCGGCAGCGTCATCTACACCGCCTATGCGCGCTCGGGCTTCCTGGACATTCCCAATCCGCTGCCGGCGCCGATCGAGCGGGCCTCAACAGAGCCTTACGCCATGCTGCTGGCCGACACGGTGCGCACGCGGCTGAGCGCGACATGGGGACTGGGCGAAACCGGCGCGACCGGGCCGACCGGCAATCGCTACGGCGACAAGGCAGGGCATACCTGCATCGCTGTCGCCGGCCCGGATTTTTCGCAGGCCATCACGCTGGAAACCGGAGACGCCGACCGGATCGCCAATATGCGGGTGTTCGGTATCCGCGCGCTGGAGCTGCTTGCGGAGGCGCTTGGCTGAAGCGTTGGTGGGGCTGGACGGCTATCAGGAATTCGGACGTAACGAGGCACGGGCGAGAGGAAGATCATGTTCCAGTACGAACCCTTCAGGGATTCGACCGAACACCTGAACGACGGGGAAACCCTGAGGGCCCGACTGGCTGAGGACGGTTATCTGTTCCTGCGCGGCCTGCTGCCGCGAGAAGTGATCCTTGATGTGCGTGCCCGGCTTCTGAACAAGGCGGCGGAGGGCGGGTGGCTGGCCCCGGACTCGCCCGTCGCCGACGGCGTCGCCAACTCCGCTGCTGCGTGCAAGGACCCTGAGCCGCGCTATATGTCGGTGTTTCGTCACCTGTGGTCGGACGAGGCGTTGCATCGCCTGCGTACCGACGCTCGGGCGATCGCGCTGTTCGACCGGATTTTCGGCCAGCGCACTCTGGCGCATCCGATGTTTGTTCAACGCAATATCTTTCCTCAGTCGGATGGCTTCGACTTCACCACCGGCGTTCATCAGGATCGCGTGCACATCGGTGGCGCGACCAGCTACGCGATGTGGATGCC
>DATNEJ010000360.1:0-7754 GCA_035606775.1 Acetobacteraceae bacterium | reverse complement strand
GCGAAGCCGGCACATGGGCGCAAACCCAGAGCATCGAGACCCTGGCGGACTGTCACCGCCGAGGAAAATTCGTTGGAACCATGCATGAGAATGGCAATGCCGGCCCGGGCGAGAGCCAGCGCAGCAAGCAGGAACCACGGGGCGCCGCGCGTCCGGCCTGCCCCGTAAGAGGGCCAGTCCAACGCCGCGCCAAGATCACCTCGGCCAAGTTCGAAAGCAGTCCGGGCCGCTTCCACCATGCCGGTGACTTCCGCCACGTCCTCCCCGCGGAAGCGCAGAAGCATCAGGAACGCACCAACCTGATGCGGATCGGCCCCACCGGACAGCACCATCCCGAATGCCTCGCGCGCCTCTTCCCGGGTGAGGGCGCGCGAGCGCCCGGGGCCACGGCCCAGGATCGCGATGAAGCGGGCAAAGGGCGATGCCGAGAGAACCGCGTCAGCCATGCCCTGTTCCTACTCCACGCAAGTTTGCGATGCACGGACGCCCAGGCAAGGTATGCGGGACGCCACTCAACGGAGATGCCCGTTGCGATCGAGCGACGCGCTGCTGCTGATCGGTCATGGATCGGAACGATACGCCGACGCCGGCCGCACCTTGCATGTTCATGCCGATGCGTTGCGCGCAACCGGCAGGTTCGCCGAGGTCCTGGTCGGATTGCTGCATGGCAAGCCTTCTGTGGCCGATGCCCTGGCGCGGCTGACCGCAGCAACGGTCCATGTCGTCCCGTTCCTGATGGAGGACGGCTGGTTCAACAAGGTTGCGGTCCCGCGTGCTTTGGACCCGCAGCACCTTGCCAGGGGCACGATCGTGCGGTGTCACGCCCCGGTCGGCACTCATGAAGCCGTGGCGTTGCTGGCGGCAGCGAGGGTTGTGCGGGCGTGTGACGAACAGGGCTGGAAGGCAGCGGAATTGGGCGTCGTGCTCCTGGGCCATGGTTCGGCTCGGGCGCCCGGGCGCGAAATGGCACTGCACCGCCATGCTCGGCGGCTCGCAGGAATCGGGACCTATGCGCGGGTCGAGGCAGCTTTCCTGGAGGAGCCACCGTTCCTGCCGGAGCAGGTTGCAGCCCTTACCGGCCTTCCCGTCGTGGTGGTCGGCTTCTTTGCCGGAGAGGGCGCGCATGTACGCGACGAGCTTCCCGCCCTACTCGCAGCTCTTCAGAAAAAGCCGAGCAGCGCGCTGCATTATCTGGGCTCTGTCGCGGACGAGCCTGGAATCCGGGACATCATTCTTGATCGGGTGATGGCGGCGGGGTGACCCGCGGTAACGCCAGGGCCTATCATGCGCCGGGATCGTCGGAGGAAACGCCATGTTCGCCTATGTCGGCGGCTATACCACCCCGGACCGCGACGGCCGCGGCAACGGCATCAACGTCTACCGAATCGACGAGCGGGGTGGAGGCTGGACGCATCTCCAGCATGTAGGCGGTCTCGAGAATCCATCGCTGTTTACGCTGCGTCGCGACAATAGTCGGCTTTACAGCGTGCATGGCGGGCGGAACCTGGTCAGCGCCTTCGCAATCGATCGGGCCAGCGGTCGGCTGACGCTCATCAACCAGCAGGATTGCCAGGGCAACAATCCGGTCGACGCCGCCCTTGATCCCACCGAGCGATACCTGGTCGTCGGAAATTACGGCACGGGCGCGGTTGCGGTCATGCCGGTGCGCGATGACGGGGGCCTTCTTCCCCCGCACCAGCTGCACACGCTGACCGGAACGCCTGGTCCGGACCCGCATCATCAATCATCCTCACATCCGCACGCCGTCATCTTTGATCCGGCTGGCCAATTCGTCGTCGTCCCGGACAAGGGCTTCGACCGGACCTTCTTCTTTCGCTTCAGCGATGGCCGGATCGCGCCCACCGCCCAGGGCTCGATCGTTGCCCGCCCAGGTGCAGCGCCCCGCCATACGACCTTTCACCCGCGCCTGCCGGTGCTCTACGTGAACAATGAGCTGGATTCGACCGTGACGGTCTATCGATGGACCGCACAAAATGGCCAGGTCGAGGAGGGGCAAATCGTCAGCACAATCCCGGATGGCCATACCGGCCGGAATACGACCGCGGAGATAGCGGCTTCACCCGATGGCCGCTTCCTTTATGTGTCCAATCGGGGCCAGGACAGCATCGTGCTGTTCGCTGTCGATGCGGAAACCGGACACCTGACGTATCGCGGCTATACCGCCACCGGCGGAACCCGGCCGCGGTTCTTTGCTTTGGATCCCCCGGCCGCGTTCGTTTACGCGGCCAATCAGGACAGCGATACGATCACCTGCTTCCGCAGGGACCCGAATGACGGGACGCTCCACGCGACGGGTGTCACGGTCGCCGTCGGTAGTCCGTCCGCGATCAGCTTCGTGCCAGCCACTTGAACGACGTGCCGAAACGCGACGATACTGAATGCAAGCGACAAGAACTCTGAGGATTCGTCATGGCGAGAGCAGCATCAGGGCGCAAGGGAGCTGCCAAGAAGCGCACCTCCACACGGCCTGCGGGCCGCAAGGCCGCCGGCAAGGCGAGAGTGGCCAAATCTGCGGCGTCGGGAAAACCCGCAGCCCGCAAGCCGGCGGCGACGAAGCAGTCGGCGAAGAAGGCTGCCTCACGACCTTCAGCAACCAGAAGGGTCACGCCGAAAAAAGCCGCCGGCCGCACTCGGGCAGCCGCGCCTGCGAAGCGCAAGGCGCCCCAAGCGTCGTCCCGTCAGGCGTCAGCCCGTAAGGCTGCACCGCAGCGTTTCGCGGTCAGCCACCACAAGGAATCCGACTTCAAGACGGACGGCCTGCGCGCCTACGCCAAGTATCGTGACCTCGGAATCGCCGCTGCCACCGGCGGCCTGGCGCAGGCGCACGTCATCCGGCTGGTCCCGCCTTGCACGGACGACGTTCGCAAGCGCCATTACCATGAATCCGAGCTGCAGCTTGTCTATGTATTGCGCGGCTGGATGAAGAATGAGTTTGAGGGCCATGGCGTCCAGATGATGTCGGAGGGTTCTTGCTGGCTGCAGCCACCCGGGATCAAGCACACCGTTTTGGACTACTCCGCCGACTGTGAGGTACTCGAGATCATCATTCCGGCAGACTTCAAGACCGTGGAACTGACCTGACCGCATGCAACAGGCCACCGGAAGCGAATCTGGCGGCCACGAGGGAGGCTGAAAATGACTGAACCGTCGGGAACCAAAAGAACCCGCGTGTCACGCCGTGCGCTGCTGGTTGCGGCGCCAACTGTCGCAATGGCCCCGGTCGTCCTGCGCTACGCCCGGGGGGAGACACCGATCAAGATCGGTATGCCCCTGGCGCTCACCGGACCCGCGGGCGAGATCGGTGCCCAGATGCGCCACGGCGCGGAGTTCTGGATGAAATACCAGAACGCCAAGGGCGGCCTGCTTGGCCGCGAGATCGCACTTGACGTGCAAGATACCGCAGGCGACCCGGCGAACTGTGTCCGCAAGGCGCAAGAGGTGGTGGAGCGGGATGGTTGCCGCCTGCTTTTCGGGATGGTGCTATCGTCCGAAGCGTTGGCCGTGGTGCCAAAACTTGCTGACTGGAATGCGATCTTTGTCTCCTCGGACAACGGAGACGGACGCCTTACCGGGTCGTCCTTCGTACCCAACTTCTTCCGAGCCAACATTTCCGGGCCGATGGAGACGCGGGTCATTTCCCTCTGGCTTCGACAGTCCCCACTGAAAAAGTTTTATGCACTGGGCATGGATTATGCCTGGGGTCACAACAGCATCGGCGTGTTCAAGGATGAGGTGAAAAAGGCAGGACTGAATTTCGTCGGTGACGTCTACTCGCCAATCGGCACCAAGGATTTCTCGACCTACATAACCCGTATCCGGCAGTCGGGGGCGGATGCCTGCTTCCTGGTACTGCAAGGGGACGACAATGCGGCCTTCCTGTCCCAGGCGCATCAGTACCGCCTGTCCGAAAAAGTGCAGTTGCTGACCTCTATCGTCGATCTGAACAGCATTCACGCCGTCGGCGATGCCGCCATCGGCCTTGCCGGCTCGACCCGCTACTGTTTCTCGTTCGACAATCCCGCGAACAAGGCATTCGTTGCCGAGTGGCGCAAGGCCTACAATACAGAGCCGGACGTGTTCGAAGGCGAGCAATGGCAGGCCTGCCGGATTCTCGCCGCGGGTATCGAGGCGGCCAAGAGTATCGAGGCGGACAAGCTGCGGCCGGCGCTGGAGACCGTGGCAATCGATGATATCAAGGGCAAGGTTGCCATGCGCGCCTGTGACCATCAGGCGGTGCAAGCCGGTTACATGGTGAAGGTCGAGAAAAAGCCGGGGGCGGCAATGCCGGTGCCGGAACTGATCGCTACATTCCCCGGCGATCAGGTCACACCGGCATGCCGCAAGATGACCTATGACTCCTGACGAATTTCAATCGCTCAGCGTGAGGTTGTCGAGCTGATGGACCTGCTCGCCTTCCTGGTCACGCAGTGCCTGAATGCGTTGTCGCAGGCCGCGCTCCTGTTTTTTCTGGGGTGCGGCCTCACGCTGATCTTCGGGATCATGCGTATCGTGAATTTTGCACATGGCGCGTTTTTCATGCTTGGCGCCTATGTCGGATGGTCCGCAGTCCATCTGACCGGCAATTTTTGGATGGCACTTATCGCCGCTCCGGTGCTGGTGGGCGGCTTCGGCGCAGCTTTCGAACTGGGCATACTGCGTTGGCTCTACCGGCGCGACGGCCACGCGTTCCTCATGGTGACATTCGGATTGACGTTAATCATGGGCGAAGGGATCCGCCTGCTCTGGGGTGTCGAAGCCCTACAGGTCCCGTTGCCCCCCGCACTCTCGGGCATTGTTTTCATTCTGGACGAGCCATTCCCGGTCTATCGCCTCTTTCTTGCGGGATCGGGTCTCGTCGTCGCCCTGCTGATCTGGCAGTTCCTGGAGCGAACCCGGCTTGGACTGCTGATCCGCGCGACGTCCCAGAACGCAGAAATGGTGCATGCACTTGGAACCGACGTTCGGCTAATCCGGTCCGGCGTTTTTGGCATCGGCTGCGGCCTGGCGGGTATCGGCGGTGTGCTTGCAGCACCACTCGTGACGGCTTCGCTCGGCATGGCACCCAACGCCGTGATCGATACGTTCGTGATCGTCATCATCGGCGGCATGGGCAGCTTCCTTGGGTCGCTGATCGGCGCCCTGCTTGTCGCTTTTGTTCAGGTGTTCGGCACCTATTACGTTCCCGATCTCGCGCTGGCCTTCATGTATCTGGTCATGCTGACTGTGCTGGTCCTGCGGCCGGGTGGGCTGCTGGGCAAGGAGGCATAGTCCGTGCGGATATTCGTTGTCCTCGCGCTGGTGCTGGCGCTGTTGCCCGCTGGGCTGTCCCCTTACGGCATGACCCTGCTGACCGAGGCGTTGATCCTCGGGCTGTTCGCCATGAGCCTGGATCTGATGGTCGGCTATGCCCGGCTGATTTCTTTCGGACACGCGGCCGCCTATGGGTTCGGCGCCTATGCCTGCGGCAATTTTCTCATCCATTTTGGATGGCCTTTGCCCTGCGCGGTTTTGGCCGCGGCAGCGCTTTCTGGCGTCGTCGGTCTTGGCGTCGCCTGGATCTGCACCCAGGCAACGGGCGTGTCCTTTTCGATGCTCACGCTTGCCATCGCCCAGCTGTTCTACGCCATCGCCTTCAAATGGACCGCCGTCACGGGCGCGTCTGACGGTCTCGCAGGCATCCCGCGCCGGCCCGGCCCGTTCGGCATCACCGCATTCGAGGGAAAGACCGGCTTTTATTACCTCGTCCTGGTATCGCTGCTTGGCTCCTATCTCTTCTGCCGAACGCTGGTCACCTCGCCATTTGGCGCCGTGCTGCGCGGCATCCGTGAAAACGAAGCGAAGACCCGGGCGCTAGGCTACGACACGCGCCGGTACAAGATCGCGGTCGTGGCAATCTCTTATGCGTTCGGCGGTTTCGCCGGGGCGCTCTATGCGCCATTCGCCGGCTTTGCGAACACTGAGCTTCTGTTCTGGCTGCTGTCCGGCCAGGTATTGATCATGGTCATCATTGGCGGGGCAGGAACGCTGGTGGGGCCGATCCTCGGTGCTGTGTTCTTCCTGTTGGTACAGCAGCAGCTCAGTACTTATACGGACTCCTGGGCGCTGTTCTTCGGCGTGATCTTCATCCTGTTCGTGTTGTTCGCGCCCCAGGGCATCTGGGGCTTGGCAACCGATCGACTTCGCCCCCGTCTTCGTGCGCGGATGGCCCGGCAGACGGTCATTACCTGATGGCCCTCCTGGAACTCGATTCCCTTACCAAGCGATACGGCGGCATCGTAGCGGTTGATCAGGTGACGATGCGGGTGGAACCTGGCGAGGTGCGTGCCGTCATCGGCCCCAACGGTGCAGGGAAGACCAGCCTGTTTCACCTCATCACAGGAGTCGTGAAGCCAACGGAAGGCATCGTGCGGTTTGACGGTCGTATCGTGACGGGGCTTCCGGTCCACGCAAGATGCCAACGCGGTATTTCGCGGACATTCCAGATCACCGCTCTGTTTCCGGAAATGACCACGCGCCAGAACGCACGCCTGGCAGCGCAGGCGCGCAATCCAAGACGCTGGTACCCGCTTGGTGGTAGCGCGGTGTTCACCGACGCCGCCGCGCGGGGCGATGAGGCGCTGGCGCGCCTTGGCTTGACCCACGTTGCAGACTACCCCGCTGGCCTGCTCTCGCATGGCGACCAGAGGTTGCTGGAAGTAGCCATGGCCGTGGCGCAGCAACCGCGGCTGCTGCTGCTGGACGAGCCGACCCAAGGTCTGTCGGTGGAGGAGACCGCGACCGCTGTCGACGTGCTGGCAGGTCTGCTCTCGGACGGGGCTCTGACGGTGCTCCTGGTCGAACATGATATGGAGGTCGTTTTCCGCCTCGCCCGCAAGATCACGGTGCTGCATCGAGGGAGTGTTATCGCTGACGGCGACCCCGAGACCGTGCGGGCGGATCCGGGCGTGCAAAGCGCCTATCTCGGTGGTCTCGACGCATGCTGACGATCGACGGCCTCAATGCGCATTACGGCAGCAGCCATGTGCTGCAAGGCGTCGATCTTGTGGTGCCGGATGGGCGGATCGTCGCTGTGCTGGGTCGGAACGGCGTTGGCAAGACCACCACCTTGCGCTCGATCATGGGATTGGTACCGCCGAGCGGGGGCCGCGTGTTGCTGGACCGGCAGGACATTGCGGGATGGCAGCCGCATCAGGTGGCGCGGGCCGGCGTTGCCTATGTTCCGGAAGGCCGATTGATCTTTCCGGATCTGACGGTCCTGGAGAACATCCGGGTCGCGGAGCGCAAGCCGGCGCAGTCGTGGCCATTGGACAGGTTGATGGATTTGTTCCCGGCCCTGAGGGAGCGCGCGAGGAACAGGGGTGCGCACCTGTCCGGCGGTGAGCAGCAGATGCTGGCCATTGCACGCGCGCTGGCAAGCGATCCCAAGGTGCTGCTGTTGGATGAACCGAGTCAGGGGCTTGCCCCGCTGGTCGTGCGAGAACTTGCCGGGGTTATCAAACGTCTTTGCGCGGAAGGCGTGACGATTTTACTGGTTGAGCAGAATATGAAGCTGGCTGAGGCGGTTGCGACGGAACTGCACGTCATGGTGAAAGGTCGCATGGTCTACGGCGCGTCACCCGAGCGCTTTCGCGCCGAGGAGGCCGAAATCCGCAGCCGCTATCTGACGGTATGATCCAGTCAGAGCCAGTCAGGTATCGAGCGAGGCTTGCATGACCGACGACGACCTGCCGATT
>DATNEJ010000357.1:0-6664 GCA_035606775.1 Acetobacteraceae bacterium | reverse complement strand
ACCGGCGCCATTCACCGTGAGCGCGCCCAACGTGGTCGCGCCTGTCACCCCTAACGTCCCGCCGATAGATGCATTATTCGTCACACTCAGCGCCGTCCCAGCCCCGGTCAGCGACACCGCCCCACTCGCCCCCAGCGTCGTAAACGCCCCCGTCCCCGGCGTCGTGGCCCCGACCGAAACCCCGTTCAGCGTGCCGCCGGTAATCGCTACAGCACCAGCATTTTGCGTCGCCATGCTGCCCAGCCCGGAAATATCCCCCGCCGCCGGCTGCCCGGTCGTGAACACCCCATTCGTGCCCAAGCCGGTCAAGAACTGATGCGTGGGCGCTGTCAGAGCCTGCGCGCCACCCAAGGCCGAGACGCCGGGGAACGGAAGCTGCGCGGCCGGGAGCAGGCCAGACCCATCCAGCGTGGCGACGCCGTTGGCGACGCCGTAGAGGCTGCCCTGGAGGGCTGTGTTGCCGGCTTTCCCATACGTAACAGACAGATTGCCGGAGGTCGCCACACCCAGTCCGGAGCCGACGATGACGGCGCCGAGAGCAGAGGTCGTGGCCTTTGGCAGAACGCCAGGGGGTACCTGCGAGCCGCCGTCGCGGACGACACCGTTCGATCCCCACAGCACGACATGACCGGGCGCCACGGGGCCGGCCTGGATCACGGCGCCTTGGGCATGGGCGGCAACTGGGGCAAGCGCCATCAGCACAGCAAGGAAGCCGTGTTTGGTCATCGTCACCTCTCGGGGAAGGGTTAGTGCGTGAGTTGAGATGCGCGAGTTTTAGCGCCGGCCGCAATCGTATCGGCGATATCGGAGTATTCCTGCACCAGCATCTTGCGAGCCGCCGAGCGGTATCGGTTGACGATGTGCTGAACCATCAGTGCCTTGAGTGCTGGCGAAGACTGATTCCATGCATCTTGCATATCGCGGTCGCGCGATGTGCCGGTAACGAGGGAATTAAGCGTGTCCCTGGCGCCCAATCCGGTCGATGGGTCTTTCAGCCCATTGCCGGCAAGTTCCTGGAAATGATCGTACTGCTGCGGAGTAAGGTGCACCTGAACGGCTATGCCATGACCGACGTTGAACGACTGGAACTGACTCGGCTTGGTGATACCGAGTTGGTTGCTGGTCGCATGGGGGAAGGAGGCGCGATTGTCCCAAATCCAGCGGTCGATCGGCTGCACATCTTCCGGACGCGGTCCAAGAGAAACTGGCGACAGCAGCTTCGGAACGAAGCCATCCGACGGCATGAAGGGAAGGTAGGCGTCGCGCTGCGGGATCGGATCGCCCCATAGCGTGCGGGCTGGCGGCAGGCTTTCGGAGACGATCGGCAACCGCGCCTCGATGCTGTCCATCAGATCGTAGTGCGCCCGTCTCCAGGGATCGATCGAGCGCGCTACAGCCGCGACGCCCTGCGGAGAAACGAATGGCAGGATCATGCTGTTGGCGACACGGGCACCGTCGCGATCCGGCGCGTTCATCGCTTCAAACAGATTCGCCACACCCTCCAGGTAAGTCTTCGACAACAGCGCGTTGCCGGTGCCGAACGCAATGGATGCCGCGAGACTGCCGCGCCCATCCTCCCGGGCAAACTTCATGATGTTGAACGTGTCCGCGATGGCCCCCATCATCAGGCCCAGCGGCTCGACCTGGTTGTAACTGACCGGCCGCTGTCCCGGCAGTTGGATGCTGTATGGCTCATTGCCAGCCGCGCGCCACGCCCGCTGCAACTGAGGATCGCTCGGGCCGCGACCTGTGATGGCGTTGTTCAGCGCCAGGTCCGCCACTCCTAGCGCCAGCGCCGAGCCAAGCCAGACGCGGGCCATCGCCATGTCGCGGGTTGCGCCGCCGGCATTCAATTCGGCCCGGAAGGACTCGCTCGGGAGGGCAACGGACAGCGCCGAATTGCGGTAAGACCAACGCATGATGTTGGTCGGCACTTTGATGAATGGCAGGATGATCCGGCCGACCGGTATCTTGAAATCACTATGCGCCACGGGAAGATTGAAGGCATCCACGAACTGCTCAAATTGCAGCGCAACGCCGGTCAATGGTTCCTGAAATGTGGACCGCAGCGTGTTTGCCAGCGCCTCCTGGTGGATTGAGTCCGGCACGTTGTCGAGTGTTTGCGCGACGTGCGTTGCGAGGTCCGGTCCTTCCAACCCCTTGGCAGAACCCTCCCGGAACGCCAGCGCCCGCAGATACGCGCGGTAATTCAGATACTTGGCGAAGTCGTCCGCCGCACCGATCCATGAGGTTGGCAGCGCAGCGCGAAGCCAGGAAGTGCCAGCCTTTGTCGGCTCATCATCCGGTATCATCTCCGGGGCACCGTTCGCCAGCCACGAGAGCCGCGACTGATCCTGCCAGTCCATCGTCTGAAACTGCCGGAAGAACTGGCTTTCGCCGGCCTTCAATCCCTTCCCCGCCATCCGAAAGGCATCCTTCAGACTGGCGAGATAGCCATACCCCAGTTGGGCCGCCTCACCCGGCACAACCGCGCCAGATCCAAAATTCTCCGCACCATAGGTCGTGGCCAGGTTCCACATCGCCATGCCCGCGTCACTGGCCAATTTCTTGACCACGGTACGGGGATTGCTTAACAGGACGTTGTAGAACACCTTCAGGAAGGTATCTCGACCGGTGCCGAGTTGAGAGGCGCGCACGAGGCGCGAGACCTGCAACGGATCATCGAGGGACGCAACATCCGCCGCCATCTGGGTTATATTCTGCTCGCCGCCCTGTTCTACAATCTGCTTAATGGCCTGCGCGTACCCAGCACGCCCTTGAGACAGGATGGAGAACGCATTGAGCGTCCGACCCGCCTCAGCCCGAGCACCAGTTCCGTAGAGCTGGAGTGCCCAGTGGGTAGCAAAGGCGCGGACAAAGGTGGTCTTGGCAACGTCATCAGCGACAGCGGGATCGACCGCCGCCTTCGCGTATTCGATAAGCTGTTCTGCGGAGGAGTCCAGCATCATCCGGAAGGCCGTAGCCTCGACCGCGTTCAGGGCATGCCCCTGATAGCCGGAGAGAAAGTCCTCGGGAGTCAGCCCTAGCGCGTCGGCCAACCGGATCGTCTCGGCATGGCTTTGCACCGGCGGCTCCGGGATCATCCGGGCCACTTCTTCCAGCACGTTCCGAACGTCATCGCCGGAGCCGATCCGGAGCAGATTGATGCGGATGGGATTATCGGTATTCCGGCCTTCGATGTAGTCACGGACCTGATCGGGCGGCAGCGATGTCGGCGCTCCGGCCTCTCCCGGGGGTAACCGCTCCATGCCCTGCTGCTGCTCAAGAACGGTCTCGGCCATACCGGCGATCTTGGGATTGACCTCGATCAGTGGTGGCTTTGCCATTCCTGGCGGTAAGACACCCTCCGGCGGCTCTGTCGTTGGAACCGAAGTCCGCGGCACCTCTCGCGTCTCGACCGCTGCCTGAGACGGTTTCCCGTTGATATCGACGCCTCGTGGCGCCTGGATCATGGGCTTGAGAACGGATAGCCCCTGCTTCAGCCCCTCGAACATTGCCCCAAGGCCGGCGAACTCCAAGCCGCTCTTGAGCCGGTTCATCACTGCATTGTCTTGACCGGGCTTTGCCGCCAGCCAATCCGACACGAAATTTGGCGCCACCTCATCCAGCAGGTTCGACAGACGCGGTGCGTTCGGGTCCATCGTGGTCGCACCGGCCGTCAGGTCGGACAGAAGGTGTCCTACGGTGCCGGATGCGCCGGCCGCTTCCATCAGAGGCTTCGCGCCCTTGAGGCCAGCGCCGAACTGGGTTCCCTGCTCAATCAGATTGCCGGTGATCGTCGTTGGTTCCGGGATTTCCGATTTGTCTTCCGCCGCCGAGTTTGCGACATACTCCAGCCCCGCGCGGCCCGGCCCTCCCGTCATCTGCCCCAGGGCCTCACCCATCGGCATGACGCGCGAGAGCCATTCCGGTATCACCTTGTTGACAGCATCGCCAACCGAGAGGGCCGCTTTGCTGCCCTGCTCCACGGCGCCCAGCATTCCGCGCAGAACGGCTTGCGGCGTCTGGATAATGCCGAGGCCAATATCCTTCGCGACGGCACCCACCTGCGGCACAAAGGGCGCCGCGGGGAGGCCGTGTTCCTGGAGGTCTCGCTCCATCGCGGCATGAGAACCGAGGATTTTACCGGGAAGCGAGAGCAGAGAGTCCAACGATGGACCGCTTTCTTCGTCCTGCTGAACAACGCCCTGCGCGGCCTGGGTCAGTTTCCGGCCGATCGGACGTTCATCATCTGGTGACTGCGGGTTGGCCGCTCTTTCGCCGTTCTGATCCTGCTCACCGGCCGCGTTCGGAGAGGGTGCCGCTCCTTTTGCGGCCTTGGTCTGCTCAATCAGGGTATCCAGTTGGGACCACGGATCGCCAGCCTGCGCCAGTGCGCGACCGGCGAGAAAGTCGCGTCTTACCTTGTCGTCACCCGGCGGCAGCGACGGCGCGCTTCCGGTGCCATGATAGACCGGCACGAATTGCGATCCTGGCTGCCCGGGCGCGGCTCCAGAGGCGCCCCCTACGTCAATGACGGGTGCCAAGTCCGGCTGGGCTGGGGGTGCCGCAGGAGCCGCCGTAGGGATGGCTGGCGGCGGTGCTGGCGCGGGAGCGGCTGCTTCGTCTGCCATCACTCGCTCGTCGCCGGCATAAGGGCTGCGGGCTGCTTGGCGCCACGTGGAGCGGGAACCTTATCCGCCGCCGCTTTCTGTCCCGCCATCTGTTGGAAGTATCGCTTGTAACGGGCCAAGAGATCGCCCTCGACGTTGTAGGTGTCCTGATTGATCTGGCCGCCCTGGAACGCTGCCTTGGTCTTCGCAGCGACGCTCGCTACATCCTCCAGATCCTGCACCATGCCGAACCGCGGATTGGGCCATGCGGCCGGGCGGCTGGGGATGGACTTCTGGTAACGCGGCATCATGTCCGCCAACACGGCGTTCGGGTCTTCCTTGCCCACGATGACGCGCCGGCTCCATTCACCCTGTGCCTGCGTCCAGAGTTGGGCCGCGTCCACTTTCCCCTTGCCGAAAATGTCCAATAGGCCGCTTTCAATGGCATGACCGCCAAGCGCAGTCTTGAGGGTTTCGTAATCTCCCTTCTCCACCGCGCTTACCTGTGTCTTGCTGCGGGTGTTCAGAGCGCGGATCATCTCATCTGCCGTCTTGCCGCTGATCTTGCCGGCGCTCAGACCGTTGAAGATATCGTCGCTGGTCACCTTGTCGCTGCCGATGCCATCCCAGACCCGCGCCACGATCATCGGATCATCGGTACCCTCGGCTTGCTTCTGCTGCACTGCCTTAATGGCATTGTAGGTTGATGGCGTGATCTGCTGCGTGCGCAACAGGTTGCCCAGGTAGGAATCATCCATCGTTTGACCCTGCACCGCCGCGCCGAACAGGATCGCTCCATTGTCTCGCTGGTGAACATTCAGGTCATGGTCTGCGCGCGATTCGGCCTGATTTTCGAGCGTGTTCTCGCGTTGAATATGCTCCCACACGCCGTCGATCACCCGCTTGCCAAGGTCCGGGCGCATGGTGGCTGCCGCCTTGTAGGCGCGCCCCATCATCTGCACGTCGGAGAAATAGCGCGGCGGGATCGAGGCATCCCGCGCAGTTGGTGTTCCGATGGGCGGATTGGTCGGACTAGACCTAGCGATATGCCCCAGCACTCCGGCCACATAAGCCGAAGTCGATACCCCGTTGCCGTCCTTCTTATCCTCGATCCACGGTGTCGGACTGTCCGGTGGCGCGACATTGCCGGGACCGGAGAAGTAGGCGACCGCAACGCGGGCTGGATCGTTCCCGTATTTCTGCGACAGGTCCGCTACGATACGCTTCCCGACGGCGGCATTGTCCGCTGAATTCGTAATCACCTCACCCGGCTTGGCATACTGCGCGAAGGTGGCGGGCTGAATCTGATGTCCCCCAACCGCCCCATTGACGCTTGTCGGCGCCGTTGCAGCGCCGCCGCTTTCCTGGCCGTGAATGGCACGGTCTATGTCGTCCGGACTGGCGGTGCGCCTCGGTAAACTGCCGCCCGAGATGACACTCTGTACGGTCCCATCAACCGAGGCCGCGTCTGCGGCACCCTTCAGCTCGCGTGAGAGCGTGAAGTAGGTCGAAGGATCAACCGCCTGCTTGACCGGGATCATCTTCCCGGTACCGGCCTGCGGGATCATGCCATGCTCAAGCCAGTTCGATGCCCCCACCGCATCGTGGGGTTGCCATGCCTGTATCCGCGCCACGATGGCCTGATTGGTTGCCCGGTCCAGTTCGCTACTGACGATCTGCGGATCAGGATTCGAGCCATACCGCACCTGTGCATTCTGCACAGAGGCGCGGCGCATTTCCTCCAGGCTGTGATTAAAGCCCGTATCGTCATTGAACTGCGCGGTGATCGCCGCAATCTGGTTGTGCGTTGTCGCCGCGTTGACCGCCTGCGCATAGGCATCCCCCTGCGCATCCAGGTGCCGCCCGATGGAGTCGGCGGTATACATCTGCAAGCGGCGCGAGGTCTGCTCGAACATGAGCCGCTGCGCATCGTTTTGCAGGCCGTTGGATATCTCGGACCGAATGTCGTCCATCTTCTTCGTAACGACCGGGCCGGCACGCAGCGCATCGGCGCCATGCATGCTGTAAATGCCCTTCTGATCCGGGTTCGA
>DATNEJ010000356.1:0-5867 GCA_035606775.1 Acetobacteraceae bacterium | reverse complement strand
CTCGAACCGGTCCCGCCACCGTTCCAGGCTGTTGCGCCGCATCACCGCCAGCATCGCGGCGTGACGCTCCCGCCGCTCCTCCACCGGCATCGACAGCGCCTGGTCCATCGCCCGCGCCATGCCGGCCTCGTCATAGGGATTGACCAGCAGCGCGGCATCCAGTTCCCGCGCGGCGCCGGCAAATTCCGACAGGATCAGCACGCCCGGTTCAGCCGGGTCCTGCGCGGCGGCGTATTCCTTCGCCACCAGGTTCATGCCGTCGCGCAACGGCGTCACCAGGCAGGCCTGCGCCTCCGCGTAAAGCGGCATCAGCACATTGCGGGGAAAGCTGCGGTTCAGATAGCGCAGCGGCACCCAGTCCACCTCGGCGAAGCGGCCGTTGATGTGGCCGGCTTCGGCTTCCAGCTCGCGCCGGATCACCTGGTAGGTCTCGATATCGGCGCGCGAGGGCGGCGCGATCTGCATGAACGTCGCCAGCCTGTGATGGGCGGGATAATCGGCAAGAAACCGCTCGAAGGCGGCAAAGCGCTGGCGCAGCCCCTTGGAGTAGTCCAGGCGGTCCACGCTCAGGATCAGCCGCTCCATCAGATTGGCCCGCATGCGCGTGGCCTGGCGGCGGTTGGCGGGTGTTTCCGCCTGGGCGCGCACGTCATCGACATGCACGCCGATCGGGTAGACGCCTGTCTTCACCCGCCGGCCGAATGCGTCCAGCACGCCGTCCGGGTGCGCCACACCGCCGGCGCAGCGCAGCACATAATCGGCAAACGCGGTGCGGTCGGTCTCGGTCTGGAAGCCCAGCAGGTCATACGCGCACATCGCCCGGATCAGATCCGCGTGAGCCGGGATGGTCATCAGGACACCCGGCGCGGGGAAGGGGGTGTGCAGGAACAGCCCCAGCCGGTTGGAAAGCCCCTGGGCGCGCGCGGCCTCCGCGAAGCACAGCAGGTGGTAGTCGTGCGCCCAGATCAGGTCGTGCGGGCCGACCAGCGGCGCCAGCGAGCGGGCGAAGGTCTCATTGACCCGCCGGTAGCCGGCGAATTCCGGCCATTCGAACCGGCCCAGCCCGATCTGGTAATGCAGCACCGGCCACAGCGCACCGTTTGCGAAGCCTCGGTAGTAGTCGTCGTAGTCCCGCCGCGACAGGTCGATGGTGAACAGGCTGATCGGGCCGACGGTGCGTTCCGCCTTGGGCTCCGGTGCGTCGGAGATGTCCCCGCTCCAGCCGAACCACAGCCCGCCCTTCTGCCGGAGCGCGTCCAGCACCCCGGCCGCAAGCCCGCCGGCGGTCGGTTCGCCTTCCTGGATCGGCGCCACCCGGTTGGACACGACAACAAGCCTGGGTGCTGCCACCGGCGCCTGCTCCTCCCCGCGACTTGGTCGCACCGACAGGCGGTGCGGCTGCGCCTAGAGCGTGATCGTCGCAGGCGGAATCACCGGAGACGTGAATCACGCGATCAAATAAAGACGTTAGAGCCCGTTCGGTGCTCCTATCTGCGCCGAACGGGCTCTAACGGGTACTACGCTGTCAGGCCGCCGCGGCCTCGTCCATCCGCTGCTTGCGCAGCAGGTCGCGGTATGGGCCGGGACGTGCGGCCAGCGCCTGCGGGGAGCCGTCATCGACGATCCGGCCCTTGTCCATCACGATGATGCGGTCGAAGCTTTGCAGGGTGGACAGCCGGTGGGCGATGGCGATCACCGTCCGTCCGGTCATCAGCCGGTCCAGCGCCGCCTGGATCGCCTGTTCGGATTCGGTGTCGAGCGCGCTGGTCGCCTCGTCCAGCAGCAGGATCGGTGCGTCCTTCAGCAGGGCGCGGGCGATCGCCAGCCGCTGCCGCTGCCCGCCGGACAGCTTCACGCCGCGATCGCCCACCATGGTGTCGAACCCGTCCGGCAGCGCCTCGATGAAGTCGCGGCAATGCGCCATCTCCGCGGCGGCCAGCACCTCATCCTCGCTCGCGTCCGGCCGGGCGTAGCGTATGTTCTCCAGGATGGTGCGGTGGAACAGGGAGATATCCTGCGGAACGATCGCCATCGCTTCCCGCAGGCTTGCCTGTGTCACGTCGCGGACGTCGTGCCCATCGACCAGGATCCGCCCACCGCTGCCCAGTTCCGCCACGTCGGAGTCGGGACCGAGCTCGTAGAACCGCTGCAGCAGGGCCAGCACGGTGGATTTTCCGGCACCGGAATAGCCGACCAGGCCGACACGCTGGCCCGGCGCGATCGTCAGGTCGAAGTCGCGCAGCACCGCGGGGCGGCCAGGATAGGCGAAGCGCACCCGGTCGAACACGACTTCTCCGGAACCAGGCGGCAGCACCCGCGCATCGGTGCGGTCCGGCAACTCGTGCGGCGCCAGCAGCGTGCTGATGGCTTCGTCCAGGCGGGCGATGTATTGCGTCAGGTCCACCAATGAGACGGCCAGGTCTCGCGTGCCGTGCAGAATCCCGAAAGCGAGCGTGGTGATCAGCACGAGGTCGCCGACGCTGGCCTGGCCGAGCAGCCAGAGTTGAAGGCCCCAGGCGACGACACCGGCGGTCAGCAGTGCGGTCAGCACCGCGTGGATCAGCCTTATATGCTCCAGGTAGAACAGGCTGTGCCGGCGGGCACCCATTTCCCGCTGCATCGTCGCGCCGATGCGCTGCTGTTCGCGGAACGTCGCGCCGAACGCGCGGACCACGCCGAAATTGCCGATGACGTCCACCAGTTCCCCGTCCACCGCGGCCGCTTCCTCCGCGTACGTGCGGTGCAGCCGCGTGCCGTTGCGGGCCAGCCTGTAGACAAGCGCACCAAGCAAGCCAGCCATGCTCATGAGCACGACCGCCAGGGTCAGGTTGACCGAGCCGATGAAGCCGATCGACAGCACCAGCGCGACGCAGGGCGGCAGGACATTCCAGGCGCCCGTGCTTTCAACCGTATAGGCGGCGTTGGCGGTTGCGCTGATGCGGCTGGCCAGCGCGCCCGGTAGGCGTTCGGCGAAATAGTTCGGCGACTGGCCCGAAAGGTGCGCGAACAGGTCGCGGCGAATGTCGCCTGTCACCGCAACGAAGGTGCGATGCGCCGCGTAGCCGCCGACGCGCCACGACAGGTTGTCGGCGGCCACCAGCGCGCAGAGCAGCGCGAAAGCACCCCAAATCAGCGTGCCGCCGGCCTCACGCCCGGTGGAAACGATGTCGATCAGGTGCTTCAGCCCGTACTGCGTGGAGACGCTGCACGCCACGGCGATCAATACCGATAGCAATACAGTTGCATGTCCAGCGGGATGCTGGCGTGCATAACGCGCGATGAACGCGATCGGCCGGCCACGCAGGGACGGCAGCGCGTAAAGCCCTCTTGGCGGGGCATTCGTATCGGAATGCGATAGATGCGCCATACGGCGTTGGCTCCTTGTCGGCATGGGAGGCGGACCCGAACCACTTCGATGGCGTTTCGTCGCGGGATGCGCCGAGATTTCGCCACATTCAAAAACTATAACCAACAATCGATAAGCGCTCTCAGTTTGTCAAGTCAAGCGGAAGCAATGCTAAGCCGGGAACAGGAACCAGGGCGCGGTCTGCCAGTCAACCCTTAGTAAAACCGGGGTCTATACCTCATGCGTATTGCTCAAATCTCGCCTCTCTTCGAGGCGGTGCCGCCCAAGCTGTACGGCGGCACCGAGCGCGTCGTGTACTCACTGACCGAGGAACTGGTGGCGATGGGTCACGACGTGACGCTGTTCGCCAGCGGGGACTCCATCACGTCCGCCACGCTCGCGCCGATGCGCGACCAGGCCCTGCGTCTCGATCCGTCCGTCAAGGACTGGGTCGCCATCTACAATCGCATGGTGGAGCTGATCTACCGCCGCAAGGACGAGTTCGACGTCCTGCATTTCCATATCGACTATTTTCCGCTGTCGCTGTTCAGCCGCCAGCGCGTGCCATTCCTGACGACCCTGCACGGAAGGCTCGACCTTCCCGAGTTCATCGAGACCTACAGCACCTTTCCGGATGCACCGTTCGTCTCGATCTCCGACAGCCAGCGCCGCCCGATCCCGCATCTGAACTGGGTGCGCACGGTGTTGCACGGCATGCCCGCCGATCTGCTGGCACCGCTTCCGGTGAAGCAGGACTACGCCGCGTTCCTCGGCCGGATCTCGCCGGAAAAAGGCGTCGACCGCGCGATCCGCATCGCCGCCAAGGCCGGGCTCCGGCTCAAGATCGCCGCCAAGGTCGATAACGCCGACAAGGATTATTACGAATCGCAGATCCGTCCGCTGATCGCCGCCAACCCGAATGTCGAGTTCATCGGTGAGATCAACGATGCGCAGAAGCCGGCGTTCCTGTCCGGCGCGCATACTCTGCTGTTCCCGATCGACTGGCCGGAGCCGTTCGGCCTGGTGATGATTGAAGCCATGGCCTGCGGCACACCGGTCATCGCCTTCAATTGCGGCTCCGTGCCGGAGGTCATCGACCACGGCGTGACCGGCTTCATCGTCAACGATATCGATGGCGCCGTGGCGGCCGTCGATCGCATAGGCAGCCTGGATCGTGCCCGCGTGCGCGCCACCTTCGCCCGGCGTTTCACCGCGCGCCGCATGGCGGAAGACTATCTGGACGTCTACGCGGAGCTGGCCAATCCCATGCCCAGGCTGCGCGCCGTCACCGGCTGACAACTTCTTCTTCCCCCTCTACCCTGCGGCCGAGCGGTTACACCGTTCGGCCGTTTCGTTTCAGGGAGCGCTTCTTGGCGGTCAGCGACGCGGGCTCTCAGCCGGCACCATCCCTGGCCAACTGTTTCGGGGCCAGCAGCCTTGGCCTCAACGCCCTGAACTTCTGCATTGCTGGCATGCAGACCGCGTTCGGTCCGTTCGTCGCCGTCTGGCTCACGCGTCACGACTGGAGCCTGACCGAGATCGGCTTCGCGCTCAGCGTTGGTGCCGGCATGGCGCTGCTCGGCCAATTGCCCGGTGGAATGCTGGTGGACGCGGTGTACACCAAGCGCAACGTGACAGCCGCCGCTCTGCTGGTCCTGGCGGCCAGTGCGGCCCTGTTTGCGGCCAGCACGGCCCGTCCCGTCATCTGGGGCGCCGAGACATTGCACGCGCTGACAAGCTGCATCATCACGCCGGCGATCGCCGCGTTGACCCTGTCGCTGTGCGGCCATGCACGGTTCAGCCAACGGCTGGGCATCAACTCCCGCTGGGCTTCCCTAGGCAACGCAGCCGGCGCGGCGGCGATGGGCGCTGCCGCCGGGTGGTTCGCAACCGAGCGCGCGGTGTTCGTGCTCTCGGCTCTTCTGCTCCTTCCTGCCCTGGTCGCGCTGTTCGCGATCCGTCAGGGCGATCGCGTTTCACCGGATGGCGAACACCCGGCCGTGAGTCACCCGCGCCAGCGGACGCACCCCCCCTGGCAGATTTTCACCGAACCGGCGCTGCATGTGTTCGCGGTCGCCGCGGTCCTGTTTCAGCTTGCCAATGCCGCCCTGCTGCCGCTTGCACTGAGCCGGCTGGCGACGCACGGCCAGGCGCCGGGGTGGGTGGTCTCCGCCTGCATTATCGTTCCGCAGGCGATCGTGGCCTGCGTCGCGCCCTGGATGGGCAACGTGGCACAGCATCGCGGCCGCCGCCCGGTGCTGCTGGCCGGCTTCGCGGCATTGCCGCTCCGCGCGCTGCTGGTCTCGCTCGACCCCAGCGCCCTGGGGCTGGTCGCCATTCAGGCGCTCGACGGCATCAGCGCCACCGTGTTCGGACTGATGCTGCCGCTTATCGCGGCTGATCTCACCCGGCGGACCGGATATCTGAACTTTGCCATCGGCTCGATCGGCCTGGCGACCGGGATCGGTGCCACGTTCAGCACCTCCATCGCAGGCTGGATTGCCGATACGGAGGGGCCGCG
>DATNEJ010000354.1:0-15077 GCA_035606775.1 Acetobacteraceae bacterium | reverse complement strand
TGCCCGGCCTCGTGCAGCAGCCCCGCTACCACGCTGCTGTCCACGCCGCCGGACATCGCGACGACGATGCGCATGGCTCAGGCGCTCATCATGTTCCGGGTGCCGGCCGGCAGCTTCACCACCAGCCCGTCCAGCGCCTCGGTCATCACGATCTGGCAGCCAAGGCGGGAGGTCTTGGTGAGGCCGAAGGCGAGATCGAGCATGTCTTCCTCGTCCTCGGTCGCACCGGACAGCTTCTTGTACCAGGCGTCGTCCACGATGACATGGCAGGTGGAGCAGGCCAGCGAGCCCTCGCACGCGCCCTCGATGTCCACGCCGTGCTTGTGCGCGATCTCCAGCACGGACAGGCCGAGCGGCGCGTCTACTTCACGACGCGTGCCGTCGCGCTCGATGAAAGTCATTCTGGGCATCAGGTTCAGGCCTCGGCGAGTCGTTGTGCCGCCTTGTGTGTCCCGGGCGAACCTTGCGGGGCGTGGCCGGGCCGCACCGCGGCCAGTGCGGCCGCCGCGTAATCGACATCGGCGGTCGAGGTAAAGCGTCCGATCCCAATGCGCAAGGTATGTTCGGCCGCCTCGTCCGAAAGCCCCAGCGCGCGCAGCACGTAGGAAGGCTCGATGGCGGCGGAGGAGCAGGCGGAGCCGGTGGAAACGCACAGATCTGGTATGGCCGCCATGATGTCGGCCGCCGTGGCGTGCGGGAAGGTCAGGTTCAGATTGCCGGCAATCCGGGAGTCCATGCTGCCGTTGACCGCGATGCCGGGGAGAGCTGCTTGCAGACGCGCCAGCAAGCGGTCGCGCAGGCCGCGGATTCGTGCGGCTTCTTCCGCCATCTCCTGGCGCGCCAGCCTGCACGCCTCGCCGAACCCGACGATCAGCGGCGCAGGCAGGGTGCCCGAGCGCAGGCCGCGTTCCTGTCCGCCGCCGGAGAACAGCGGGGCCAGGCGCACCCGCGGCCGGCGGCGCACGAACAGCGCGCCGACCCCCTTGGGCCCGTACAGCTTATGGCCGCTGACCGAGGCCAGGTCGATCCGCCAGCGCGCCACATCGACCGGGATCTTGCCGACCGCCTGGGCCAGATCGCTGTGGAACAGCGCGCCGGCTTCCTTGGCGATGGCGGCCAGCGCGGGGATGTCCTGCACCACGCCGGTTTCATTGTTTACCGCCATGATGCTGACCAGCAGGGTCGGTTCCGACAGCGCGACGCGCAGTGCGGCCGGGTCGAGCCGGCCGTCGGGCAGCACCGGCAGAATGGCCGGCTCGAATCCTTCCTCGGCCAGGTCGGCCACCGATTCCAGGACGCATTTGTGCTCGGTTGCGACGGTGACGATCCGCCGCCTTGGATTGCCCATGCGCAGCGCATGGCGGGCGGCGCCCTTGATGGCGATGTTGTTCGATTCCGTGGCACCCGAGGTGAAGACGATTTCGCGCACATCCGCACCGAGGATCGCCGCGACCTCCGCGCGCGCGTCCTCCACCGCCGTTTCTGCGGTGGTTCCCATGATGTGCTCGACGCTGTGGGGATTGCCGTACTGCGCGCTGAAATATGGCAGCATCACCGCCAGCACGCGCGGATCGCAGCGCGTCGTGGCCTGGTTGTCCAGGTAGACGGGTTGGTTGGGCCGCGATGGAGGGACGTTGTCGGTCATGGCGCGCAATGTGGGGTCAGGCGACGCGGGGGACCAGCGCCGGCCGCAACCGGGCGGCCATGCGCGCATAGGCGGCGGCGAAGGCTTCCACATCCGCCATGGTCGCGTTCCAGGGGAGGGAGACGCGGATCGCTTCGCCGGCGAGGCGGCCAAGCCCCATGGCGGCGAGCACGTGGCTGGCCGTCACCTTGCCGGAACTGCAGGCCGCGCCCGCGCTGACCGCCACGCCCTCCAGGTCGAGCGCGATCACCTGCGCGTCGGCGCGCACACCCGGCAGGGCGAGGCTGGTGGTATTGCCCAGCCGTGGCGCCGCACCGCCGCAGACCACCGCGCCGCAGGCGATCGCCGAACGTTCGGCGGCGTCGCGCATGGCGGCGAGGTCGGGGCGGTCCGGATGGGCACAGGCCACCTCCGCCGCGGCCGCGAAGCCGGCGATGGCGGCAACCGGCGGGGTGCCGCCCCGGCGGCCTCTTTCCTGCCCGCCGCCCCGGATCAGCGGCACGATGTGCGGCGCGTCGGGCGCCAGCAGCAGCGCGCCGGCGCCGGCGGGGCCGCCCAGCTTGTGCGACGACACCGCGATGCTGTGCACGCCCAGCGCCGCAAGATTGACGTCAATGCGGCCGGCCGCCTGCACCGCATCCACATGCATCACGGCGCCGTGTTGCCGGCACAGCGCCGCCGCCTCGGTGACGGGCTGAATCGTGCCGGTCTCATTGTTCGCGAGCATCAGGCACAGCAGCAGGGGCGGCTTGCGTTCCATCAAAATTTCGTTCAGCGCAGCGAGATCGACGACACCTTGCGCATCCACCGGTACGATCAAGGCGTCAGGGGCCGCCGCGCGGATTGCGTCATGCTCGGTTGAGCCGATCAGGACATGTCTTTGCATACCCAGCGCATGCACGGCGAGCGCGTCTGCTTCGGTGCCGCCGGAAGTGAAGATCAACTCGGACGCGGTGCCGCCGAAGCAGCGGGCGATGGTCTCGCGCGCGTCTTCCATCAGCCGCCGCGCTACGCGTCCCGCTGCGTGAATGGAAGACGGATTGCCAATAATATCGAGTGCATTGACAAACGCCGCCCGTGCCTCCGGCCGCAGCGGCTCGCTGGCATTCGCATCCATATAATGCGTGCTGGTTCGGCAGTTCCGCGGTGCCGGATTACTCGGCAGCAATGCGTCCTGGCCCCGGTTCGGTCTGCGGCACGACCATCGCGCGCCCACGCACGCGCTGCATCACGACATCGGCCAGGGTCACCGCCTCAAGGAACAAGGTGATCTGCCGGCCGAGTTCGAACCACAGATCGTGCGTCTGGCACATTTCGCCGGTGCCCTGTTCGGGCCCGGTCAGGCAGCCGCCGCTTCCGGCCTCACATCGCGTGGCATGCAGCGGCTCCTCGACCGCGCCGATGATGGCCGCGATGCTGATCTCGTTCGATCCGCGCGCCAGGCGATAGCCGCCGCCCGGGCCGCGCGCGGATGCGACAAGGCCCGCGCGCCGCAGCTTGCCGAACAACTGCTCAAGATAGGAAAGACTCAGTTGCTGGCGTTCCGCGATTTCCGCGAGACAGATCGGCCCACACTCGCAACCGACCGACTGACGGGTTGCGAGGTCCACCATGGCCATCACCGCGTAGCGGCCTCGTGTGGACAGATGCATGTCTATTCAGCCGCCGATTGACGCTCGGGTGCGCGGGGCGAACCGACTCGAGCCATTCTGGCCTCCAGATCGGCAAGTTCGCTGCGCAATCCTTCCAGATCACGCAACAAAGGATCGAGACTGTCGTCGCACGGCATGCCGTACGGATCGAACGGCGCCTGGCGGCGCGGCAATTTCCGATCGACGGGTCGCGCGGGAATCCCGACCACGGTGGTATCTGCCGGCACGGCATCGACCACAACCGCATTCGATCCGATGCGCGCATTGTCGCCGACGATGATGGGACCGAGCACCTTCGCACCCGCGCCGATGATGACGTTGTTGCCGACGGTGGGATGACGCTTGCCGGCCATGGTACGCGCGACGCCGAGTGTCACCTGATGATAGAGGTAGCAATCATCACCAATTTCGGCGGTCTCGCCGATGACGACACCCATGCCATGATCGATCACGAGTCGGCGACCAAGTTTAGCAGCGGGATGAATCTCAATGCCCGTCAACCATCGTGCGATATGCGACGAAAATCTCCCAAGAAAAAACCAATGATGGCACCACAGCCAATGTGAGAGTTTGTGCCAAAGAACTGCATGCACGCCTGGGTAGCAGAACAGAACCTCAACATGCGACCGCGCAGCGGGGTCGCGCTCCCGATACGTCCGGACAGTCTCACGCAGGAACATGAAAGCCATGCGACATTTCCGTTATGAAAGACTGCACTGCTGTCCTATACTCTCGTTGTTCCGGGCAGCCTCGGGATCAAGCTCGTGAGGGAGTCATAAGAACCAGGAGGACAGGCGACCTCGCGATCGAGTGCATTGCTGTGGCACTTTATAATTTCCGACCCCACCAGTCAACAATTGCGGGGCGGTGTGGCCATGTGGAACTAAAATTTGGGGGATTGCGTTCCTATCTGACGGTCGGCGCCTCTAAGAACCGACGCGAATGAGAGGGTCGCGGATATGACGGGCCGGCAGGGTGTGGGGGATCAAGGGGATCCCCGCGCGGGCATTGCCGGGTGCGATAGGGAAACAGGTTACGTATTGCCATGCCAGAGGTGATGTTTGCCGGCCCTGACGGTCGGCTCGAAGGTCGTTACCACCATTCGAAGGAAGCCGGCGCCCCGGTTGCGCTGATTCTGCATCCGCATCCGCTGCACGGCGGAACGATGAACAATCGAATCACGTATTCGATGTACCAGACGTTTCAGAAGCTTGGCTGCTCGGTCATGCGGTTCAACTTCCGTGGCGTCGGGCGCAGCCAGGGCCGCTACGATGGCGGGATCGGCGAAATTGGCGATGCCGCTGCCGCGTTGGACTGGATGCAGGCCGTCAACCCGAATCACGGTGGCCTCTGGATCGCGGGCTACTCGTTTGGTGCGTTCATCGGTATGCAGTTGCTGATGCGGCGTCCCGAGATCTCGGGTTGGGTCAGCGTCGCGCCGCCGGCAAACCATTATGATTTCGGCTTTCTGGCACCGTGTCCATGCGGCGGTCTGATGCTGCATGGCGACGCCGATGAGCTCGTGCCGGAATCCGCGGTCCGCAAGCTGGTGGAAAAGCTGAATACCCAGAAGGGTGTGCATGTGGATTACCGCATCCTCAACGGCGCCGATCACGTGTTCGCCCACCACGCCGACGATGTTGCCGAAGCGGTGGAAGATTATTGCAGCAAGGCGATCGCCCGCCGGCAGATGGCGCTCGCCGCCGACTGAACCACGACGCGACAGCGGTTTCGGGAAAAGGGCGGTGAGGCTTCGGCACACCGCCCTTTCCGTTTGGTTACAGCCCCTTCGGTGCAGGTAGAAGCATCCAAGGACTCCAACTCTTTGTCCGATTGCGTAATTCGCGTCTTCGGTGATTCCGCTGCGACAATCACGCTCTAACTCTTTGTTTGATCGCGTGGTTCACGTCTTCGGCTCCTCCTGCGACGATCACGCTCTGGCCCCGGCTCTCACCGCGGCGTGACGATGCGTCCCCCCGGCAGTGGCCGCGGGGCGCCGGTCGTGCCGGGGAAGCTGATCGGCAGCCCTGCCGAAACCCGGGCGGCCAGGTAGCCGAAGCACTGCGCCTCCAGGGCGTCGCCATCCCAGCCCACCGCCTCCACCGGCTCCACCGGCACGCTCAGCTCGGCTCCCAGGGCGCCCATGATCGCACCGTTCAGCCGGCCGCCGCCGCAGACCAGCCAGCGAGCCGGGCTTACCGGCAGGGGCGCCGTGGCAACCGCGCGCGCGGTGAAGGCGACCAGGGTCGCGGCCCCGTCCTCCGGCGACAGGCGATCGATCCCGCTGGCCTGCAGCGTCGCCGCGAAATCCAGTCGGTCCAGGGACTTGGGTCCGGGCCGGCCGAAATACGGATGCGCCAGCAAGCGCGCCAGGACAGCTTCGTTCGCCGCACCCGCCCGGGCCAGGGCGCCGTCGCGATCGAACGGTGCCCCGGTCCGGCGCGCCACCCAATCGTCAAGCGGACCGTTGCCCGGGCCGGTGTCGAACGCCACCAGCTCCCCGTCGCTGCCGATCCAGGTGACGTTCGCCACCCCACCGATATTCAGCACCGCCAGCGGCTTCGGCAGACCGCGCGCCAGGGCGGCGTGATAGACAGGAGCCAACGGCGCGCCCTGGCCGCCGGCCGTCACATCCGCCGAGCGGAAATCCCAGGCTACCGGCAGCCCCGTCCGTTCTGCCAGCATGTCGGCATCGCCGATCTGCCAGGTCCGTCCCCGCTGCGGCTGGTGCAGGATCGTCTGGCCGTGAAAGCCGATCAGGTCTGCGGGTCGGCCGAGTTTCAGGACTGCCTTTGCGTGATATTCCGTGAGGCGGGCGGTGGCGAAGCACAGGGCGGCGTCATCGGCGGGCAGCGAGGCCGCCCGATCCAGGATGCGCCGCAGATCGGCGCGCAGGCCGTCATCGTAGGGAATGGTCAGCCTGGGTCCGAACCCGGCGATCCGCTCCCCGTCCGTTTCCAGCCAGGCCGCGTCAACCCCGTCCAGGGACGTCCCGCTCATCAGTCCGATCGTTCGTGGCATCATCCGGTTCCGTCTGTGCCGATGGAGTCCCTTATGGTAGTCGTTCGCCGCCCGGCCCGAGCGGCCCGCAGCGAACGGAACGGCCTATCATGGCGAGCAGCGATTTCCTGACGGAGGCCACCGAACGGGGCTACGTCTTCCAGTGCACCGACACCGAGGCGTTGCGCGCCGCCATGGCGGCTGGCCCGATCGCCGCGTATATCGGCTTCGACTGCACGGCCGACAGCCTGCATGTCGGCAGCCTGGTGCAGATCATGATCCTGCGCCTGCTGCAGAAGCATGGCCATCGCCCGGTCGTGCTGATGGGCGGCGGCACCACCCGCATTGGCGACCCCTCGTTCCGCGACGAATCCCGCCCCTTGCTGAGCGATGAGCAGATCGCCGCGAACATGGCCGGCATCCGCCGCTGCTTCGCGCCGTTCCTGCGTTTCGGCGACGGCGCCGCGGATGCCGTCATGGCGAACAACGCCGACTGGCTCGACCGGCTCGGCTATATCCCGCTGCTGCGCGAGGTCGGTGTGCATTTCACCGTCAACCGCATGCTCAGCTTCGATTCCGTGAAGCTGCGGCTCGATCGTGAGCAGCCGCTGACGTTCCTTGAATTCAACTACATGATTTTGCAGAGCTACGATTTCCGCGAATTGAATCGCCGGCTGGGCGTGGTGTTGCAGATCGGCGGTTCCGACCAGTGGGGCAATATCGTTTCCGGCATCGAATTGACCAGGCGGACGGACGGCAAAACGGTGTTCGGCCTGACCACGCCGCTGATCACCACCGCATCCGGCGCGAAGATGGGCAAGTCGGCGCAGGGCGCCATCTGGCTGACGGCCGATCGGCTGTCCGCGTACGACTACTGGCAGTTCTGGCGCAACACCGAGGATGCCGATGTCGGCCGTTTCCTGCGCCTGTTCACCGACCTGCCGATCGGCGAAATTGCCAGGCTGGAGAAGTTGGCGGGCGCCGAGGTCAACGAGGCAAAGAAGATCCTGGCGACCGAGGCCACGTCTCTCGCCCACGGGCCGGACGCCGCTCGCCCGGCGGCGGAAACCGCGCAGCGCGCGTTTGAGCAGCACGAGGCGGTGGATACGCTGCCCGGCATCGACGTGCCCCGGTCCGAGCTGGAATCCGGTATCCCCGCTTTTCGCCTGTTCGTCATGGCGGGACTGGCCGGCAGCAACGGCGAGGCTCGGCGGCTGATCCGCGGCGGCGGCGCGCGGGTGAACGACGCGCCGGTCACGGAAGAAGGGCAGATCATCTCGCTCGCTGAAGCGCGGGACGGCGCGATCAAGCTGTCGGCCGGGCGCAAGCAGCACCGCCTGGTGCGCGCCGCCTGATCGCGGTTTGCGGTTCGGCTGGGCGCGCGGTGAGGGGCCGGACCTCGACCGAATCGGTTCGTTACGGCCGCAGTCCGGCACGGGGCAGTTCCAGGGCATGTTCGGTGCGGATGAAGGCACCGAACGCGCGCGCCCTGTCTGTTCGACCGCGTGAGTCACGTCCTCGGCGATGCCGCCTGCGTCGGTCACATCTTATACCAGCGGCCCGGACTCTTGACTCATCGGTTGATTGTCGGGCCGCTGGTATCTCATTGATTTCGCGCGCAGCCGCCACACCAACCCTGCGCGCATACCAGTCAGCCCTGCGGGCTGCCGGTATTACGCTTCGTGCGCCAGCCGCAGCCCCGGCTCGGGCCACGGCATCGACACGAGCTGTCCAGTTCCGGACAGCGTCATGTACGCCGTCCGCAAATCGGCGCCGCCGAAGCAGATATTGGTGCAGAACATGTCGGGCATCGGCACCTGGCGGATCAGCCCGCTGCCGGGTGAGATCACGCTGACCGAACCGTTCACCAGGGTCGCCACGCAGATATTGCCCGCCGCGTCCACTGCAAGGCTGTCGAAGCGCTGGAACCCGCCCAGCCCCGCCAGCAGCCGTCCGCCGTGCGGCGAAGGAAACGGCGCCTTCGCAATCACACCCGGCGAGACGATATCGAAAGCCCAAAGCCGCGCGGTCTCGGTTTCCGCCACGTAAAGCGTCTTGCCGTCGGGCGACAGGCCGATGCCGTTCGGCGTCAGGATCGGATGCACGATCTCGACGATCCGCGAGCCGTCGGCGCGGGCGTAGTAGACGCCGCCCCAATCCCGGTCGCGCGCGCGGGTCTTGCCGAGGTCTGTGAAATAGAAGCCGCCCAGGCCGTCGAACACCAGGTCGTTCGGTCCGACCAGTTTGTGCGATCCGCAATGGTCGAACAGCACCGTCACCGCACCGGTGCGCGGGTCGATGCGCTCGATCCGGCCGCCCGTGTAGTCGGACGGCACGCCGGCGGGGCGCAGCAGGTTCATCTCCGTGCGCCACATGAAGCCGCCGTTGTTGCAGACGTAGAACGCGCCATCCGGCCCGACCGCCAGGCCGTTCGGCCCGCCACCGGTATGAGCGACGATTTCCGTGCTGCCGTCCGGACGAACCCGCGTCACCGTCTGCCGCTCGATCTCGACCAGGACGATCGAGCCGTCCTGCATCGCGACCGGCCCTTCCGGAAAGCGGAGGCCGGTGGCGATGGTACGAACCTCGGTCATTGTCTCGTTTCCCCTCATGCGTTTCTGCCTCGGATGCTACCCGATCCTCCGGGCGGCAAAAGGGCGCGGAAACGGATTGTTCAGCATTGCCGCCGATGCTGCACCGATGTTCGTGGTCCGCCTTCCAGCCGCCAGGGACGCGGCGTGGCTCCAGACGGCCGCGCTGACGCTGCTGGCCGCCGGCGTGCTGTCGGCGCTGCTGACGCCGCCGCTGTTCTGGCACCTGCTTGTTGCTCTCGTGGCGCTCGCGGTGGTCTTTCTGGCCTGCCGTCATCCGACGGCGTTTTCCGTTGCCTGGGTCCTGATCTGCGCGGCCACACCGGAAATGGCGCTGTCCGACCTTCTCGGCCCGGCGGCGTTCCAGCCGACGATCGCGGCGGTAAAATCGGCCGAACTCGGGCTGGTGGCGCTATGCGCTCTTCGTTATGGGCTGCGTCTGGATGCATGCAATCCCGCCTGGGTCTTCGTCGTGATCGCCACCATTGGCCTGGCGCATGGGCTGCATCCGGGCCTGACACCGGCCGACAGCCTGCGCTCGCTGATCGGCTCCGTCGCGCCGTTCGCGTTCTGCTTCTGCCGCACGCCGCAGGCCTGGGCACCGGCGATCATTCGCACTGTGAAATGGAGCCCGCTGCTGGTGGTCGGCGCGGCCATCCCGCTCGACCTCGCCGGATTGCGCCCGCTGTTCGTCGACAGCGGCGGTGCTCGGCTTGCCGGCCTGGGACATCCGGCCTTTCTGGCCTGCGTCTGCCTGGCAGCCACCTACGCCTGCACGATCGACCTGTTTCGTGACGGACGCCGCGCCGATCTTGCGCTTCTGGGCGCGAACCTGATCGTCCTGCTGCTCACCGGCGCGCGGGCACCGCTGCTCTGCGCGGCCGGCGTGCTGCTGCTGAGCATGGTCCTTGTCCGCTCCACCGCCTTTCCGGCCCGCTGCCGGCTGGCCCTTTGCCTTGGCGTCTGCGCGCTGCTGCCGGCGGCCCTGCTGCTCGCCGGGGATCTCGCCACCGTCCGGGTGTTCAACCTGCTGTCCAGCGATGCGGTGAACCTCAGCGGGCGCCAGTATCTCTGGCCGTCCTTCGAGGCCGCGGCGGCGGCGTCGCCCTGGGTCGGCTGGGGGATCGGGGCGGGCAACACGATCATCGCACCGGGGAGCACCGTCGCCCGCCTGCTGCACACCCGCGCCGCGCATAACGAGTATTTGCGCATAGCAGTGGAGGGCGGCCGGATCGGCCTGACCGCGCTGCTGCTCATGTTCGCGCTGTGGGTGAGGCACCACACCCGCCGGCTGCCGCACGCCGATCGGCGGATCCTGCGGCTCGTGTTCGTGGCGCTCGCCTGCCATGCGTTTACCGACAATGTGCTGATCTCCACGCCGGCCTGCGTGCTGTTCGCACTTGTCGCCGCGCTGTTCACCCGCGGGGAGGCGGAAACGGCAGCGTCCTGATATGCGGGTTCGCGCATGGCCTGTGACCGGGTCTGCGAGCTTCGGCCTTGCTCGATTCGATCCGGATGGCGTAGGGATCGGCGCCGTTCTGACGGAGCGCCGATCCATGAGCCGCCTGGCCATATCGCTTCACCGGCTGCTGCTTTCGCTCATACCAATTCTACTGATCTCGCTGGCGGGACATGCGGCCTTTGCTGCCGGCATCGCCTTCGTGCTCAATTCCGGCAGTGCCTCCGTCAGCGTGATCGACATGACCACGCAGAAAGAGGTGCGGCGTATCCCGGTCCTGCGCGAACCGCACCACCTCGCGCTCAGTCCCGACGGCAAGAGCCTGTTGGTCGGCGACACGGTCGGCAATGAGGTGCTGTTCCTTGATCCGATGAACGGCCGCGTGCAGAAGCGGCTGCCTGTTGCTGATCCGTATCAGCTTGGCTTCAGTCCGGACGGGCGGTTTCTCGTGGTCAATGGGCTGGCGCGCAATCAGGTCGATGTCTACGACGCCGCCAGCATGCAGTTGCTGAAACGGTTTCCGGTGGTCGCGACGCCGAGCCACCTGGCATTCGCGCCGGACAGCGGCACGGTGTATGTGACCTTACAGGACAGCAACCGGCTTGTTGCCATTGACCTGCACAAGATGGCGGTGACCTGGGATGAACCGGTCGGAAAGACGCCGGCGGGCGTGATGTGGCACGACGGCACGCTGCTGGTCGCGGATATGGGCACCGATCATCTCGCTCAGGTGGACCCGGCGAACGGCAAGGTGCTGGCGCATATCCGCACGGGGAAGGGCGCGCATAACCTGTTCCTCTCGCCGGACCATAAGATCATCTGGGTGAACAACCGGGCTGGCGGCAGCACCGTTTCGCTGAACGCCGCGACCTTGCAGCCAATCCGCGAGTACAAGATTTCCGGCGGGCCGGACGACCTGGATTTCGCACCCGACGGGCGCATCTGGATCACACGGCGCTGGGCAGAGAAAGTGGCCGTGCTGGATCCGGCGACCGGCGTTTATCAGAATATCTCCGTCGGCCGTTCTCCGCACGGTATCTTTCTGAACCCGAAGGCGCCGTCACCCACGCCGATGCTGTCCAGCCGCTGACATGGGCGACCCGTTCGACCTTGCTGCCGGCTGGGTGCAGGAAAACCTGCTGATCCCCTTGCTGTATCAGTTCGGTTTGATGCGGTGGGAGGAAGTGTCGTACGGCTGGGCGCTGTTTGCGATCTACGGCGCCTGCCAGGTTGTCCTGACATTCGCTGTCTGCATGCCGCTGGAGCGCCTGCGTCCGGTAGAACACTGGCCGGACAAGCGGGCGGTGTGGGTCGATATGATCTACACGGTCATTTCGCGCGTCGGCATCCTGCCGCTGGTGACGTTCGTGCTGTTCTACCACGCGCAGGTCGCGCTGAACGGATGGATGGCCGATCACGGCTGGGTTCCACCTACCCTTGAGCGTCTGTTCCCCCCGCTGCTTGGCCAGCAGACGCTGACCTTCGTGCTGTACGCGATCATCCTGGATTTTGCCGATTACTGGCGGCACCGCGCGTCGCATCGCTTCCGCTGGTGGTGGGCACTGCATTCGCTGCACCACGCGCAGCGGCAGATGACGTTCTGGTCGGATGACCGCAACCATGTGCTGGACGACCTGATCGCCTTTGTCTGGTTCGGCGTGATCGCCCTGCTGATCGGCGTGCCGCCGATGCAGTTCCCGGTGCTGGTGCTGATCCTGCGTTTCCTGGAGAGCCTGTCGCACGCCAATGCGCGCGTGTCGTTCGGCTGGCTGGGTGAGCGGCTGCTGATCTCCCCGCGCTTCCATCGCGCGCATCACGGCGTGCTGGCCGCCGGCCAGCGGAGCTGCAATTACGGTGCGGTGCTGCCGTGGTGGGACATGCTGTTCCGGACAGCGGATTTCTCGCGCGACTATGTGCGGACCGGTGACCCTTCCGGGGAGGAGGCGCTGGCGACGGGGTCCTATTGGGCACAGCAATGGGCGGGGCTGCGACGGTTTGCCGCGACGATTGGGATTATCCATCCGGGACGTGGGCTTTATCGGCGCGGTTGACCGGTGTGGGACGTGATCAATGTAGCCGGGCAGGCACAATGCACGCCGAAGACCCGACGACATGATCGAAGGACGACAGAAACCGCGCGCCCGCCTCCCATCTTGCGGCCCATCTTGCCACGGGCAAAATTAACCGACGCTTAACGCCGCGGCCGAATTCACCACGCTCCTGAAGCGACGGTGCGGATCGTCCGGCCCCGTCACGCCATCCACTGCGGCACCGGCAGGCCCTTCTCCCGCAGGAAGGGGGGATTGAACAGCTTCGACTGATAGCGCGATCCGCCGTCGCTCAGGATCGTCACCACGGTGTGGCCGGGGCCGAGCGCCTTGGCGACGCGGACGGCGGCGGCGATGTTGATGCCGGAGGAGGTACCGACCGACAGCCCCTCATGGATCAGCACGTCGTAGATCAGCTCCAGCGCCTCGGGGTCGGGAATGCGCTCCGCATCATCGATCGGCGCGCCTTCCAGGTTTTCCGGCACGCGCGACTGCCCGATGCCCTCGGTGATGGAGCTGCCGGAGATCGACAGGTCGCCGTTCTTCACCCAGCCGTACAGGCCGCTGCCTTCCGGGTCCGCGAGCACGATGCGGATCTTCGGATTCTTCTCCTTCAGCGCGAGCGCGACGCCGGCCAGGGTACCGCCGGTGCCGCAGGCGCAGGTGAAGGCATCGACCTTGCCTTCGGTCTGCTGCCAGATCTCCGGGCCGGTTGACACGCGGTGGCCTTCGCGGTTCGCCAGGTTGTCGAACTGGTTGGCCCAGATCACGTTGCCGGTCTCGGCGGCCATCTCCTCGGCCATGCGGCGCGACACATGCACATAGTTGCCCGGATCGCGATACGGCTTCGCCGGCACCAGCCGGAGATCGGCGCCGATCATGCGCAGGAAGTCGATCTTCTCCTGGCTCTGGGTTTCCGGCATCACGATCACGCACCGGTAGCCGCGCGCATTGCCGACCAGGGTCAGGCCGATGCCGGTATTGCCCGCGGTGCCCTCGACGATCGTGCCGCCGGCTTTCAGCGCGCCGCGCTCTTCCGCGTCGGCGATGATATAGAGACCGGCGCGGTCCTTCACCGACCCGCCCGGGTTCATGAACTCCGCCTTGGCGAGGATCGTGCAGCCGGTGGCTTCCGAGACGCGTCGCAGCTTGATCAGCGGCGTGTTGCCGATGGCGGCAGCCATGTCGTCCTGCCAAGCAGAGCCGTGATACAGTGCGGTCATCGCATCCTCATGCAGCCGGAGTGTCAGTCAGATGGTCGAGAATGTCTCGCCTGGGAAGACCTGGGAAGCCCTGAAGGCGGATCCGCAGGCGCAGCTTGTGGATGTGCGGACGGATGTGGAGTGGAATTTCATCGGCGTGCCCGACCTGGCCGCTTCCGGCAAGCAGGCGGTGCTGATCCCGTGGCAGACCTATCCGACCATGCAGCGCAACCCCGCCTTCATGGACCAACTGAAGCAGGCCGGGTTCACGCCGGAGCACCATATCTACTTCCTGTGCCGCACCGGCGGCCGCAGCACGGCGGCGGCACAGGCCGCGCTCGCCGACGGTTTCCCCCATGTCTACAACGTCGCGGACGGGTTCGAGGGGCCGGTGGACAATGAGGGCCACCGCGGCGGGACCGCCGGATGGAAAGCCGAAGGACTGCCCTGGCGGCAGAAGTAGCGGGCGCGTCACTCTCTGGCGCCTGTCCGGTGCAGATAGACGCACCGACCAGGCCCCAGCCGTTTGTTTGACCGCGTGATTCACGTTTCCGGCAATTCCGCCTCCAACGATCAAGCGCTGACCCTTTGTTTGACCGCGTGATTCACGCCTCTGGCGATCCCGCCTCCGACGATCACGCGCTGCCTCTTTGTTTGACCGCGTGATTCACGTCTCCGGCGATCCCGCCTCCGACGATCACGCGGTGGGCGCCGGCTCGTCCCGCACGCGCAGGACGGCCATCCAGGGCCACCTTGTGTCCAGCACCGTGCCGTCCGGTGTCGCCAGCTTGCCGTCGGCGGTGACCGGCACGTGCTTCAAGGTCACCGCGTCATCGATATTGCCGCCAATGACGGCGATTTCGTTCGGCACCTGCGTATCGACGACGATGTCGCAATGCGCGGGGAACAGTCCCCCGGTCGGCAAATCGTCGAAGCGCAGGCCGCGCGCGCTGCCGCGGCCCATGCAGATGATGTCGCCCGGGCGCGGCGTGTAGGCCTCCACGCGCTCCGCCGCGATCAGCCAGCCATGGGTCGTGCCGAGAAACATCTGCTTGGCGATGTTCATGTAGACGGCGTGGTCCGCTGAATACGGGAAGCGTGGCCCGGCGCCGGCGATGCGCATGACATAGGAGATGAAGGCCGCCGACCACGCGTACGTCCCGTCATCCTCCGGCGGAAACACCCTGCCGTCGCCGTCGTGCTTGCCGGTCCAGCCGCGTTCGGGCGCGTCGGCGTTCAGTCCCAGCCACCAGTATTCGCCGACCCGCTGCCACAGGCCAGGCTCCCGCTCCCACTTCACGGAGTCCGGGTGTGTGCCCGGTGGATCGTCGTCCACGATGCTGCCGAACAGCCGCCATTCGCGCAGTGCGATCGCCACCACGGCGGTGCGGGAGAATGGCTGATACGGCACTCGGGCGAAGGGGGGAACGTGTCGGTCTGGCATGCGTGCTCCGGTGCAGGCGGTGAGCGCCATGATGGC
>DATNEJ010000316.1:0-5093 GCA_035606775.1 Acetobacteraceae bacterium | reverse complement strand
GGTGGAGACGTGCAGGATGTGCGCCGGCCGGCCGGTCTTGCGCGCCAGCGCCATCAGCCGGCGCGTACCGAGGAACGCGCACTCCTCGTCCCGCCATTCCATGTGGCGGCTGTACGGATCGCCCGATTTGAACATCGGGCGACGCGCCTGCAGGCGATATTCGTCCTCGCTGTGGTAGGCGATGCGCCGGCGGCCGGCGCGCATCACCTTCTCCAGGTGCTCGTCGTCTTCCACCAACAGGTCGCCGGAGGAGCTGCCGGCGAAGATCTTGATCCCGCAGACGCCGCGGCCGCGCTCCAGTTCCGCCAGTGCGGGGATGTTGGTCTTGGTGCCGCCCACATAGAGGCCCATGTCGCACCACGCGACCTGCTCCACGTAGTCCTGCTTCCACGCCAGCCTGTCGGTATCGACGATCGAGGGGCTGGTGTTCGGCATGTCGAACACCATCGCCAGGCCGCCCAGCACTGCGGCCTTCGTGCCGGTGGGAATGGTCTCGACTGCCTTGTCGCCCGGGTCGCGCAGATGCACATGCGGATCGATCAGTCCCGGCAGCACGTGGAGGCCGGAGGCGTCGATCGTCTGGTCCGCGGTCGCATCGGCGCCGACGCCGAGCGCGGCGATCCGGCCGTTGCGCACGCCGACAGTGGTGGCCTCGATCCCCCATGGCAGGACGCAGGTGCCGTTGCGAATCAGCAGGTCGAAATGAGTGGCCATCGCGGGGTTCCCTCGTGAAGCGGGTAATGGGTAGCACCGAGCAACCTGTGGGTCACCGAGGGACTATGCGTCGTTCTGACTTGAACAACAGGGTTTGGGACGGCATATGTCATGGCCTATGCCGACGCGGCACGGCATGCGCGCTGGATGCCCGGCAACGGTGATGCAGAAACCATGAACCCCTCCGGACGGCACGTCAGGCTCTTCAGGAACGGTCGCAATCAGGCGGTCCGGATCCCACGCGAGTTCGAGTTGCCCGGCGATGACGCAATCATGCGGAAGGAGGGGGGGAAGCTGATCATAGAACCGGCGCCACCACGATCACTGCTTGCCGTGCTGGCAACCCTCGTGCCTCTCGAGGAGGATTTTCCGTCCATCCCCGACCCACTACCCCCTGACATTCAACTTTGATGCGATACCTGCTCGATACGAACATCGTTTCCGACCTCGTGCGAAATCCCCAAGGTCTTGTCGCCGAGCGAATCCGCAAAGTCGGCGAAGCGCGGGTCTGCACCAGCATCATCGTCGCCGCGGAATTACGTTACGGTGCGTCCAAGAAGGCTCAGCCGCGGCTTGCGGCCCAGCTTGAGGCCGTGCTTGGAGCGCTGGATGTCCTGCCATTCGAGGCCCCGGCCCACACCGCCTACGGACTGATCCGAACGCGCCTTGAGCAAGCGGGTAGACCGATAGGGGGTAACGATCTGCTTATCGCTGCGCAAGCCGTCACGCTCGGCTGCATGGTCGTCACTGCCAACGAGAGAGAATTCGGGCGCATTGACGGATTGCGCCATGAGAACTGGCTGATCCAGACGTAGATACATTCCTCATACGCAAGAATTCGGCGACCGCCAAAAAGATCAGCGTAACCCTTGTCACCGCGCGAAGAACATCTCCGTCAGCACGTAGTCCAGCGCCAGGATCAGGATCGATGCGCTGACCACCGCCGCGGTGGTGGCGGCACCCACACCCTGCGCGCCGCCGCGGCTGCGATAGCCCTGGTAGCAGCCCATCAGCGCGATCACGAAGCCGAACACCGCCGCCTTCACCAGCCCCGAGACCACATCCTGCGTCTCCACGAAGTTCATCGTGTTGGTCAGGTAGGTGGAGGCATTGAAACCCAGCTTTACGGTCGAGACGATAAAGCCGCCCAGCACGCCCAGGATGTCGGCAACGACCACCAGCAGCGGCAGCGCGATCGTGCCGGCCAGCAGACGTGGCGCCACCAGGTACTTCATGGGGTTGGTGGACAGCGTGGACAGCGCGTCGATCTGATCGGTGACCCGCATCGTCCCCAGTTCGGCCGCCATCGCCGCGCCGATCCGTCCGGCCACCATCAGGCCGGCCAGCACCGGCCCCAGCTCACGCGTCACCGACAGCACGACCAGGTTCGCCACCGCTCCCTGCGCGGAGAAGCGCGCAAAGCCGGTGTACGACTGCAATGCCAGGACCATGCCGGTGAAGACCGCGGTCAGCGCCACGACCGGCAGGCTGAAATAGCCGATCTCGAGCAGCGCCCGCCCGAACAGCCGGCCATAGAACGGCGGGCGAACCAGGTGCGACACGCCGATCGCCGCGAAGATGGCCAGCGACCCGGCCGCGCGGCACAAGCCGATCACGCCACGCCCGATCGCGGCCAGGAGATCGAGGATAGCGTTCACGCCGATATCGCGCGCCGGGCTGCTAAGCGGGGGCGTGCCGGACAACGACAAGCGGTCATTCCTTATGGCCGTTGATGTAGGTCCGATTGAACCGGCCGGCGAGCGAGGTCAGCACCTCATAGCCGTTGGTACCGGCCATGACCGCCACGTCATCCGGTGTCTGGTGCGGCCCCAGCAGCTCCAGCCACATGCCGGGCCGCAGCGCGGGATGCTCGGTCGCGTCGAATGTCGTCAGGTCCATGGAGACGCGGCCTACCAGCGGGAGCGGCCTGCCGTCAAAACAGCCCACGCCGCGCCCCGACAGGCTGCGGTGCCAGCCATCGGCATAACCGATGGCCGCGGTGGCGATGCGGCTGGGCCGGGACGCGGTCCAGGTGGCATTGTAGCCGACGGTCGCGCCCGCCGGGACATCCCGCACCGCCAGCACCCGGGCCGACAGCCGCACCACCGGACGCATCGGGTTGGGCCGGCCCGGTGTCGGATTGATCCCGTACAAGGCCGCACCGGGACGCGCGAGGTCCGAACCCCAGGCAGCACCCAGAAAGATGCCGGACGAATTAGCGAGGCTGCGCGGCGCCGGCGGCAGCACGGCGCAGGCCGCGATGAAGGCGTGGCGCTGCCGCTCATTCAGTTCGTTCTCCGGCTCCTCCGAGGCGACGAGATGGGTCATCACGTAGCGCAGGTCGATCCCGGCCAGCCGCGCATGATCCTGCGCCAGCACCGCCAGCGCGCGCGCATCCAGGCCAAGCCGCGCCATGCCGGTATCCACGTGCAGCAGCGCCGGCAGCGCCCGCCCCGCTCGTCGGGCAGCGTCGCGCCAGCGGTCCACTTCATCCAGGGAGCCGAGGACCGGCGTCATGCCGCCGGCGATGTAGTCGCCCTCCGCACCTGGCAGCAGGCCGTCGAGGACCGCGACCATCGCACCGGGCACGCGGTCGCGGATCGCCACCGCCTCATCGGGCAAGGCCACGAAGAAATGCCGGCATCCGGCTTGATGCAGGGCCGATGCCACGGCAGGCGCACCCAGCCCATATCCATCGGCCTTGACGACGCCGGCGACCGGGCCGGATTTGTGCATGCGGCATAGCAGCCGCCAGTTGGCAACGATCGCCCCAAGGTCGATGTCCAGGCGCGCGCCGGCAGCCTCAGCCGGCATAATCGCTGTGCGCGATGTCGAGGTCGGCGAAGCGGGTGAACTCCGCCTCGAAGAACAGCGGCACCGTGCCGGTCGGGCCATGGCGCTGCTTTGCGATGATCAGGTCCGCGCGGTTGTGCGCCTTGGCCATCTTCTGCTGCCACTCGTCCATCGCCGCATTGAACTTGTCCGCGCCGCCGTCGAAGGCGACTTCCTTCGGCATCTTTTGCTCGAGATAGTACTCGTCCCGGTAGATGAACATCACCGAGTCGGCATCCTGCTCGATCGTGCCCGATTCGCGCAGGTCGGAAAGTTGCGGCCGCTTGTCGTCGCGGTTCTCCACCTGGCGGGACAACTGCGACAGCGCCAGCACCGGCACCGCGAGTTCCTTGGCGATCGCCTTCAGCCCCTGCGTGATCTGGCTGATCTCCAGCACGCGGTTTTCCGGTCGCGTGCCGGCGGCGGGACGCATCAGTTGCAGATAGTCCACCACCACCAGCGCCAGGCCGTTCGTGCGCTTGAGCCGCCTGCAGCGGGTGCGCAAAGCGGACATGGTGATCGCCGGCGTGTCGTCGATCTGGATCGGCAGCGCGGCGATCTGCCGCGATACCTGCACGAAACGATCGAAATCCTTCTGGCCGATATCGCCCCGACGGATGCGGTCGCCGGAAATCTGCGCCTCCTCGCTCAACAGCCGGGTGGCGAGTTGTTCGGCACTCATTTCCAGGGAAAAGATGGCGATCTGGGCTTTCGCGACGGCGTTCGGGTCCTGCGCGCGTGCCTCAGCCTGCAAGGCCTTCGCGGCACCGAAGGCGATCTTGGTCGCCAGCGCCGTCTTTCCCATGCCCGGCCGGCCCGCCAGGATCACCAGATCCGACGGATGCAGCCCACCCATCTTGGTGTCCAGGTCGCGCAGCCCGGTCGTCAGTCCCGACACATGACCGGATCTGCGAAATGCCCGTTCTGCCCCCAGGATCGCGTCGGTCAGCGCCCGGTCGAAAGGCACGAATCCACCGGTGCTGCCGCCATCCGCCGCGAGCTGGAACAGCGCCTGTTCGGCCGCTTCTATCTGCTTCGGCCCGTCCAGTTCGGCATCGGCACCGAAGGCGTTGTTGACCACCGTCTCACCGACATCGATCAACTGCCGGCGCAGCCACGTGTCATGCACCGCTCGGCCGTACTCGCCGGCGTTGATGATGCCGACCATCGCGGAGAGCAGTTGCGCGAGATAGGCGGTGCCGCCGACCTCCTCCAGGATGCCGGAATGCTCGAACTCGGCCTTGAGCGTCACCGCGTCGGCCAACTGGCCGGCTTCGACCCGCCGGGTGATCGCCTGGAAAATGCGGCCATGAATCGGATCGGCGAAATGCTCCGGCGCCAGGAATTCCGAAACCCGCTCATACGCCTTGTTGTTGGCGAGCAGCGCGCCAAGCAATGCCTGCTCCGCCTGCACGTTGGCGGGTGGCAGGCGCTGGGACAGGCCCAGAAGGGGGGTGTCGATCGTGTTCACGCACGGACACCTTAGCGGGCATGGCGCGCCGATGCATCACGAAGCCGCCGCGGAGGCATGTGGATAGCGTGGGCAA
>DATNEJ010000311.1:0-4827 GCA_035606775.1 Acetobacteraceae bacterium | reverse complement strand
AGTGGAGATAGGGGCTGGGACCGGCGGAGCGGCATCACCTGTCCGTCAGAATCGGCGGCGCGCACCCGGGACCATCCATGGCATACTGGGCCGGCATGGACCTGCATCCGGACGACCACGCGCACCCGCCTGAGCATGACCACGCCCCTTCGCGCGGTCACGCCCCGGCGCATTCGCATGGTCATGGGCACGCGCACGGCCATTCCGGCGCGCACCACCACGGGCCGGTCCGCCACGACCGCGCCTTCGCGATCGGCGCCGGCCTGAACCTGGCGTTCGTCGTCATCGAGTTCGGCGCCGGGCTGCTGGCCAATTCTGTCGCACTGGTGGCGGACTCGGCCCATAACCTGGGTGACGTGCTGGGCCTGCTGTTGGCCTGGGGTGCCGCGTGGCTCACGCGCCGCCCACCGAGCGGACGGCGCACCTATGGCTGGGGCCGCAGTTCCATCCTCGCGGCGCTGGCCAATGCGACGATCCTGCTGGTGAGCGTCGGAGCCATCGGGATCGAGGCGATCCGCCGCCTGTTGTGGCCCGAACCGGTCACGGCCGACGTCATGCTCGTCGTCGCGGCGGCGGGTATCGTGATCAACGGCGGCAGCGCCCTGCTGTTTCTGCGGGATCGTCATGACGATCTGAATATCCGCGCGCAGTTTCTGCATCTGGCCGGCGATGCGTTGGTATCGCTGGGCGTCGTCGTCGCCGCGCTGGCGATCATGCTGACCGGTGCGGTGTGGCTCGATCCGGCCATCAGCGTGGTGATCGCCGTGGTCATCGTCGCCGGCACCTGGGGTGTGCTACGGGAGTCCATCGACCTCGCGATGGATGCGGTCCCGGTCAGCGTGCCGCACCACGAAGTGCAGACCTTTCTGTCGAGCCTGCCCGGCGTGATCGAGGTGCATGACCTGCATATCTGGGGATTGAGCACGACGGACACCGCGTTGACCGCGCATCTCGTCTGTGAGGGAGAGACGAACGATCGGCGTTTGCACGAGTTGACCGCGGAGTTGCGCAGCCGCTTCGGCATCGGCCATGCGACGCTGCAGATCGAAAGCAATGCGGACGCCGAGCAATGCCGCCTTCGACCGGACGACATCGTGTAGAGCGTGATCGTCGCAGGCGGCACGCCGGAGACGTGAATCACGCGACCAAGCGGAAGCATAGAGCTTGTTCGGCGCTTCTATCTGCACCGAACAGGCTCCTGGCGTTCTGTCGTTCGCAGCGGACAGCCATCGGAATCCGCATGAATCGGGTTTCGGCGCGCGTCCGCCGCGGGGCGGGCGAGGCCCCACCATTGGACAAGCAATGCTACCGGTGAGTATCCTTTCGGGGAATTCGTCCGAGGGGAGAAGGAATGACCGTCGCCTGGAATGAGACAACCAAGGAGGTCGCGGGCACCAAGATGCATGTCTCGCGCGCCGGCAGCGGCCGCACGGTGCTTGTGCTCCACCATGATATCGGCACGCCTGAGCGGTTGCCGTTCTACGACTCGCTGGCGGCGCAGTTCGATGTGATCGTCCCGCATCTTCCGGGATGGGGCAAATCGGAACGGCCGCAATGGCTGCGCAATCCGCGTGACATCGGCGCGATGGCGAACTGGCTGTTGGCCGAGCTGGACGCGAGGGATGCATCGCTGGTGGGCCTGGGCTTCGGCGGTTGGATCGCCGCCGAGATGGCGAGCCAGGCGCCGACGGCGTTCCGCCGCTTGGTGCTGGTGGGTGCGATGGGCATCAAGCCGCCCGAGGGCGACATCGCCGATCAGGCGATCGTTTCGTATCTCGACTACCCGAAGGCAGGCTTCCACGACCAGGCGGCGTTCGCGCGCGTCTACGGCGATGTGACGACGGACCAGCTCGAGGCCTGGGACATCGCGCGCGAAATGAGTTTCCGCACTGCGTGGAAGCCGTACATGTACAGTCAGACGCTGCCGCATCTGCTTGGCGGGGTGCGCACGCCCGCGCTGGTGATCTGGGGCGACGACGACCGCATCGTGCCGATCAGCGCCGGCCAGGCCTATGTCAAGGCGCTGCGCAACGCGACCATGCACACACTGCCTGCGTGCGGACACTTCGCGGAAATGGAGAAGCCAGCCGAGGTCGCCAAGCTCGCGACCGATTTCATCAATGCCAACTGATGCCTGACACACAGGACCCCTGACACACAGGACCGAGGAAGCATGCCATGCATATGATGTACTTCACCGAGCAGCCGATGTCGGCGTACGACGCCGAGGAAGGGCTGAAATATGGCGCGACCGCCCTGACCTTCTCCAACAAATACTACGACCCGAAGGAAGGCAGCCGCCTCTACAACGAATACCTGGAAGACTACATCCTGGCCGAGGAATGCGGCGCCGACGGCATCATGCTGAACGAGCACCACAACGCGCCGTTCTGCATGCAGGCCAAGACCAATATCTTCGCCTCGATCCTGGCGGCGGTGACGAAACGGGTGAAGATCGTCATCCTGGGCAATCCGCTGCCGCTCTGCGACAACCCGATCCGCCTCGCCGAAGAACTGTCGATGATCGACATGATCTCCAAGGGTCGGCTGGTACCCGGGTTCGTGCGCGGTGGCGGGCAGGAGCAGTTGGCCTCCGGTGTCAATCCGGCATTCAACCGCGAACGCTTCATTGAAGCGCATGACCTGATCCAGAAGATCTGGACGGAGCACGGCCCGTTCCGCTGGGAAGGCACGCATTACCAGCATCGCGTGGTGAACCCGTGGGCGATCCCGCTGCAGAAGCCGCATCCGCGCGTATGGATTCCCGGCGTGCTGTCCAAGGAGACCGTGATCTGGACCGCGCAGCAGCGCTATCCGTACATCGCGCTGAATACGGCGATCGACGCCACCAAGCAGATCTGGGACCTGTATTCGAAGACCGCGGCGGACTGCGGCTACACCGCCGGCCCGGAGAACTTCGGCTATCTGATCCGCGTGCATGTGCAGGACACGGAAGAGAAGGCGCTGCAGAACGCCCGCCAGTTCATGTGGATGCAGGGCGAGTTCACCGGTCTCGCGCATCCAGTTTGGGCGAATCCGGCGGGCTATTTCTCCCCGTCCGGCCGGCGCGGCTTCGTCGAGTTCGCCACGGGGCGTGCGAAGAACCCGCGCGGCGCACCGACCTTCGAGGAGCAGGTCGCCAGCACCATGATCATCGCCGGCACGCCGAAGCAAGTGATCGAGCGGCTGAAATACGTCGTCGAGAACACGCGGCCCGGGATCATGGGCATCTGGGCCAACGACGGCAACGTCAGCAAGGAAGATCGGCAGAACTGCATCCGCCTGCTGTGCAAGGAGGTGATGCCGGAGATCAAGGAATTCGGCGCCGGGCTTGGGCTGAAAGATCCGTGGGAGGCCAACGCGCCGGTTCACATCCGGTACTCAACCGACATTCCGCAGCAGAAGGTCGCAGCGGAGTAATGCATTGAGAGCGCGATCATCGCAGACGGAATTGCCAGAGACGTGAATCGCGTTTGGCAAGTCAACCTGATCGCTTCGCCTTGCCGAAGCGATCAGGTGCCAATCAGCCGAAATGCGGATGGGCGTCAGGATTTTCCTGACGCCGCCGCATCGCCGTTGCCAGCGCGGCTATATCCGTCGACGCCAGTGTCAGTCCGAAATAATCCGCCAGTGCGGCTGTCAGCGGACCTTCCTCCGTGATCATCTGCTGGTCGATGTCGCCCTGCATGTCGCGCACCGTCAGCCGCCCGTTGAACAGCGTGACGCGGCGGCCAGGTCCCTGGCGCGCGATCACCAGGTTGTCTACGAACAGGCCGCCGGGCCGGGTCGAGACGAACCAGTTGGCGACCTCGTAATCGATCGGCGCCGTCCGCTGCGTGGAAAGCCGGTAAACGTTCTCCCACGCCTCGCCCAGGCGCGCCTGCAGCAGGCATTCGTCCTGCATGGGCAGCAGCCGGAACCACTCGTGCAAGGTCGGCTGTGCCTGCTCCGTGCCGAAGGCAAGCGGTGCCGTCGGTGTCTGGTTGCCGAAACCGCTATCCGCGAGAAACAAGCCCTCCGGCAGGGAGACCCGCAACAGCATGTGGGTGCGCGGCGTGTCGGCGTCTGCCGCGAAGCCACGCAGGACGCGCGCCAGCAGACCCTCCGCATCGAAGCCCATCGCCCGCAAAGCGGCCAGCAGCAGGATGTTGTGTTCGTAGCAGTAGCCGCCCCGCCTGCCCCACACCATCTTCCGCTGCAAGGCAGCTACGTCCAGCGGGACCGGGCGTCGCAGAAAGACCTCAATGTTCTCGAAGGGGATCGTGGCGGTATGGCAGCCGATCACCGAAGCCAGCACGGTCCAGCAGGGCGTGCGCGGCCCGGCGTAGCCGATTCGCGCGAGATAGGCGTCCAGGTCGAAGGGTTCACTGGACATCAGCACTCCCAGGGGCGGAACATCCCGCCCGTTCTCGACCGCGACTCGCGATCGGTTTCATGCCGAAAGGATGTAGCCGGACCATCGTGAAAGGCCATCGATGATCAAGCACCCCGTGACATACCAGGACTTCGCAGACCCGCAAGCGCGGCCCCGCTACACCGGAATCACGAGTTTCTTCCGCGCGCCGATCACGCAGAACCTGGCGGACGCGGATATCGGCGTGATCGGCGTGCCGTTCGATGGCGGCGTGACCAATCGCTCCGGCACGCGCCACGGCCCGCGCGCCGTGCGGGAACAATCCACTCTGCTGCGCCGGATCAACGGCGCAACCGGGGTGTCGCCGTTCGCCGCCGCCCGCGTGCGCGACCTGGGCGATTGCTGGATCGAGCAGCCCTATGAACTGCAGGGCGCGCTGGCCGAGATCGAAGGCTTCTACCGCAGCGTTGTCG
>DATNEJ010000304.1:0-20995 GCA_035606775.1 Acetobacteraceae bacterium | reverse complement strand
GACCGGCGGCCGGTTCCGCGCCGCGTCATCGGGGGAGGCGGGAATCACCTGGTCGCCGCTGACAATCGCGTTGCTCTCGCTGTCGGTGCCGCCGAGGTTAAACACCGGCACATCGGCTGTCGGCGCCTTGGGTTGCGGCGGCGTCGGAGGATGCGGCTTGGCCTCGGGGGTCGGCTGTGGTGCCGGCGGGTGCGGCGCCGCATTGGCTGCAACCCGCGGCGGCGGCGTGGCGGGCGCGGGCGGCGTCGGAAGTAGCTCACCCTCGGCATCCCGGGGCAGCGGTGGCGATGGCGGCTGCGCCTTTTCAGGCTGAACCTGCTGCGGCGGGGCGGCCGCCGACGGGGGGCTGGGCGCCGCGGACGACGGCGGGATGGGCGATCCGGCGCCCTTCTTCTCGACCAGCAGCAGTTCTACCGCCGCCTCCTTGTCGGGCTTGTCGGCGGCCGGCGGGGCGCGGCGCAGCGCCGGGAGGAACGCCGCCAGCACCGCAAGGTGCAGGATCACCGAAACCAGGACCGCGATCCGTAGCCGCCGGGACATCAGGCCGGGGGCAGCAGGCGCGGCTGCGGATCGGCGCCGAACGGCAGCCCGAATGCCTCCGCCAGCGCGGGCAGCGCCTGGCAGGCGGGCAGGTCGGCGGCGATGCGCCCGGCCCGCATCACCACCACCCGGTGCGCGTAACGGATCGCCAGATCAACCGCGTGCAGCACAACCACCACGCCGCGCCCCGCCTCCGCCGTAGCGCGCAACAGGCCCATGATCGCGTGCGCCGCCGCCGGATCCAGATCGGCGGTCGGCTCATCGAGCAGCAGCACCTCAGGCTCCGTCGCAAGTGCGCGGGCGAGCAGTGCGCGCCGCGCTTCCCCACCCGAGATGCGGTCGATCCGCGCATCGCGCAATGACAGCACGCCGCAGGCCCGCATCGCCTGCACCACCGGCTCCTCCGCGGCATCGCCGTGCGGGATGCGGCCAAGGGCAACCACCTGCCGGACCGTGAGGCCCCAGGCGCAACGCGCGTCCTGCGGCAGGTAGGCGACGCGGCGGGGATCCGGCGCGCCCGCGTGCGGCAGCAATCCGGCGAGTGCGCGCAGCAAGGTCGTCTTGCCGGCACCGTTCGGGCCGCAGACCGCCGCCAGTTGCCCGGGCCGCGGGGTGAAGGACACGTCGTGCAGCACAACACGCCGGCCCAGGGAAACAGTGGCGTGCGACACGCCCGTCACGGCACCGTCCGGCGGACGATCGCGATCAGGAACGGCGCGCCCAGCAGCGCCGTCAGCACGCCCAGGGGCGGCGCCTGCGACAGCGGCAGAACCAGCGGTGCCAGCCTGACCAGCAGATCCGCCGCCAGCAGCAGCCCCCCACCCGCTACCGCCGACCCCAGCAGCAATCCGCTCGGCCTTTCCCCCAGGACCGGCCGCAGCAGATGCGGCACGACCAGGCCGACAAACCCGATGCCGCCGGCCACCGCCGCCGCGGCGCCCGCCGTCAGCGCCGTTCCGGCCGCGGCCAGCCGCAGGGTGCGGGCAATCGGAATGCCCAGGCTCGCAGCGGTGTCCTCTCCAAGGCTGAGCGCATCGAGGCCCGGCCCCAGCCGCAGCAACAGCGCCGCGCCCGCCAGGATCGGCGGCGCCGCCAGGGCGACGTGCAGCAGGGTGCGGTCCTGCAGTCCGCCCAGCAGCCAGAAGGTGATCTCCGCCAGCGCGAACGGGTTGGGCGCCAGGGTGAGCGCCAGCGCCACCAGGGCGGCGGCGAGGGCGGAGACCGCCACCCCGGCCAGGATCAGCGACGGGCCCGACAGTGACCGGCCGGCCAGAAGCAGCAGCAGGAAGGCCCCGGCGCCGGCGCCGGCCAGTCCGCCCAGCGGCAGGGCGGGCGCGAAGAACCGGGACAGGCCCCAGTAGAAGACGATGGCCGCGCCCAGCCCCGCCGCGCCGGTCACGCCCAGCAGCCCCGGATCGGCCAGCGGGTTGCGGAGAGCGCCTTGCAGGACCGCGCCCGACAGTCCCAGCCCGCCGCCCACCAGGATGGCCAGTAGGGTCCGGGGCAGGCGGATCTGCACCAGCACCAGCGCGTCCGGCACCCCCAGCACGCCGTCGCCGACCAGCAGCGACACCGCCGCAGCGGCCAGCAGCGCCATGACCAGCCATCGCATCACCGTGCCAGGTCCTTGACCGCCAGCGCGCTGAACGGCCCGGCGCAGAGGGTCAGCGCCGGCGGTAGCGAGCGGTGGCGGATCGAACGCAGGACGGGGTTTTGCAGCATGTCGGTGGCCAAAGAGGGATAGTCCGGCGCCGCCGGCACCACCAGCAGGTCAGGCGGATGCCGCAGCAGGGCCTCCAGCCCCACCTGCCGCCCGTCGGACAGATTGGACAGACCCGCGGCGCGCAGCAGCGCATCCATCAGGGAGCCAGGGCCGGCGGTAAAATAGCGTGGCTCCCAGGCCAGCGCGGTGACGCGCCTGCTTCGTTTCGGCACGGCGTCCAGCGTGGCGTCCATCGCGGCGATCAGTGCCTCCCCGCGCGCCTCGGCGCCGAGCCGGCGGGCGAGCAGGCGGGTTTCGGCGCGTATACCCGGAAAGTCCGCGGGCAGGGCGGCGCGCAGCACGGGCACGCCGTCCTCCTGCAGGATGGCCAGCACCGACTGCGCGCCATAGGGCGCGGCGAGGACCAGGTCGGGGTGGAGGCGCAGCACCGCCTCGGCTGACGGCCGCACGACTGGCAGCGTGGCCGCCTGCGCCGCGACGAAGGAGAGCGCCGGGTCCCGCGCCAGCGGCGACAGCGCCGCGATCTTGTCCGGTGCCAGCAGCACCAGCAACTGGTCCGTGCACAGATTGAGCGAGACCACGTGCTGCACCGCCCCGGCCGGATGCGCCGCGGCCAGCAGGGCAACCGCCGCGAGCAGAACTGCGCGCCGAATCCGCGTCACAGCACCGGCACGCCGTGCTGCTTGGACTTCTCCTCCGGCTCGACATGGATGGTGATCATCAAATGGCCCATCTCCGCCTTCAGCGCATCCTCGATGCGGTCGCAGATGGCGTGTGCCGCAGCCACTGTCATCGAACCGGGGACGACCAGATGAAATTCGAGGAAGGTCAGCCGCCCGGCGTGACGTGTGCGTAAATCGTGCGCCTCGATCGCGCCGGCGGCACTGTTCGCCACCAGTTCGCGGATGCGGTTCACCACCGCAGGTTCCGGCGCCGCATCCATCAGCCCGCCGACGGAACTGGAGATCATCGCAGCGCCCGACCACAGCACGTAGACGCCGGTCGCCGCGGCCAGCAGCGGGTCCAGCACGAGATAGCCGGTGGTTACGGCCAGCAGGACACCGACGGCAATGCCGATTGAGGTCGCCACGTCGGCCAGCAGATGCCGCCCGTCCGCCGTCAGGGCGGGGGAGCGCAGCCTGCGCCCCGCCCGCAGCAGCACCGCCGACCATCCCCCATTGATCAGTGTGGCAAGCGCGTTGATGCCGACGCCTTGCAGCGGCAATGTCAGCGGGCGTGGGTCACGCCAGGTCAGCCACGCGTGCTCAAAGATCAGCAGGGCCGCGACCACGATCATCGCGCCTTCCAGCACGGCGGCGAAGAATTCCGCCTTGTCGTGGCCGTAGGGGTGGTTGGCATCCGGTGGGCGTGCGGCGAAGCGCAGCGCGACGAAGGCGATCAGGCTGGCGGCCACGTTGACGATGCTTTCCAGCGCATCGGAATAGAGCGCGGCGCTGCCGGTCACCCACCAGGCAGCGCCCTTGAGCCCGAGTACGAGGCAGCCCAAGGCGATGCTGCCAAGCGCGATGCGCTCGCCGTAGGTCATTGGCCCGGTCTGGCCTTACTGTGTCGCAGGGTGCCGGCGTGGCGTGCGGCAGCGAATCACGCTTCATCGCCCCTGTCGAGATGGTTGTACAGGCGAGTGCCGCGGGCGCATTGACACGCTGCGCCCGCGGCACTCGCCTGGCCTGTCCGGCGACGGCGCGCGTTCAGCCGGGTGGCGGAGCGGGCGGGGCTGCCTCGCCTGCCGCCGGCGGTTTGGGCGGTTCCGTCTGTGCGGGGGCTTGTCGTGGTTTTGGCGGTGTGGACGGGCCGGTGACCACGTCGAAATCGAAACTGGCTGCGTGCATGCGAACCTCCTTCGGTTGGGAAGGCCGCTGCACCAGGGGCGGAATTGCGAGTCAGCATGTCATCAGAAACGCGAAAGCCGCCTTGGTGCGGCGGCTTCGGGAACTGGCTACTGGAGCACGAACCTAGACCGCCGGCTTGCAATACCAGCGGTACCAAAATCGCGAGACAGGGCGGGCTTCGGTCAGTGCCATGGGCGGGTTATTAGCGCGATTTTTTGTCGCAGGCAATATCGTTTGAGGGAGCTTGTCGCGTGGCAGGCCCGTGTCCGGCTGAGCGGACGTTCCGCGTTGCCGGCACGATCCCGATAGTGGCCGAAAGCGGTATGGCGCGCGCCCTCCGCGAAGTCGGCCCTCTGGACAAACCTGCGATGACCGTCAAGCTCGCGCAACACAGAGGAGCGCCCCCAATGACGATCATCGACTCCCAGGTCCACGTCTATGAGGCGAACACGCCGAAGCGACCCTGGCACAGCGTGCCGAACTGGCCCCCTCATGTCACGGGTGACGAGATGGTCGCGGCAATGGACAAGGTCGGCGTCGATGGCGCGATCTTCATCTCCTCCTTTTCCATGTATCGCTACGACGCGAGCTATGCGGTGGAAGTGCAGCAGGCGCATCCCGGCAAGTTCGGCATCGTCAAGCCGGTCGATCCGGACGATCCGGCGGTGGCCGATGTCATCGCCGACTGGAAAAAGACGCCGGGTACCGTCGGCGTGCGCATCATGCTGCCGAAAGAGTCGGGGCGTGAAGCAAACGATCCTGGCTTCGACCGGGTCCTGCGCGCCGCCGCACAGCACGATTTCCCCGTGAACATGCTGTGCTGGGGCAACATGGACGTGGGCACGGCGATCGTCGATCGCCATCCCGGCACGCGGTTCATCCTCGACCATCTGGGCATTCTGCAGCCGCGCGTGCCACCCGCGCCGCCGCAACCGTGGGCCGCTCTGCCGAAGGTGCTGGAACTAGCGAAGCGCGCCAACGTGGTGATCAAGGTCAGCGGCGCCTGCACGCTGTCACAGCAGCCGTATCCATTTCCCGACATCTGGGACCCGCTTGCCCGCGTATTTGACGCCTGGGGTTTCGACCGCTGCCTGTGGGGCACGGACTGGACACGCGCCTTCGCCGTCGTCAACTACGAGCAGGCCGTCGAGCCTTTCTTCAAGACGGACCGCCTGAGCGATACCGAGCGGGCCATGCTCATGGGTGGCGCCTGCGCCAAGGCGTATGGGTGGTCGCCGCGGAAGGCGTGATACGCCCGGCGGATCTATCGAACACGTGGAGCTGCGCGCGCCGATCGTTGTCGCCCGAAGCCGGAACCGCCGCACCAGAACGGAGGACGGCGCATGGCCACGAGTGACAGCTTCGCCGAATTCCTGCGCGAGCAGCTCGCCCCGCTGGGCCGCATCGCAATGCGGCGGATGTTCGGCGCAACGGGCATGTTCTGCAACGGGCTGATGTTCGGGGTGATGACGGACGACAAGCTCTACTTCCGCGTCGATGACCACAACCGCACGGTTTTTGAGGAAGCCAAGTCGGCTCCGCCGCTCAGCTACGAAAAGCAGGGCCGCACCATCGATCTTTCCTTCTGGTGCGTGCCGGAACGGCTGTTCGACGAACCCGAAGAACTTGTGATCTGGGCGCGCGCGGCATTGGAAGCGGCACATCGTGTCGCGGCGAAACGGGTGCGGGCAAAGCCGACGCAAAAGGCAAGGCGGTAACCCGCGCACGGATGGGCAACAGCTTCGTTACGGACACCGCCGTTCACCAACCCGGCGCGCGGCTCACATCGCCAGCGCCCCTGGCCGGTGATCGCGCGTCATACCAGCGGCCCGGACGATTGACTCGTCGCAGCATGTCGGGCCGCTGGTATCTCATTGATCTTGCGCGCAGCCGCCACGCCAACCCTACGCGCATACCAGTCAGCCCTGCGGGCTTCTGGTATCAGAACTCGAACTCAGGCCCATCGACATACCGGAACCGCTCCAGCGCATCCGCGCGTAACGTGAATCCAAGCCCCGGCCGATCGGGCGCATGCACCATGCCATCCGGGCGGATATCGAATGGCTCGTTGAACAAGTCCCACATCATCGGCATGTAACCTTGCGTCACCTCAAGGATGTGGCAGTTCGCGGCAGCCATCGCGACGTGAATGCTCGCCGCGAACAGCACGCCGCTGCCCCAGGCATGCGGCGCAAGGCGCACGCCGTACGCGGAGGTCAATGCCGCGATGCGCCGGATCTCCGTCAGGCCGCCCGCGCGGGCGACATCCGGCTGCGCGATATCCAGCGCGCGCCGCTCCAGCAGGTCCTGGAAGTCGAACCGGGTGAACTCGCGCTCGCCCGACGCGATGGGAATGATTGTCGAACGCCGCACCTCCGCCTGGCCGGCGTGATCGTCAGGCGTCACCGGCTCCTCGAACCAGGCGATGTTGTAAGGCTCCAGCTCCCGGGCAAGCCTGATGGCGGTGGCAACCTCCAGCGAGCCATGCGCATCGACCATCAGTTCGACATCGGGGCCAAGCCCGCGCCGCGCGGCGCGTACCCGGCGCACGCAATTGGCGACGGAGAACCCGTCGCGGCCGACGACGCGCATCTTGGCGGCGGTGAACCCCTTGGCGGCGTAGCCAGCCAGTTCGGCTTCCGCCTCCTCACCCGGTGCCCAGCCGCCGCTGGCGTAGCCGCGAACCGCGCTGCGCACCGCGCCGAGCGCCTGGTAGAGCGGAATGCCGAGCGCCTGTGCCTTCACGTCCCATACGGCAATATCGACGCCAGCGATCGCTTCCATGATCACGCCCCGGCGCCGGCTTTCGTCGGCCTGCGTCACGCCGCGCTCAAGCGCCGGCCTGCTGCGTGAGCCGTTGTACATCTTCTCATAGATGCGTTCGGAGAACAGCGGGTCCTCCCCGACGCATTCCGGCGCGAGCTCGTGCTCGACGATGGCCGCCACGATCGGCGGTGTTCCGAGTGCCGCGCCGATGCCGATTAGGCCGCTATCCGTCTCGACACGAATCAGCGTCGCATCGCTCTTGACCTTCGTTCCGAGGTCGGTGCGGTGACGCTTCTCCGGCGGAACGGGGGCAGACATCGGAATGGCGGATACGCGGGTGATTTTCATGGATCGCTTCTTTCGTTCTGGCACGCACGTATCGTGCGACTGTCTCCGTTGTGCCGTCTATCCGGCGGCTGGCGGCGCACAGGCGCGGATCGCGGCTTCGAAACGTGCCGTAGCGTCCGGGCCGCGGGCGAAGGGGCTGATGATCGGCACGTCGATGCCTGATCGCCGGTAGGCCTCGATCCGCGCGCGGCATTGTGCCGGCGTGCCGGACACGCTGGTCGCGTCGATCATTTCATCGCTCACTGCGCGTTCGGCGGCTTCGCGGTCACTGCGCGCCCACGCCTCCGCGATGGCGTTGGCTTCGACCGCGAATCCGTGCTCGGCCATCATCCGGTTGTAGCGCGGGAAAAACCCGCAATAGAACGCGATTCCCGGGCGCAGTGCAGCGAGCGCGGCAGTGCGCGTGTCGTCGACAGAGGTCGGCAACAGCGTGGTGACTTCTATTCGCGCCGGATCGCGTCCGGCGCTGCGGGCGCCTTCGGCCAGGTGTGTCCGCACCTGCGCGGCGGTGCGCACCGTGCTGCGCGTCAGGATGATGCCGTCCGCGATTTCGCCGCAGAGCGCGATGCCCTTCTGAAACACGGCCGAGAGGTAGATCGGGATGGTGCGGTGGCGGGGTGTGTACCAGAGATCGAAGTTCTGGATGCGGATAGTCTCACCCTGGAAGCTGACGCGTCCTTCCTGGAGCAGGGCGCGGACGATCGCGACGGTCTCACGCGTGCGGGTCAGCGGCTTGCTGTAGACCATGCCGTGCTCGGGTTCGACCTGCGCCTTGTGGCTGGACCCGAGGCCCAGGATGAAGCGCCCACCGGACAGATCGGCGATGGTGGAGGCGGCCATGGCGATCGTTGGCGCGGTTCGGACGAAGACGCTGCTGATGCTGGTGCCGAGCCGGATGCGGGCGGTTCGTGCGGCGCAGGCGGCGAGCATGGCGAACTGGTCGCCGCCATGGCCTTCGGCAATCCAGGCGGATTCGTAGCCGAGGCTTTCGGCGAGGACGACCAGGTTGACGGCGTCGGCCGGGTTGGGGCCGCCCGAGATGGCGATGCCGATTCTGCTCATGCTGTCTGCCTCCCCGAGGTTGGGGATGCAGGGGAGCATTTCAGGGCGGTCTGTGCCAATCCGGGTTGCCGGCGGCACGGGAGGTCAGGGTATCAGGAACGGGGGGCGTCCAGCCCGTGGCCGAAAAATCAAAGCCTTTCCTGTCCGGAACGTCTCGCCACGACACGGGCTCGTTCAGAGGCATCGGCGTTGCGAACCTTCTGCATGTCCTGTTGCACTTCGGCTATGGACCGGCTCGCCAGCGTCTGAAAAGCAGCCTTCGTGAGTTGCAGCTCATTGACCGCCCGTTGCTGACCATCGCCGACTCGTTTTACCCGGTACTGCCAAACATTGGCCGTCGCCGGAAGTGCGGACGAGACGGTATAGAGATCGGCAGGATTGTCGTTTATGTAGCTATCCAGACGCAGGCGAACCTGATCGCCGATTGCGAACTTGCGTGCTTCCATGACACATCTCCGAAAGGAAAATCTTCAAACAGCGCGCCGGAACACCGTTCATTGCATGACGGGTGCTCCGGCAAGTTCCTTGGCCGTTATCAAGCAGCAGACGGCCTGCCGTATCCTGGTGCTGCTCATGCATGGACCACCTATAGACCGCGCCGGATCACAACCTGATCGGCGACCGCAATCCAATGCAAACCCGCGCCGAGCAGAACCAGCCCGTGCCAGGCCACATTGTGAAACCGAAAGCGGCCTCGCGCCTGGACGCACGCGCCACACGAATAGGCCAGCCCGCCGCCGAACAAGAGAAGCAGCACACCATGCGAGAGACTGCCGGCATAGCGTTGGCTCGCAGCGAACATCGTCCATCCCATGGCAAGATACAGTGCAAGCAACAGTCGCTCGAGCCGGCGTGGAAATGCCAGCTTCAGCACCGCTCCGGCCGCGGCGCTGATCCAGATTACTGCGGAAATCAGCAGGCCGATGCTTTCCGGAAAGGCCAATAGCGCGAATGGCGTGCAGGTGCCCGCGATCATCACGAAGATCATGGCGTGATCGACACGGCGAAGCAGTTCCTTCGCGCGGCACGGGCGGCACGAATTATACGCCGCCGACGCCACGAACATGCCGATCAGCCCGGCACCGTAGACCGTCAGCCCGATGAGCTGGCGGACGCCTCCGGCAGGTGCCACGGCGAAGAGCAGCCAGGCAACACCGCCGGCCGCCAATAGAACGGCAAACACATGCAGCGCCCGATCAAGCGCCTGTTCGGCCGGCGTATAGCACGGGAAGCTGGCTGCGGGCGCCATGTTCAGCGATGCCTGCCGTCGGAGCCGCAAATCACGCGATCAAACAAAGAGTAGAACCTGGCCGGTGCTTCTATCGGCACTGAACAGTCCTTAGCCCGCCGTGCGTTCCTGCCCCTCTTGTTCAGCCAGGCACGCCTCACCACGAGGCGTAAGAGCAAAGGTGCTGCCCGGTGGTTTACGGCGCCTAGCCGCTTCGTTCGGGTCGTTATCCCATCGCACCAGGTCGGCTCGTATCAGCGGCCCTATTGCGCTGGCGTCCTGTGCTGCGGTGGCGCGGCAGGTCCCTTTTCGCAAATCGGTCAGGAAGATCATTTGTTCTCGTGTCAGATCCATGGCGCTAAATGTTCTCCAACCTGGATGGAGCAAGAGATCGGCTGCGGCGCCATCAAGTGCTGCGACACTTGACCCATCCTGGTACCGCCCACTTTGCTACACGCCCGCTTTGCTACACGCCCACTTTGCTACACGATTGTCGCTGCTGCCTGTTTAGCCTGTTGTTTTTGTTCCTCGCAGCAGACAATGGCCGCCGACAGCGGCGGGTGTCGGCACAAAGCTCTCCGAGCCGGAGCAACTTTGTCCAAAGGACAAATCGAGCTGCGATCCTGTATTTCTTTACAGGTGAAGGCTGAACGATGCGGCAGTGAGAGCCGAACGCCTCGCGATATGCATGCGGATGTTACCGTAATACATGGGGGGTGCAAGCCGCAATGCAAGGTTGACCCGCGCCGCCAGCTCGATAGCCGACATTTGCCATGATCATGCCGAGCGTCAGGAAAGCGCCCGGCAGACTGCGACGACAACGACTGCTACGACTATCGCTGCCGGGATCACGACAGGGGGTGTAATCCATCGGCGCATCGGCGCTCCATCTTGTATGAGGGGAGAGCGCGCTAGTGTCTCCCAGCCGCCAGTGCTCAAGCCCGCGGTAGTGAACTCCCCGCAGCGTCGCAGCGCTCAGAGGTCTCGGTGCACGGGCCGCCGCTGGCGATAGAGTAAGCTTAGGCGCATAAGAGCGCTAAGTCCAGCAAGGACGCCCACAGGCTGTGCGATGCCAAATGGCCGCATAGCCAAGGAAGGAACGCAGACCTTGGCTGAATCTCGCATGGGCGATACGCGGTTCTTCGCGCGAAGTGGGCCACATCCCCTGGCGGACATCGCAAATGCAGCGGTGGGCACGGCACCTGCCGTCGATCGGATGTTTGCCGGCGTTGCTCCCTTGCAGTCAGCGGGACAGGACGAGGTCAGCTTTCTTGACAACAGGCGCTATGTTGCAGCGCTCGAGCGGACCCTGGCTGGCGCGGTCATCGTGCATCCACAGATGCAGGCTCGGGTTCCCAGCAGCGCCATAGCCATCGTCACAGCCTCAACCTATGAAGGATGGGCGCGTGTTGCGGAGCTGTTTCATCCCGTGCGGCCGCCTCGTCCCGGGGTGCATCCTTCTGCGCTGGTCGACCCGGATGCACAGGTGGACGCAACCGCCGAGGTCGGCTCTTACGCGGTGATTGAAGCCCGGGCTGAGATCGGTCCTGGCTGCCGTATCGGGTCGTTTGTCTCCGTCGGTACCGGTGTCACCCTGGGCCGCGACTGTCGCATTGGCGCCCATGCCAGCCTCAGTCATGCCCTGCTTGGTGCGCGGGTCTACGTCTATCCGGGCGCCCGAATCGGCCAGGAGGGCTTCAGCTTCGCTACGACCAAGACGGGCTTTCTCAGTATCCCGCAGCTTGGTCGCGTGATCGTGGAAGATGACGTGGAAATTGGTGCCAACACCACAATAGACCGGGGATCAACCCGCGACACCATCATCGGCGCCGGCACGCGGATCGATAATTTGGTGCAGATCGGCCACAATGTTCAGCTTGGCCGCTGCTGCGTGATTGTGGCGCAGGTCGGCATCGCCGGCTCGACGATCCTGGAGGATTTCGTTCAGGTCGGTGGCCAGGTGGGCATGGCGGGCCATCTGCGCATTGGTGAGCGCAGCCAAATCGGTGCGCAGGCCGGGGTTATCTCCGACGTTCCTGCTTGCTCCGTATTGCTGGGGAGTCCTGCCCGCTCGCGCAAAGAATTCTTCCGGCAGGTTGCCACGCTGAAACGGATGACTCGCGGTCCGCGGTAGCGCCATTTGTCCGGCAAACGCGTACAATCGGACGAAACCGCCTTTGAGCCCTGTGCACCGGGGTGCATACCCGCCATATAGGCATATCGACCAATTATTTGAGGTAGCTTAGGGTGGCGGCGACACCGATGACGGCGGCAATGGTGATGGCTGCCCTGGAAGCAACAGCCGCGAAGACCAAGCCGAACGAGGTGAATCCCTTTTGCCAGGGCGATGCCGTCGTTTACCCCGCGCACGGAGTCGGACGAATCGAACGCGTGGAGTTCGAAGAAATTGATGGATACCGGCTGCATCTTATCCGCATCTCGTTCGAGGACAATCAGATGACGCTGCGCGTCCCTGTCGCTCAGGCGCGCGCTGCCGGGCTGCGCAAACCTGCCAGCCAGGAGGTTCTGGCCGCGGCACTTGCCGTTTTGAAAGATGGCCCCCGGGTGAGCCGGGTTATCTGGGCCAGGCGCTCCCAGGAATATCAGGCGAGGATCAACACCGGCAATCCCGGCGCGCTGGCGGAAGTGGTTCGGGATCTACAGGTGCTCGACGGCGGCGCCGACAGCAGCTTCAGCCGGCGCAATCTGTTTGAGCTTGCGCTCGAGCGTCTCGCCGGCGAATTTGCTGTCGTCAATCGGATCACCAAGCCGGATGCGATCAAGCTGATCAATCAAACACTGATCGAAGCGAGAGCGGGCAGCGCGCTCGATCGTCAACGGGCAAATATCAGCCCGTGACGCGATAATTGTACTGGTAAAGCCGCTGCGGCTTCCCTAAGTATGGCGAACGGCGCTTTTCAGCGTGGGTCTATCGTACCTTGCCTATGCGGCTTCGTCGCGCTTCGGTGCTCCCAAATGAAAGGCATTCCGGTCCGCACAGTGCGGATCGCCGAATTGCAAGGAGAATGACGCGATGTCGGAAGGCACGGTCAAATGGTTCAATTCCCAGAAGGGATTTGGCTTTATTCAGCCAACTGACGGATCGAACGATGTGTTCGTTCATATCTCGGCAGTTGAGCGCGCCGGCCTCAGTGGCCTGAACGAGGGGCAGAAGATCAGCTTCGACGTGGAGCGCGGCCAACAGGGCAAGATGTCGGCCACGAACCTGAAGGCGGTTTGACGCTATCGTTTGACGCTATCGACCGTGCTGCCGTCAGGCAGCGCGAGCGGTTACGGCGCAACGGCTTGCCCCAACGATCCGCTCTCCGTCCGTCGAGATTTCTGCCGGTATGAAGCGCCTGTGACGGCCACATCCATCGTCGAGATCGACAGAAATTCCAAGAGCGGCCGGAGCGTGAGCGTCGCAGACGGAATCGCCGGGGCGTGAATCACGCGATCAAACAAAGAGATAGAGCCTGTTCGGTGCTTCTGTTCGCGCCGGACAGGCTCTGGCCGAAGCCGGCTCGCGCCATCGGTGGCGCACGCGTGTTGCATAGCCCCAATACGCCGACCGGTTCTGTTCCTGGACAGGAACGACCCTGATCAAGAATATGCGGTTCTGCGACGCCAGCGGGAAAGCACCGCGGACGATCGGCGAGGCGTCGGGTGCTTCCCAGGCGCTGATGCCGCCGCCGTCATAACCGAAAGGACTCCATCTTGCCGCTTTACGAATGCGTGCTCATTGCCCGCAACGACGTGACTCAGCAGCAGGTCGAGGGCATCGTCGACAACGTCGCCGGCCAGCTCGAAACGGATGGCGGCGCGATGATAAAGCGCGAATATTGGGGCCTGCGCAGCCTCGCCTATCGGATCAAGAAGAATCGCAAAGGCCACTACATGCTCATGGGGCTCGATGCGAAGCCCGCGTTCGTGAACGAGATGGAACGGCAACTGCGCTTGAATGAGGATATCCTGCGCTTTTTGACACTGAGCGTGGAAGGTATCGAAGAGGGACCATCGGCGATCCTGTCACGCAAAGCCGAGGAGCGCGACCGCAACTTTCGCGGCCCGAAGCCTTTCATTCGATCCGACAGCGGCCGTCGGCGCAGCTTCGGTGACCGGGAGGAATTTCGCGCCCGTGAAGCACCCGGCGAAGCTCCGGTCGTGGATCCGGCATCTAATGCCAGCGCGCCTGATGTCACGTGATTTGCTGAACTGTCCCGGTACCGTTGGCTCCGATACCGTTGGAAAGAAGGTCATTTTCTGACGTCCGGACAGGCGTGCTGCGACTCAGGTATGACAGTGGTAGTACGGCGTCGCCCAATGGCACGCCGCCGACAGCGCTTTTCAGCATTCTTCTTCTATGCGCGCGCCGCAGCGTTGTCCGATGCAGCGTCGTTCACGATACATGGCGTCTGCAGTCAGTGCCATATTCCGCGGGTGGGCCGAACGCATTAACCGGACCTGCGCTTGCCGACTCATACCAGCGGCCCGGACTCTTGACTCATCGGTCGATTGTCGGGCCGCTGGTATCTCATTGATTTCGCGCGCAGCCGCCACACCAACCCTGCGCGCATACCAGTCAGCCCTGCGCTTGCCGACTCACACCACGTCCCAACCACACCTCCACCCCTTCAATGCCGCAGCGCCGCGCCGCTCAGCACAAACCGCGCCAGAGCCTCTCCGAGACACGAATTCAGCAGCGCGATCGTCTTCGCCCGTTCCGGCTTCTCCGTCCGCTCCAGATCGATCTGTCCGGCGCTCACCCACTCGGCCATCAGGTCGTACCGATGGAACAGCGCCACTCCCGGTAGCATATCCAGTTGCTGCATCACGCCCTGATACGGATCGACATCGGCGTTGGCGCGCAGGAACCGGCTGAACTGCTGATCGACCAGCACCACGTCGCCACCATTCGCGCGGATCGCTTCGATGCCGGCCTCCAGGGCGGCGTGCAGAGCGTCCGGACGCAGGCCGCGCACCGCCTCGACCGTGCCGGTCTGCCAGACAACCAGGTCATAGTGCTGACCCTTCAGCGCCTCGGTCAGCAGCGGCAGCATCGCCTCGGCCGTCAGGCCCCGGCGCCCGCGGACGGTCAGCGACACCTCGGTCTTCGGCAGTTGCGCACGCAGCGCGTCCGCCATCCGGTACGGAAAGGACTGGCCGGGCGTGCCGCCCTTCTGCTCGCCCGCCGTCGTGGCCGAACCGACCGCCAGGATGCTCAGCTTGCCCGCGGCAATGGCGGCGGCGACGTGCTCCAGCGGCGTATCGCCCGCCAGCAGCTCATCCGGCGCCTGGCAGGCAGCGGGCAGGGGCGTCGCCCGCGCCGGCGGCGGCACTGCCAGCGCCACAGCCGCCAGCAGGCCCATCAAGAAAAAAACCAGGCGGCGCATCCGCATCAGCCGGTATCGGCTTGCAGACCAGCCGGAACGGTAGCGGGGGATCGGGGCGGCCGTCCCTTGCTGCGGTACCACGCTGCCATCAGCCCCACCGCGATCATGCTGATCGCACCGAACAGATTCACCCCCACCTGCATAGCGGCCCCGTCGCTGTACTCCAGCCCGATCCGCGCAATGAAGCAGAAAAAGATGCCGGAGCAGAACACAGCCAGCGAATTCTGTCCCATCAACATCAAAGGCGCGGCAAACCGGCTGCGCAGCCAGGCCGCCTCGAACGGCACCAGCCGGATCACCAGCCAGGTCAGCGCCAGGATGGAGGCGATCCGGAATGGGTGCAGGCCGGTCTTGTCGTCGGCGATGACGAACCGCATCAGCGGTTCCGGTATCGCCGCCGCGATCGGCGGGTGGGTGTTCACGATCCAGATCACCGCGATGCCCGCCAGCAGCACCAGGCAGGCGGCAACGTCGATCGGCCTACGCACCCGCGGCATCGCCGGGGGTGCGTAGGCCAGCAGGGCGCCGATCACGAACAGGAACTGCCAGGCGAAGGGGTTGAGGAACCAGCCCTCCCCGGTCCACGACCCGAAATTCAGCCCGGTCACCCGCACCACCACGTAAAGTCCTGCCGACACGGCGAACAGCACCCTGGGCCAGTGCAGCAAGGCCAGCCCTACGGCAAAGAACAGCAGCAGGATCACATACAGCGGCAGGATGTTCAGCAGGTTCGGCTGAAACCGCAGCAGCAGCGCCTCAAGCAGGCCCCGGTAGGGATCGTCGGCCAGGATGTCGAGGCGCGTTTCCTCCAGGTAGAACACCCGGTCGAGCGCGATGGCCGAGTAGGCGACCTGGGCGGTGTACACCACGAACAGGAAGATGTGGGCGATATACAGCACCCAGGCGCGCCGCACGGTGTCGGCTGCCGCGTACAGATAGCCCTGGCGGTCCATGGTCGCGCCATAGGCCAGCCCCGCGCCATAGCCGGCGAGCAGCACGAACACCTCGGTCGCGTCGCACATGGCGAAGTTGCGCAGGCTGTAATTGCTGAGCACGTCGCCAGGGATGTGGTCCGTGTAGATCCACCACAGCGCGAGGCCGCGGAAGAAATCCGCCCGCAGATCACGTTTCCGGCCCCTGCGGATCAGCTCCATCCTGCCTCCTGTTGCCGGCACCGGGCCATGATTCGGATCAGTCTGGCCCGATCCGGCCCCGTCTGCTGTATCAAAGCGTGACTCCAGCCTGCGGGGCAGTCCCGCCTCCGGCGATCGCGCCTTATGTGGTCCCGGAGCACCGGCGCGCAAACCGGCCGTGCATTATACGCCCGGATGCTGCGGGATTTCAGGCATGGCGCGCGACGGGTCCATCGGGCCGCGTGCTGCGCCGAGGCTCACTCGATCTCCGCCGGAAGCCGGGTATGCGACAACTGCCTCGCCAGCCTCTCCGCCGTCGCCTGAACATCCGCGGCGGCCTGGCAGGCCGGATGGCGAGTCAGCAGCAGCGACTGGCGGCGGATGGCATCGCGCACGTGGTCGTCGCGGCGGATGGTCCCTGCCAGCGCCGGATCGAGTCCGAGGAAATTCAGGCAGGCGCGCCGCAGGGTCGTATAGGTGCGCTCCCCGGCTGCGTGCGTCGCCGCCTGGTTCACTACGACGCGCGCATCGGCCGGCTGCCTGTCCGCGCAATGCAGCTTCAGCAGGGCGTAAGCGTCGGTCAGGCTGGTCGGCTCCTCCGTCACCACGGCCAGCACGCTGTCGGCCCAGGCCGCCATGCGGCGGACGAAACGATCCAGTCCTGCCCCGAGGTCGAGCAGCACCGCGTCATACCGCGCGGACTGGGAAGCGAGGGTGGCAAGCACCTGCTCCAGCCGGTCGGGGGCGAGGGCGGCGAGCGTGCCCGACCCGGATTGCCCTGCCAGAATGTCGAACCCGCCGTTGGGATGCCGGGTGACTGCATCCGTCATCGCGACCTGGCCGGCGATAACGCTTCCCAGGTCCCAGCGCGGCGTCAGACCAAGCTGCACGTCGACATTCGCGAGACCCAGATCGCCGTCGAACAGCAGAACCTTGCGTCCCCCCAGCGCCAGTGCGTGTGCCAGAGTGATGGCGAACCAGGTCTTGCCTACCCCGCCTTTGCCGGAGGCGATGGCGATCACGCGCGGGCCAGGGCGGGCCGGTACGGCTGGACCTTGTTCGGCTGCGCCGCGCGTGCGCAGGTCCCGAGGGGCGGCCGGGTCGCGTGGTGCCCTAGGCGGCATGTCGTTCATGAAGGGGCCTTTTGGTCTGCATCAGGCAGGCGGCCAAAGCCGCCGGGGTGAGCGGGGCCAGTCCGTCCGCCGCGTCAAAGCCGGTTCCTGCCTCGGTGATCGCCAGGCGTGCGGACGCGGCGGCCGCCAGCAGCCCGCCGAACCGGCAGGAAAGATCGAGCCGCGTCGCGACCAGCAGCGTGGCGCCGGCGGCCGCGAAGGCGCCGGCAAGGTCCGCGGACTCCGCGGGGTCGAGACCCGCCGGCAGTACCAGCGCGACCGTCGCCCCGGTTGCCGAAGCCAGCGCGCGCAGCGCGTCCGCCTGCGCCGGGTCGAACGGGTCGGCGCCCTGGGTGTCGATCAGCACTGGCGCTCCATCCTGGCGGCGCGCCAGGGCGCGGGCGAGGGTGACCGGATGGCTGGCGACGACCAGGCTGATGCCAAGCAGCCGGGTGAAGGCGGCCATCTGCTCGGTTGCCCCGGCGCGCCTTCCGTCGGCAGTGACGATCATCGGCTTCGTCCCCGCCATCACCAGGCGCGTGGCGAGCCGCACTGCCGCCAGCGTCTTGCCCGCGCCGGGCGGCCCGACCAGCAGCAACGGCGCCGAGTCCACCGCCAGCGGCAGAGACCCGAAGGACAGCACGCGCGCCAGGGCAGCATCCAGCGTGCCGCCGCACAGCGCGTCCTGCAACGCGTCAGGGACACCGTGAAACCGCAGCGCCGCAACGCGCGCCGGGTCCGGCAGAGGTGGTGCCGCGTGCTGTGTCTCGGATGGCTCCAGCGCCGCGGTCAGCTCTACCCCGTCGGCGACACGGCGGGTTCCCAGGATAAGCGCGTCTGCCCCTAGTTCCGCACGGACACGCGCCATCGCCTCTGCCGTCGTCGCGGCCCGGAACAGCTTCAGCCGCATGAGTGCGGCGGTCCCACGAGCGCACGGTTCGTGCCGTGCTGTTCAAACACGCGGCTTCTGTCGTGCTGTTCAGGCACGTGACTTCTGTCGTGCCGTGCAGGCACGCGGCTTCTGTCGTGCCGTGCAGGCACGCGGCTTCTGTCGTGCCGGGCAGGCACGCGGCTTCTGTCGTGCCGTGCAGGCACGCGGGTTCTGTCGTGCCGGGCAGGCACGGGAGTTCCGTGGTGGCATCCCGGCGCACACCGCAAACTCATATCGTGCCCACCGTGCGGATTCGCGCGCGCGGGTGGATTTCCGTCTGCGCCAACACCGTCGTGTTCGGCCGGATACGCTCCACGATCTCCCGCACATGGAAGCGGATGCCGGCACCGGTCAGCAGAACCGGCGTATCGCCGTTGTTGCCGGCGGCTTCGAACACGCTGCGCAGCCGCTGCATGAACGCCTGGAGCGCACTCGGCTGCATGGCCAACTGGCGATCTTCCGGCGGCCCGGTCATCGCCTCCAGAAACGATTGCTCCCACTCCGGCGACAAGGTCACCAGCGGAATGTAGCCGCCGGGGGCGGTATGCGAGTCGCAGATCTGCCGAGCGAGGCGGGCACGCACATGCGCGACGATGATGGGAATGCCGCGGTTCGACCCGGTGCAGGCTTCCTGGATGCCTTCCAGGATCGTCGCAAGGTCGCGGACCGACACACGTTCACTCAACAGCGCCTGCAGCACGCGCTGCACACCGCCCACGCTGACCTGCGAGGGAATCAGGTCGGACACCAGCTTCTGCTGATCGCGCGGCAGCTCGTCCAGCAGCTTCTGCGTCTCGCTGTACGACAGCAGCTCCGCCACGTTTTCGCGCACCACTTCGGTCAGGTGCGTGGTCAGCACGCTCGCCGGATCGACGACCGTGCAGCCGAACAGCGTTGCCTCCTCGCGCGCCGTGGCATCGATCCACAGCGCGGGCAGGCCAAACGCCGGCTCCTTCGTCTGCTCTCCCGGCAGCGGCGGCACGCCGCCTTTCGGATCCATCGCCAGCAGCATCGTCGGACGCAGCTCGCCTTTGCCGGCCTCGATCTCCTTGATACGGATCACGTAGGAATCGGCATCGAGCTGCATGTTGTCCTGGATACGCACCGGCGGCAGGACGAAGCCCATCTCGGCCGCGATCGAACGGCGCAGACCCTTGATCTGCTCGGTCAGCCGCGGCGTCGGCCCACCGGCCAGCGCCAGCAAGCCAAAGCCCAGCTCCAACCGGATCAGGTCGATCCGCAGGCTTTCCGCGATCGGCGGTTCAGTGGGTTCCACCGCAACCGGCGGGGCATCCGCGGCTGCCACGGGATGGCGGTAGCGCAGCCACGCCCCGCTGCCAGCCAATCCGGCCAGCGCCATAAACGGAAAAGCCGGCAGCCCCGGCATCAGTGCAAGCACGGCGGCGGCACCCGAGGCCATCGCCAACGGCTTCGGATTGCCGCCCAACTGGCGCACCAGCGCGGTATCCGCCGATCCCTCGGTCCCGCCCTTGGTCACCACGATGCCGGCGGCGGTGGAGACCAACAGCGCCGGTATTTGCGACACCAGCCCATCGCCGGCCGTCAGCGTCGTGAAGGTGCTCGCGGCATCGGCGAACGACATGCCGTGGCGCACGATGCCGATCGCCAGCCCACCCACTATGTTGATGACGGTAATGATCAGCCCGGCGATCGCATCGCCGCGGACGAATTTCGCTGCACCGTCCATCGCACCGTAGAAGCCGCTCTCCTCCTCCAGTTCCCGCCGCCGCTGGCGCGCCGCCTTCTCGTCGATCAGCCCGGCGGACAGGTCGGCGTCGATTGCCATCTGCTTGCCCGGCATCGCATCCAGGCTGAACCGCGCCGCCACTTCCGCGATGCGCCCCGAGCCCTTGGTGATGACCATGAAGTTCACCACCAGCAGGATCGAGAACAGGATCAACCCGATCACCACGTCGCCGCCCATCAGGAAGCCGCCGAACGCGGCGACGACATGGCCCGCCGCCAACTTTCCCTCGTTGCCGTGCGACAGGATCAGCCGCGTCGTCGCGACATTGAGCGAAAGCCGCAGCAAGGTCGTCAGCAGTAGCAAGGTGGGAAAGCTGGTGAAGTCGAGCGGGCGCGACAGGAACAGTGCCACCATCAGCACCAGTACGGCGGTGGTGATGGAGATGGCCAGGCCGAAATCCAGCAGCAAGGTCGGCAGCGGCAGGATCAGCACCGACAGCAGCGCGACCACCCCCAACGCCAATCCGATATCGCTGCTCGGCGTGAACCGGCGCGCCTTCGCGGTGACCCGCGGCAGAAGATCGGTAATGGCGAGAACGGCCATCGGTGTTCAGGCCGCCACGCCCGCGCCCGGGGCGGGTACCGCGACACCCTGCGCCGCGTAATCGCGCAGCTTGTTGCGCAGCGCGCGGATGGAAATGCCGAGAATGGTCGCTGCGTGCGTGCGGTTGCCCAGCGTGTGGCCCAGAGTCTCGATGATCAGGTCGCGCTCGACCTCCTCCATCCGGCGACCGACCAAAGAGGCGATACCGTGTCCCTGTGTCCGCTGCGGCGAATCGCCGGCGATGCTGGATGGAGCCAGCTCGATCGCCGGCAGATCGATCTCCGCGCCTTCCGCCAGCAGCACCGCACGGTGGAGTGTGTTTTCCAGTTCCCGCACGTTGCCGCGCCAAGTGTGGGAGGTCAGACGCAGCAGCGCGGCCTGTGACAGCGGACGGAACGGCAGCCCGTTCACCTCGGCGTAGCGGCGGGCGAAATGCTCCGCCAGCGCGGCGATGTCGGCGGCGCGCTCGCGCAAAGCGGGAACCCGCAGGGAGACGACATTCAGGCGGAAATACAGGTCCTCGCGAAACCGCCCGCGCGCGACCTCCGCCGGCAGGTCGCGGTTGGTAGTGGCCAGGATACGCACATCGACCTTGACC
>DATNEJ010000300.1:0-11241 GCA_035606775.1 Acetobacteraceae bacterium | reverse complement strand
CATTCCCGCGCCGCGGATCGACTACGCGATCAGCGAGAACTCGCAGCGCATGATGGAACACGGGATCGCCCGCGCAACAGAGATCCTGACCGCCGCCGGCGCGACAGACCTCTATACTTCCCGCACCCTCCTCAACAGTCCCGGGCATCTCCTGGGCACGGCACGGATGGGGAACGATCCGGAACGGTCCGTCGTCAATGCGTGGGGCCGCTGCCATGGCGTTAGGAACCTGTTCATCGTCGACGGCAGCATCTGGGTCACGTCAGGCGGCGTGAATCCCACCTCCACCATTCAGGCATTGGCACTCTATGTCGCCGACAGCATGAAGCAGCGCCTGGCGACGCTGTTCGATTGAGCGGCTCTGCGTCGCTTCCGCCAGCCATTCGTGTCGCGGATGCGCGTTCCCCGACAGCGCTATTCCGCGGCCACCGCTTCCGGGGCGCCGAGCTCGAGCAGACGCGGCGCGACCTCCCGCCCGAACAGCGTGATGTTCTCCTTCGCGTCCTGATGCGTGAGGTAGCCGCCCTGGCCGAAGAACAGCAGGTGCCCGACCCCGCCCATGCGGGTGTTGAATGCCTTGAGCTGATTGAACACGTCATCCGGCGTCCCGGCGAACACCGTCTCCGTATCCATGAACTGCTCGACCGTCGCGGTGCGATGGTTGATCGGGTTCCCATGACGGTCGGTGACGAACCGGTTGGCGCGCGGGCCAGCCTTCATCATGGCGATATTCGCGCGAATGGAGTTGTAGCCTGGCGGGTTGGTAAAGGGTTCCGCCACCACCGGTGCCGTGCGCACATAATCGGCAATGATGTTGGCTCGGCGCAACCCTTCGGCGCGCGTGCTGCCGACACCGACGATCGCCGCGTACGCCATGCGGTCGGGGCCGGCTTCCCAGCCCAGTTCGCGCGCCCGCTTGCGATAGGCGTCGTACATCGGCTTGGCCAACCCGCCCGACAGCAGCGTGCCGACCACATGGCCGCGCTCAGCCGCCAATACACCTGTCTCGACACTCATACCGGTCATCCAGACCGGCGGTGTCGGCTGCTGAATGGGGCGCGGCCAGATGTTCACCGCACGATACTGGAAGAACTCGCCTTCCCAATTGAAGGGACCGGTGGTGGTGGACAGCGCCTTCAGGATCAGGTCGTGCGCTTCCCAGTAGCGCCGCATCAGCCGGCCGGGATTGGAATTCGCCGGCGCGATCTCATATGGCGCGCCTTTCACCAGCCCCATTTCCAGCCGTCCGCCGGACAGGCAATCGAGCCACGCCATTTCCTCCGCCACGCGCACCGGATCGGGACGGTTTGCGATCGGATTTCCGAGCGTGAGCAGACGGGCCCTGCGGGTTTCGCGCGCGATGACGGCCAGCGCCATCGGCACGGACACCGTCATGCAGGTCGCGGTGCTGTGGTGCTCATTGACCATGATGTCGATCCCGACCTCATCGCACAGCGCGAATTCGTCGAGATAGCGGCTCAGCAGCTTGCCGGCCTCGACCGGATCGAGAATCTCATTGGGGAAGTTGACGCGAAGCGAACCTCGCTCCAGGCCCTTCTCCCATGCCGGGTGGTACGCCATCTCGGAAAAATACCAGGTGCGCATCGTCGTGTGCTCCTGCGCTCAGGATTTGTGGGCAAGATCGGCGGCCAATGCCGCAAACTGTGCCGGGTGTTCCCAGTGGGGATAATGACCGCACTTTGGAATTGTCTGCATCGTTGCGCTCGGGATCGAGGCCTTCCAGGCTTCGCCATATGCCGTGGTAACGATGCCGTCCTGCTCGCCCCACACCAGATGCGTGGGGATGTCGATGCGGTGCAGCCAGCGCTTCAGGCGCGGATTGTGCATGTACGGCTTCCAGCCGAACACCGCGAGCGCCTCGCGTCCGCTGGCAATGGCGGCGAGCGCGCTGTCGGGCAGCGACGCGTAATCGTGCTGGCCCATCGACGGATCCGCCCAGGCCAGGCGGAGAAAATCCGCGTGCGGAAGTGCGTGCATATCCGTGATGTCGCGATCCGTCACGCCACCGACCTTGATGCCGAGCGGCGCGGCGAGAAGCAGGGCGGAGAAGCGGCGTGTGTCGCGGACGGCCATTTCGGCGGCGATCCAGCCGCCGAAGCACGCACCGGCAAGGACCGCGTCGTTCAACTGCATCCGCGCCGCGAGGTCGAGATACAGATAGGCAAGATCATCGACCGTGCCGATCCAGTCGGGCAGTGCGGAGCCGCCGAAACCGGGATGGTGCGGCGCGATGACGCGGAAGGATTTGGCGAGCAGGTCCAGCCACGGACGTTCCGGCTGCAACCCTTCGCCCGGATGCAGGAACAGCAGCGGACGGCCGCTGCCGCGCTCCTCAATTTCCAGCGCCACGCCGGAAACGGTGACGATTTCGCTCATGACGAGGCGGCCGAACCGGGGACCTGGCGCACGCGGTTTCCTTCCCAGTTGTCTGTTGATGCCACTGTAGGACGCTGTGCCGCCCTGGCAAATCGGTGGGGCGGAGGCGGACAATGTGGCCTCGCGTGGCGCACCGACGCGTCGCACCGTACTTTCGATCGGCGCGTGGCGCGCGACCGAACGGTTTTGAGGGGCCGGTCGAACAAGGCAGCCTGGGTGAAGTGAGCCTGTAGCGGTCCCATGCGCTTCCCCCTCCGCTCGATTCGGTCGCGATTGCCGGCGATGCCCCGGGCAGGACGTGTCGTCAGGCGGGGCGTTCTGCTGCTGCTGTTCGGTCCCCCCTGCCTGATCCTGCTGTTTCGCTTTGTCCCCCCGCCGATCACACCGCTGATGCTGCTGCGGCTGCTGCAAGGCTACGGCCTGCATCACGACTGGGTCTCCTACGAGCGCATTGCCCCCGCCCTGGCGCAGGCGGTTGTTGCGTCGGAGGACAACCTGTTCTGCCAGGAGACATGGGGCTTTGACTTCGACGCGCTGGCGGGCCAGATCGCCCTCTGGCGCGACGGCGAAAGGCCGCGAGGGGCCAGCACCATCACGATGCAGACGGCGAAGAACCTGCTGCTGTGGCCCGGCCGCGATCCGGTTCGCAAGGTCATCGAAGCCTGGCTGACCCCGCAGGTGGCGCTGTTATGGCCCAAGCAGCGGATCCTTGAGGTCTATCTCAACGTCGTCGAATTCGGACCTGGGGTGTATGGCGCGGAGGCAGCCGCGCACCGGCTGTTCGGCCGGTCGGCGGCAGAGTTGACAAGGGACCAGGCGGCACGGCTCGCCGTGGTGCTGCCCGACCCCCTGCACTGGTCGGCAGCACATCCGGGTTCCTATCTGCGGGAGCGCGCCGAGACGATCGAGCGCCGCATCGGCCAGCTTGGCCCGCTGCTGGATTGCACGCGATGATGCAATCAGCAGGGTCGCCGAACCCGGCAAACGGTCGTGCACCCCGCCGCGCGGTCGCCTGCTGCCTACTCGGCGATCGCTTCGCCGGGGAGAGTGCCCCAGAACGTGTCGCGGCGCAGATAGCCTCGGTGGCTGCCCACACGTACGCGACACCATGCGGCCAGGTGTTCGCAGGAAAGCAGGTGGCCGATCACGCCCGGTTTCAGCAGCGCCACGGCACCTGCATCACGCTGCGGGGCGCGGCGGAGTGTGGCGGTCACCTTCCCGATCCTGAAGGTTCGCCGGCCCGAGAGCAGTGCCCCGTGTATCCAGTCCTTGGTGCCGTCGGGAGTACGGACGTAGCGCCAGTCATAGAACTCCCGCAGGATTTCGACCGGCAGGAATTTTCGGTGCACCACCCAGTCTATCGGGTAGCGCGTGCCGGGCCCCCTGCGCAGGTTCGCCCGGTGAGAGCGGATCGAAGCGAAGCGGGGGAGCGGCAATCCGGTGTAGCGGCCGACCGCGTGTCCGTTTGCCGCCTTGGCCGATGATTGTGCGGTTTCCGCCGCGCCTCGCGAAGGTGGCAGCAGAGCGGTCCAGAGCGCCGTGCACATAACAATGAGGACCGTGCGCAGGCGGCGTTGCCGCCCCGTCGTCTTCGCGGGGGTCGGCGGGCTGCGCTGGTCCGGCAAGGCGCTCACGGCAACGGCCCGATTTGTCCAGCCCCCATACCTCCATCTAGCATAAAACATTAAGAATGATAGCCTTGTCCTTGATAGGACGTTGCATTAAGGCCGGAGCCTCTGCGGCCCTGCGGCCATGGCGGGATGCATCGGGGGAAACGCCATGAGACAGCCTGACTCGGACGGATACAGGATGGCCCTGAGCGGGCGGGTTTTCTGCCGCGTCCTTGCCGGGCTGTTGATGTCGGCGTTCCTTTTCTGTGGGGATCTGGCCTGGGCCGAGCACAAGGGAGCCAGCCGGGAGGGGCAGACCGCGCCGCATCATGCCGCGTCGAAGCGGGGTAGCAATCCGGCGACCTCCGCCGGCCGGCACAGGCATACGGCCCCTCACCATGCGGCATCGAAGCGGAGCAGTCATTCGACGAAGGCTGCCAGCCGGCATCGCCCCTCTACGCGGCACCACGCGACGGTGGCGCACAACAGAAAGTCGGCAGGACACCATGTCACGCGGGGACGTACCGTTGCTCGGGCGACCCACGGACATCCGCATCAGCGCCACGCTGCGCGGACGAAGCACCACCGTCGCACGGTCGCGCGCAACCTGCCCGTCATCGTCATCGACCCCGGACATGGCGGGAAGGATTCGGGCGCGATCGGGCGGTCCGGGACACTCGAAAAGAACGTCACTCTCGCGACCGCGATCGAGCTCAGGCGCCTGTTGCAAGCCACCGGGCGGTATCGGGTGGTGATGACCCGAACCAACGATCGGTTCGTTTCGCTCGCGGCGCGTGTGGCCTTTGCCAAGGCGCATCACGGCTCGCTGTTCATCGCGATCCACGCCAATTCATCGCGGAACAGCCGGGCGCACGGGGCAAGCGTCTATGTCCGGTCCGGGCAGGGCAGCGGAGACGACGTCAAGCATCTCGCGGCCGACTCCGGCAGCTCCGCACGCATTGCCGACGCGCTGGCGGGGCCCAAACCGCCGCCGAGGCCGGGTTCCGCCTGGCTCCAATACACGATGATCGACAACCTGGATGACGACATCCGGATGGCGAAGAAGCCGGCCCGCGAGGCGCATTTCTACGTCCTGGGCGCGCGCGGCGTGCCCAGCGTGCTGCTGGAAATTGGGTTCCTCTCCAACCGGCATGACGAAACGGAGCTGAACAAGGCCAGATATCGCCGTGTCATTGCGCAGGCGATCCGGGATGCGATCGGCGACTACTTCGACGAGTTGGCACATCCCGACGCGCAGCGCACATGACACTGGGGGTTTCGGCTGCGGTGCCTGCCTCCGCCGTCGAGGAGCGGGTGATCGCGACCTGCCGACGTAACGGAACCGGGTGACGATGGTCCATGTGCAGCGGCATCGGCAAGATGCTGGACATGGTGGAGGTCCGCATGTTGCGCAGGACATTTTTCGCCGGGATCGGTGCGGCCGCGATGCTCCGGGACGGCCCCCGCAAGGCCGCCGACGCGGCCGACGCCCAAATCGTGCTGGAGCTTTTCACCTCGCAGGGCTGTTCTTCCTGTCCGCCGGCGGACGCGCTGCTGGGCGAACTGGTTCGGCTGCCGAACGTGGTCGCCCTGGCGTGGCACGTGGATTACTGGAACGGCCTCGGCTGGCGGGACCGCTATGCCAGTCCGCAATTCACTCGGCGTCAGCGGGATTATCCAAAGGCGCTGCGGGAGGAAGTCTATACGCCGGCTCTCGTGATCAACGGCTCGCTCATGGTGGTTGGATCGGATCGCGCTGTCGTGCGCGCGGCCATGAGACAGGCGCCGCAAACGCAAGTCGCCGTCCCGCTGGAACGAAACGGCGATCGACTGATGGCGGATTTCGCGGCTGTTCCGCCCGCGGCATCCCTGCTGCTGGTCTTCTATGACCTGGAGGTGTCGACGCAGGTGGGGGGCGGCGAAAACACCGGTCGCCACCTGCGCGAATTCCAGGTCGTCCGGCAGGCCGCTCCCTTGGTCGCCGGACAAGCGGGAGTACGCGTCCTGTCGCCGCGGATACCGGCCGGGCAAGGGGCGGCGCTGCTGGTTCAGGACCCGGCCGGGCGGATCATTGGCGCCGCGGCGTTGGCGGCGTGACCGCCTGGCAGTCGACCTTCGCGGTTCGCCGTCCTTACTGAATCGCTCCGATGGCACTGCTGAGGAGGCGGGGAAGCGCCTGCCAGTCCGACATCAGCCAATAGCTGACGAGCAGGACGAGAATCCACATCACGGGAATTGCAATCGCCCGGCCAGGGTGTTCCGCTTTTCTCGATCCGGCCATCCGAACCTCCTGCCTTCTACCGCGACGGTTGTCGCGCAATACGACGCCTCAAGTAGCAAGCAGCATCCCGTGGCCGTCGAGCAGTGAACATCGTCACTGATTGCGGCGTTAATTTGCGCTCTGTGTGCAAAGTTTGCGACAGGGCGGGTAGCAGCCAGACCATCGACGCATAGGTGTATTGACCGCAGCTACGTCATAATTCGCGGCTCTGTCGTGAGCATGTCGGAAATGTGATCGTGAGCAAGAGCACAGCCAGCGCCGTCTCCTTCCCGCCCGCCGCTCCATCGACCGTGGCACAGCCCAATACGGCGGACGCGAATACCGCAACGTTCATGATCCTGGTGTCGCTGAGCGTGTGTCACATGCTCAACGATCTGAACCAATCGCTGGTCCCGGCGATCTACCCGATCCTGAAGACGTCCTATCACCTGGACTTTGGCCAGGTGGGCCTGATCACTCTGGCCTTTCAGCTGACGGCATCCCTGCTGCAGCCCGTCGTCGGGCTTGTCACGGATCGCCGGCCTCAGCCTTTTTCGCTGCCCGTGGGGATGTGCTGCAGCCTGGTCGGCCTGCTGCTGCTGTCGGTCGCCGGCAGTTACACCTTCATTCTGCTGGCGGCCGCTCTCGTCGGGGTCGGTTCCTCGGTCTTCCACCCGGAGGCGTCCCGGGTCGCACGCATGGCGTCGGGCGGACGCTATGGCTTCGCACAGTCGTTGTTTCAGGTGGGCGGCAGTACGGGATCCGCGATCGGCCCGCTCCTGGCTGCCTTCATCGTGGCACCGCGCGGCCAGACCAGCATCGCCTGGTTCTCGGTGGTCGCCCTGGCCGCCATCTTGCTGCTGAGTCAGGTCAGCCTTTGGTATAGCCGCCACCCGGCCATGGTTGCCCGCCGAGGTCGTCGCGCGACCGCAACCCCCGTCGCATCCTCATTGCCTCGGGCCACGGTGGTCGGTGCCCTGACGGTCCTGCTGGTGCTGCTGTTCTCGAAGAACGTCTACACGTCCAGTCTGAGCTCCTATTACACCTTCTATCTGATCCAGAAGTTCCACGTGTCTGTGCAGAATGCGCAGCTCCATCTGTTCGTCTTCCTGGGCGCGGTCGCCGCCGGGACGTTCGCCGGCGGCCCTATAGGGGACCGCTTTGGGCGGAAACCGGTGATCTGGTTTTCCATTCTTGGTGCGTTTCCCTTCGCGCTGCTGCTGCCCTACGCCAGCCTGATGTGGACCGGCGTGCTCAGCGTCGTGATCGGGCTGGTCATTGCGTCCGCATTCTCGGCCATCCTGGTCTACGCGCAGGAACTCATGCCCGGACGGGTCGGGATGGTGGCCGGCATGGTTTTCGGCTTCTCCTTCGGCCTGGGTGGCCTGGGGGCCGCGGCGCTTGGCTGGATCGCCGATTTCACCGGCATCGATACGGTTTACCGGGTCTGCTCATTCCTGCCGCTGATCGGCCTCATGACGGCGTTTCTGCCGGATATCGAACGCCGGCGCGGGTAGCCGCGTTGATGCCCGGGCATGGACACGGTCGATCTGGCTCTTGTGCTTGCAGTCGATGGGTCGGCCAGCGTCACCTATGACGAGTTCGGCCTGATCGCGGGCGGCATGGCCGCGGCGTTGCGCGATCCGGCAATTCTCGCGGGCCTGACCGGCGGTCCCGCACGCTCGTCCATGCTCAGCCTGCTGTTGTGGTCGGGCGCCGGACAGCAGGACATCATCACCGGCTGGACCCATATCGCAACAGAAGCCGACCTGCTTGCCTTTGCGGACCAGGTTGACAACATGCCGCGCACCGTCCGTGCCGGCGCCACCGCGATCGGCGAGGCGCTTCTGGCAGCCCTGACCCTGCTGAGCCACTTGCCGGCAAAGACCGGCCGCAGCGTGGTGAACGTGATTGGGGACGGACGCTCCAATCAAGGGATCGCTCCCGGTCCGATCCGGGACCGGATGGCGGCGGCCGGCATCACGATCAACGGCCTGTGCATCCTGCATGAAGAGCCGGACCTGCTGGCTGCGTATACCGAAGAGGTGATCGGAGGGCCTGGTTCATTCGCCGTAATCTGCAGGGATTATCCGGATTTTGCGGAGGCGATGCGCCACAAGCTGGCGCGCGAGATTCATGGCCCCATCGTTTGAACCGACCCAGCAAGGCGAATCCGCCGACACCGCACAGGACAGGCACGGTGCCGCGGGACTGGTGAGCAAAGCCCTCCGCTCCACGCGCCGGCAGGCCGAACCTCAGGTCGATCAGGGGGATGAAACCACCGCCAAGGGCGTCGCACTTGCTGAATCGGAAGACATGCCGCTGCCGACCAACCCGCAGACGGTTCTGTTGATGGGCATATTCATCCTGATGCTCCTGGTCGTGCTCTACCTTGCGGCCGATCTTCTGCTTCCAATCGTCCTGGCAATTGTCCTGAAGCTGCTGCTGCAACCTCTCGTCCGCCTGCTGGAACGACTGCACATTCCCCGCAGTCTTGCGGCCGCCGGGTCAATCCTGATCCTGCTGATGGCACTGGCCGGGACAATCAGCGCGCTGGCCGGACCCGCCAGTTCCTGGGCCGGCAAATTACCGAGCGCTCTCCCGCAACTGCGCGACAATCTCGTTCTGCTACATCGACCCCTCGGTGCCATTCAGGACATGGTTCACCAGTTGGAAGGTCTGGGCGGCGGTGAAGCGATCAGTCTGCCGCAGGCACCGTCAATCCGGTCCGGCAATCTGATCGGTGCGGTGTTCAGCGGCACTGCCACAGTGACCGCCGGCCTTTTCACCACGATCCTGATCCTGTTCTACCTGCTTGTTTCCGGTGAGACGTTCATGCGCCGCTTCGTGGAAATCCTGCCGCGGTTCCGCGATAAGCGGCAGGCTGTCGAACTATCGATCCATGTGGAGCGCGATCTATCCGCTTATCTGATCACCGTGACTCTCATCAATGCCGTCGTCGGCCTGGCGACCGGCCTGGAGATGTGGGCGTGCGGCGTGATGAACCCGCTCCTGTGGGGCGTGGTCGCCTTCGTGCTCAATTTCGTGCCGATCCTTGGCCCGATGGTCGGCATTGTTATCTTCCTGGCGGCGAGCGTTCTGTCATTCGGCGTGAGCTGGTTGGTCCTGCTGCCAGTCGGTCTTTATCTGGCAATCCACATCGCCGAAGGCGAAATTATTACCCCCATGCTGCTGGCCAAGCGCTTCACGATCAACCCGGTGGCCGTGATCCTGGCACTGGTGTTCTGGTACTGGATGTGGGGCGTTCCCGGCGCGGTGCTGGCGGTGCCGATGCTTGCAATCGCCAAGATCATCGCCGACGACATCCGGCCACTGCGTGCCTTTGGTCACTTCCTGGAGGGGTAGGCCGAAGGCCGGGGAAGCCTGAAAACGAAGACGGCCGGCTCAGCGCCGGCCGTTGCGATAACAGTCCCTGTGAACGTTACGCTGCGAGACGCTGCGCCGCCTGCTCCTCTTGCAGCAGGTAGGTATGGGTGTCGCTGATCTGGATCTCCAGCATCAGCGCCCCATGGACGGAAGCGATCGGCAGCAGGGCATCGCCATTGGTCCAGCGCCAGATTGTCCCGTTTGCCCGCTCCGCCGCGTGCCATCCTTGTGCCAGGGCAGGATGATCGGCGGCAAACGCCGTGACATCCGAACCGGAGCGGATCGTCAGGCCGCGGATTGCGACACCGAGGCGGCGTGCATCGTCCACATAGGGCTTCAGAACACCGGGGACCGACGCGCGCGACGCGAGACGCACACCGGTGCGGCCTGCCGGCACCATGAAGACATGCTTCCGGCCTTCGACTGAGACCGGATAGAGGCGACGGCCGTCGGCGACCAGATGCAGGTCCGCGTCGTCCGTCGTCGCGTGCTCAGGTCTGCTGTGGCCGAGCGACTCGGCGCGATCGGCGATGCGGTGCCAGACGGGCATGACGGCGTCGGGACTGACCGCGAGCGGCGCGCAGGCGTCCTCTTCCCAGCAGCGCAGCCCGGCGTTGATGTGGAATTCCGGATGCGTGACCATGGCAAGGCCGGCATTGGCGAAGAACGCCCGGTTGCCGGTGTCGAGGTAGCTTTCCGCCTCGATGCCTTCCGCGATCAGCACGGCGTGCTGCTCAAGCTCGATATGGTAGTAGCTGACGAAGGTGGCATCCCGCTCCCGCACGATGGTCATGTCGTTGACCAGCAGCTTGGCGGGGATGAGCTTCCCGTCCATGAACACGCAGTGTGGCGGGGAGACCAGCAGGTCGCGCTCCGGCAGGTTCTCGCCCAGCGCACCCTGGCGGATGCGGATCGGTGCGGCGAGTTCCGGGCGCGGATGCTGGGTCAGATCGATCTGCCGCTGGCCGATCCATTTCACGGGCTGGGCCACGCGCTTGCCCTCGACCACGGTCATGACCTGATCGCCCACGGCGATGTCCTCGACGGCCACGGCGCCGCTGGGGGTGAGGATACGGGTGCCTGCGGCGTAGCAGACCAGGAAGAATTCGATGCCCCCGTGGAGGTCGTCCTGCACCATCACTGTGTCGCCGGTGTAGTTGCTTCCGGCGTCGGTGACGAATTTGTACGTGGTGCCGTTGTTGACGATCTGGATGGTGCTGCCGTCGGTGCCGTTGTTGACGATCGACCCGCTGGCGCCGACATTCGCCACGCCGACCAGGTCGATAACCGATGAGTTCGCCGCGGACGTTCCTAGGGTGACGTTGTGCAGCGTGCTGTTGAATGTGTTGGCGTTGTTGGGGTCGAAATCGCCGCTCAGGTTGGCGATTGAAAGCTCGGCGATGCCGTTGCCACCGAAGGTGATATTGCCCTTGCTGGTGGATGACAGGATCGCGCTGCTGTCAAGAGTCAGATGGGCGCCCGAGTCAATCAACAGGTTGCTGCTGTTCAGCGTCACGAGCACATTGGCCGCGGATCCGCCGATGTCCAGCACTCCGGTTGCCTCGATCTGGCCGCTGCCGGAGAAAT
>DATNEJ010000299.1:0-19431 GCA_035606775.1 Acetobacteraceae bacterium | reverse complement strand
CCCATCCGCAGGTTCTGCCGCGGGTCCTGGTGCACGAACCCCCAATCGGACCGATGCAAGGTGCGCAGCGCGGGCGCCGGCATCTGATGCACGTCGTGCAACCGGCCGGCAGGATCGCGGTACCACACCGCGCCGCTGTCGGGCTTCATGCGTCCTGACAGGACGTTCAACAGTGTGGTCTTGCCGGACCCCGACTCGCCGACCACGGCCAGAATCTCGCCGAACCAGAGATCGACGTTGACACTCACGAGCGCCGGGATCGAGCCGAAGGAAAGCGAGAGTCCGCGTGCCGACAGCAAGGTTTCCTGGGTCATTCGGCGGCCTCCCGCATGCCGTCGGTGCCGACATGTCCGGCCTGGCGCCGCTGCGCGCAATGGTCGGTGTCGGAACAGACGAACAGTCTTCCGCCGCGATCGTCGGTCACGATCTCATCCAGATAGGAATCGGTCGCTCCGCACAGGCCGCACGGATGTGGCGCGTTGATCGTCCGGAACGGGTGATCGTCGAAATCCAGCGAGCGCACCTGCGTCCAGGGTGGGATGGCGTAGATGCGCTTTTCCCGTCCGGCGCCGAACAACTGCAAGGCCGGCATCATGTCCATCTTCGGGTTGTCGAAGGCGGGGATCGGGCTGGGTGACATCAGGTAGCGCTGGTTCACCAGCACCGGGTAGTCGTAGCTGATCGAGATCTGGCCGTAGCGCGCGATGTCTTCATACAGCTTCACGTGCATCAGGCCGTAATCGGACAGGCTGTGCATGCGCCGTGTCTCGACGCGACTCGGCTCCAGCCGATAGAGCGGTTCAGGCTGCGGCACCTGATAGACGATGATCTGGTCTTCCCGCAGCCTGGTCTCCGGAATGCGGTGGCGGGTCTGGATGACGCTGGCTTCGGCTGTGATGGTGGTCGTGCGCACGCCGGCGGTGCGGGCGAAGAAGCGGCGGATCGATACTGCGTTGGTCGTGTCGTCCGCGCCCTGGTCAATGACCTTCAGCACGTCGTCGGGGCCGAGCACCGATGCGGTGACCTGGATGCCGCCGGTGCCCCAGCCGTAGGGAAGGGGCATCTCGCGTGAGCCAAACGGCACCTGATGGCCCGGTATGGCCACCGCCTTCAGCAGCGACCGGCGGATCATCCGTTTGGTCTGCTCATCGAGATAGGCGAAATTATAGCCTTTCATTCCGCCGCCTCCGCGCAGGGCCGCGTGCGGGCAGCTTCTTCCCGCATGCGCCGGACGTTCTGCAGCTCGCTCTGGAAATCGACATAGTGCGGCAGCTTCAGGTGCTCGACAAAGCCGGTCGCTTCGACATTGTCCGAGTGGTACAGAACAAATTCCACATTCTGCGCGGGCGCCGTCACGTCTTCGCCCAGCTCTTCCGCGCGCATCGCGCGATCCACCAGTGCCATCGCCATCGCCTTGCGTTCGGCAAAGCCGAACACCAGGCCGTAGCCGCGGGTGAATTGCGGCGGTACGGATTTAGAGCCTTTGAACTGGTTCACCATCTGGCATTCGGTGACGACGATGTCCGCAATGTCGATGGAAAATCCCAGTTCCGCCGGTTCGATCTCGACCGACACCTCACCCATGCGGATTTCGCCGGCGAACGGGTGGGAGCCGCCGTAGCCGCGTTGCGTGGAGTAGCCAAGTCCCAGCAGGAACCCTTCGTCACCGCGCGCCAGCGCCTGCAATCTCACGTCGCGTTTGGCGGGGAAGCTCAGCGGTTCGCGCGTCAGGTCGCCCGGCGGCGCGCCGGATGATCCGTCTGTTTCGATCAGGCCTTCCTGCCGGAGAATGTCGGTCACCCTCGGCATGGCGGCCTCGTCCGGATTGGCGGTGGCGCAGTCCGGTATAGCGACGCCATCGGCCAAGCCGAAATCCAGCAGGCGATGTGTGTAGTCGGGTGTCGGTCCCAGGATCTGGCCGCCCGGCAGGTCCTTGAAGACGGCCGAAACGCGGCGTTCGATCAGCATCGCCTCAGTATCGACCGGATGGGAATGCGCGAAGCGCGGCAGCGTCGTGCGGTAGGCGCGCAGCAGAAACGCCGCTTCAATCAGATCGCCCTGCGCCTGCTTGACCGCCAGTGCCGCGAGTTCCCTGTCGTACAGAGAGCCTTCGCCCATCGCGCGATCGACCGAGCGGCCGAGTTGGTTGGCGATCTGCGCCAGGGTCAGGTCGGGAACGGTGCTGTCGCCGCGCCGTTCCTGTGCCAGCCAGGCATGGGCGTTGCTGATTGCCCGTTCGCCGCCTTTGACCGCTACGTATGCCATTGCTCAGCTCTGCTCGATCATGGTGGTGCGCGGAAGCGCCGCGAGTCTGCTGCCCGCGCACAGCAGGAGATCGACTCCGCGAGGGAAGCGCGCATGATTGTCCCGCCACGCGGCGACAAACCCGTCGGGCAGGCCGGTGGTCGAAAAGATGGCGAACTGCCGCAGGCCCGGCCCGCTCAGCCGATATCTTGTACCCGCGTCCAGCGAGGCAACGGTCAGGATCACCGTGGCGGACGATTCGGGCATTTCGTGCGTGCCGGCGTTCAGCGCGGTCAGGTCCGGCATGGCAAGCGCCAGCACGAAGGATGCACGCGCGGGATCGGTGACGATCGGCGCACCGCAATGAAATTCGATCCAGCCCCGCGCGGCGCCGGCGGCGGGGTCGAGCCACAGCGGCGTTTCGTGATCGACCAGCGTCAGCAGCGCCGCCGCGGCGGCGTTGCAGAGGGGCGCCGGCGGCGCGAGTTCCGGCACCGCATGCACGCGACCCGGGCGCGCCATGGCATCGAGCAGCGCGCGGAAGCAGTGCTGCGCGTCGCGCACAGGGTCGGCGAAGCCGGCCGATAGCGTGGCGCTCATGACCGCATGGTCCGCATGGCGAAGAACTCAACACGGGTAGCTGAGGCCTTGGCGGCAAGGTCGCGACGCCTTGCGCGTTGCGCTGCTTCCAGAGGTGCGATGACAGCTTCAAGGAGGGCCGGCCGCTGTTTCGGATCCTGCAGCATGGCATCGGCAAGCGCCGCCAGCTCCGCCTGCCTGTCGTTCCGGCCGGCGACATAGGCATGCCCGATCAATCCCTGGCTGGTGCGGACAGAACAGCGAGTCACGGTCATTTCGCCAAGATTGAAGGCCGCACCCGCACCGCCCGCTCGGCCGCGCACCATGACCAGGCCATTTTCCGGGCCACGCAGGCGGGTATAGTCCGGCAGGCCGCCGCACGCCGCCAGACGCGCGGCAATTTCTTCTCCGGCGGCACGGGCCAGCACCGCCATCCACCGCCGTCGCGCCGGGTCGGGATGATTCAGTAAGGGGGAAGGGGGCATCGCAGAGCGGTCGTTGTTTAGATGTCTAGACAGGTATCGCCCGCACCCTTTATCGTCAACGAAGAACTTGCAGGCCACACCGCTTTCTTGGATGAAAGATCGATGAACTTGGCGGGAACCGGGCACGAATTGCTGAAGCATCCGGTCCACCGGGAAGGTGGGGTGGCGCTGTGGCGCCAGATAGCCGGGAAGCTGCACGAGGATATTGCCGCCGGCACGGTCCCCCCCGGGGGGCGCCTGCCGACAGAGGCGGAACTATCCGCGCAGTTCGGCGTCAACCGGCACACGGTGCGACGCGCACTCGAGGAACTTTCGCGCGGCGGCCTGGTGCGGATCGAGCAGGGGCGCGGCACCTTCGTGGCCGAGGACGTGCTGGACTATACGGTCGGTCCCCGCACGCGTTTCGCGGAATGGGTCAAGCGCCACAACAAGGAACCGTCGGGCAAGGTGATCCAGCTCAAGGAGATCGCCGCCGACCGCCAGATCGCCGACGCCCTCGGCATTCGGCCTGGTGGCCGCGTGGTGCTGCTGGAACGGCTGGGCCTCGCCGACGGCCAGCCCGTCAGCCTGAGCCGCCATCACTTCCCGTCCGCGCGCCTGCCCGGCCTGCTCGACGCGCTGCGCGCGGCGCCGCGCATCACGGAGGCGTTGCAGGCGGTCGGGATCGCCGACTACCTGCGGCAGATGACCCGCGTCACGGCGCGCCTGCCGACCGGAACGGAAGCCGAGATGCTGCGGATGGCGCGCAACAGGCCTGTGCTGATCACCGAGAACATCAACGTCGATCGTGGCGGCACGGTGATCGAGTTCGGCATCGGCTGCTATCCGACGCCGCGCGTGCAGATCGTTTTCGAACCCTGAAAGTGCAGCGCATGCGTGACATGGCCATTACCGGCGGGAGGGTTTTGCTGCCCGGAGACGGGGCGCAGACAGTCGATCTGTCGCTGTCCGAGGGGCGCATCGCCGCCGTGGGGCACGGCACCGGCGCGATGGTGCTGGATGCGAGCGGGCTGCTGGTGCTGCCGGGCATCGTCGATATCCACGGCGATGCGTTCGAGCGTCAGATCCAGCCGCGCCCCGGCGTTGATTTTGCTTACGACATCGCGCTGCGCGACACGGAAGCGCAACTGCTCGCCAACGGTATCACGACGGCCTTTCACGGGATCACCCTGTCGTGGGAACCTGGCTTGCGGAGCGTTGACTCATGGCGCGAGATCCTCGACGCGCTGAGCGCCCGTTCGTGGACCTGCGACATGCGCGTGCACCTGCGGTGGGAGGCGTACAACCTGGATGCACTGGACGTCGCATTGGCGGACATAGCGGCCGGGCGGGTGCATCTGGTGGCGTTCAACGACCACACGCCTTCGATACGGCGCAAGCTTCTGCAGCCGGTGGCCGGCGCCAAATACAGCGACCGCGCCGGAATGACCCCGGAGGCGTTCCGCGCCTTGGCGGACCGCATCGGCTCACGCGCGGCAGCGGTGCCCGAAGCCCTGGATCGGATCGGGGCAGCCGCCCGCGCGGCGGGCATTCCGCTGGCGAGCCACGACGACGACTCGCTGGCGGTGCGCGCCGGCTTTCGGGAGAAGGGTGCTCGCATCTGCGAGTTTCCAATCGGTGAGGATGTTGGCCAGGCGGCGCGCGACGCCGGGGATTTCGTGGTGATGGGGAGTCCGAACGTCGTGCGCGGCGGATCGCACCTTGGCTGGGCATCGGCTTCGACTTTGGCGGAGGCCGGCATCTGCAATGTGCTCTCGTCGGATTATTTCTATCCGGCAATGCTGCGCGCCGCGCTGATCCTGCAAGGGCGCGCGGTGCTGGACCTGGAGCGGGCCTGGGCTTTGGTTTCGACCAACCCTGCCGCTGCCGCTGGGCTTGCGGATCGCGGTGTGATCGAGGTGGGCAGGCGCGCCGATATCGTGGTGGTGGATCCGTCGGAACCCTGTGTCGTCGCGACGATCGCGCAGGGGCGGCTGGCTCATCTCACGGCGGCGGGCGCGGCCCGGCTGGCGGTTCGGCACTGAGGATGGAGCGCGTTTAGAGTGTGATCGTCGCAGGCGGAATCGCCGAAGACGTGAATCACGCGATCAAGCAAAGAGATAGAACTTGGTCAGCCGCGAACTTGGGTCCGTGGCGGTTGTAGGTTCGCCAAACCCGCACCGCTTCCTCTAAAGCCTTCCGCCTTGACAAGTCTGCGTAAATTACACATTTTTCGCAGCCAGAAGGAGGCCGACATGGTGGCAACGCGCGACATACCGGCAACCGAGTTTTCTCGGAATTTCGCTCGCTATCGAGATGAAGCCATAGAGGCCAAAATCATCCGCGTGACCAGCCATGGCCGGGTGATCGGGGCGTATCTATCCGCGAGCGAAGCGGCGCATTACGAACAGCTCAAGCGCCGGGAAACACAGTCGCTCGTCGTCGGAGATCTTCCCGACGACGTCGTTGCGGCGATCGAAGCGGCAGAGTACGGCCTCGAACCTGAATGAGTCTCCCGGTTCCGAAGCCGGGGTTGGTGATCCGCTACAGTTTTTTGTGGAGCAGCGAACGGGGGGAAGGGGCAACTGAAGGTGCCAAGGACCGGCCTTGCGCGATTGTCGTCGCTGTGCGCCGCGATCCGGGTGGCGAGATTCAGACGATCGTTGCTCCCATTACTCACCGGCCACCCGAAGATCCAACCGCGTCCATCGAAATTCCTGCCGCGACGTGCAGACACCTCGGATTGGACAGCGATCGACATTGGCTTCGCCTTGACGAACTGAATCGGTTCATTTGGCCCGGGTATGATTTGCGTCCAATTTCAGGGCGACACGGCCGGTACGATTACGGAGTGCTGCCACCTGGCCTCTTCCGGCAACTGCGCGACGGTATTCTCGCCCGGCAAAAGGCGCGCGCCGGGCGGGTCGTTCCGCGTGACGAAGTACAGAGGGACTGACATCGTCGGTTGCGCGACCCTGCCATCTTCGGCCCGTTCGTTGCTTTGTACATTCTGCGCCAACTGATCTCATCGGCGCCGCGGCTGAAATTTGCTTGATAACACGGCGTAGTTCATCAGAGCTTACATCATTGATGGCGATCGTGCCAACGAGCGAATCAACCCGCTCTGCGCGCTGACCCGCACCACGAGTGATCACGTCACACGAAATTTCAGGAAGATGCCGGGAATGGCTCGGGTGGTAGGATTCGAACCTACGACCAATCGGTTAACAGCCGATTGCTCTACCGCTGAGCTACACCCGAACAGAAAGCGGACTGGCTATCTACTGGCGTGTTCGCGCCCGGTCAACAGAGACGCGCCCCACCAGCCGCCGCATCCGGTCGTCACGTCCCCGCGAGGCACCGCTTACCCTGGCGACGGGTGGTTCACGCGCGGCAACGGGCTGGTCGCACCCACCGGGATCCAGTAGCCGCCGCTGCCGCCCGGACGATTCACGACCACGCCGGCGATGATTTCCCGCGAAGGCACCACCGGAAGCGCGGCCGGTGCGCCCGCCGGGCTGCCGGCCCATGCGCCCAGCACGGCAGTCTTGTATGGCGCGGCCAGCGAAGGCGTTGCCGAGTGGTAGCGGCCTACGGCCTCCGGCCACGAACCTGTCTCCGCATGCAGCGCCGATAGAAACCCCGCCGCATACCGCGCATTGGCCGTGGGATCGAATGCCTCGGCCAGGCTTGCGAACGCCCTGGGATGGTAGGCGAGATTAATCTGAAAGCACCCGACATCGATCGAGCGCACGCCCTGCGTCAGTTGCGCGGTGACGAAGGCGGTCGCTTCCTGGGCGGTGTTGAACAGGCGCGACTGTCCGGCGGCGTTCACCGCCCAGGGCCAGGGCAGAATCCGGCCGGTCGCTTCGTCTCGCCGGCCGCTCTCGATCCGGCCGATCGCCTGAAGAATGCCGGACGGCAGCCCTGAGTCGTGTTCCGCGGTGGCCGCTGCCTGGCTGCACGCCATCCCGCCTGAGGACGGGGCCGGCACCGTCTGGGCACGGGCGGACCCGACAACCGCGCACAGCGCGATCAGCATCGTCACACTGTGCCGCAGGATCATTTGGACACGCGGAGGTTCGCGAGCTGTCCCGCCACCTGGCTGAAGCTGGCCTGCAAATCCGCGGCCGTGACGTCGAGAAAGTAATTCTCCGGCGAACTGGCGCAGTTCTGGAAAAGCGTCTGCGTCGCCGGCGTCACCGACCCATCGTGATTGAACAGGATCGTATAGATGATGATCCCCTTCTGCTTGATGATCGTGCACATCTGGCTCATGCGCGTGTTGATGTTGGCGGTCGCATTCGCCTTCGAATTGTTTGCCAGTCCCATGGTGTTGCTGAGCAGGCGGCCATAGGCAGAGAAGTCGGTATCGCCGTCGTCCTTCCACGGCGAAGGTCCCGCGCCCGGCGCGCCGCCATCCCAGTCGAACCACTGATTGTTGCCGTCGGTCATCAGGACGATGACCTTCTTCATGTAAGGGGTGTTGTAATCGAGCGGCAGCGTGGCGTTGCCCCAAAGGCCGCGCCAGTTCGGACTGAGATTCCACCACCCCGCCTGAAGTCCCAGATTGATGAAAGTGCCGCCGCGAAAGTTGGCAACCATCTGGCTGATGGAGGCCAGCACGGTGGTTCTGCTGGCCGTAAGCGGCAGGATGGGCAAGGTCGAGCATCCCAGGTTGGGACCGACCGCGGTATTGTCGGGCAGGCTCGTTTGCGAATTCTCGGTGATATTGGTCGGCGACCAGTCGTTGTCGCCCTTTATTGGGGTGCCGTTTACTGAATAGTGCCCAAGAGTCGAGGGGTACAGGAAAGGCGTGAACGGCGCTGCCGCCGGTGTTGCGTCGGTGAAATCGTCGCCCGTCTGATAACGGGCCATGACGCATCCCTTCCAGGTCGTGTTCAGATAGGCGCCTGGATTGTAGCTGCCGGCAGCGAGCCAGCCCGTGTGCGTGGGTCCAATATTAACTTCGGCTGTAAACGGCACCACCGACACCCAAAAATTTTCCTGCGTGTCAGCCCCGCCGCTGCCGTAGACGATGTTCACCAGATTGGTCGCGGACGAAACGACGGACTGTATCGGCCAGCCCTTCATGGATCCGGTATTATCCAGGACAAGTGACAACTCCATCCCCGTCGCCGCCCGCGTCGCCTGACTGCTCGACGTCACGGGCACGGTCGGCACGCCGACGATGTTCATGATCGTCGTCGGCACGGTAGCCTTTGCGGTAAGACCCAGCGTATTCGTGTCGATCTGGGTGACCGTAAGCTGATTGACCGTCGTATCCATGTAGCCGATCGATGACGTCGGCGACACGCGCTGAAAATTCGCCCAGAACTGATTCTTGACGTTGGCGTCGCGTGCCGAATCGCTCATATCGCGCGCACCCACGATCACGGCGGCATCGACCGCGGTCTTCAGCCGTGTCTGCACCATCACGACACGCGTGGTGTCCACTGCCAGCCCGAGCGTCGCGAGCAGTGGCACGATCAGCACGGCGACCATCACGGCCGTCGCCGCCCTGCGGTCGCGCCAGAGCCGTTTCATTGCGGCGTTACCAGTTTGCCGCTGCGCGGCTCGAAAACCGAATAGGCGTAGAGGTAGGACGGACCAGGCGTCCCCATGATCGCGAGGCTGTACTTCCACGGCGTCACTCCGCTGTATAGCTCCGTCGTTATGATGCTGTGCCCGTTCGGCACCGTGTACCCTTTCGGCAACGAAGCGGCATTGCCCGGCGTGCCGAACAGGCTTGGATACCCCGCGTCCCCTGTCCGTTCCTGCCAGATGACCTTGGTGGTCGTGCCGTCGTTCTGAATCCCGCTGACGATCGTCGCACCAGCGGTCCCGCACACCACCAGCGGGTCGGTCAACTGTGAGGCGACCGCAAAATAGTTCAGCGCGGCTGCGCTGTTCGAACAGAACGCGGCAGGGAAAGCGGAAAGGGAAAGGGTCTCCGCCTGCGCGACCATGTTCCCAAGCGCGCCCGCGGCATTGTCGAGCCGGAACTTGTTCTGAAACCAGATCATGACGTCGACACCGCCCAGCAGCAGCAGGACCAGCATCGGTGCGACGAAGGCGAATTCCAGCGCGGCGACACCGCGGCGGCTGCCGAATCTACGAGAACGGTTCATTTTGCACGTACATCGTCACGGTATGCCGGATGGCGGGTCGTCCCACGATTGCCGCGGCAAGACTGGTCAGGAACGGCTGCATGTACACTGCCTGATAGCGAACGATGGCGCCTGCCCCGCCCGCGCCGGCGGCGCCCGTGGCGCCCGCGTTGAAGTTCGGATAGCTGGTCACGGTCACGGTCAGGTTGGACTGCTTGATCAGGCCAAGGCCGCACTTGGCGATGATGTCGGTGATCGCATCCTCACGGGTTGCCGGCGGATTGGCGGACATCGACGCCGGAAAGGCCTGGCCGGTGACGCCGAAGCGGCTCGCTTCCCGCACGCCGTACTCCAGCAGGGAATGCGTCAGCAACTGCACACTGGTTTCGATCAGAATCACAACGAGGGTGAGGAACACGACCGAAATGGCGGCGAATTCCACCGCGGTCGCGGCGGAGCGATCACGCCGCAGAGGAACCCTACCGGACAGCTTGCTGAGCGAGATCATCATGCGCGCGTCAACGTGCCAGCAGATGAAAGACCTGGATTCCAGCCGGACCGGCGACGATCAGCAGAACGCAGGGCACAAAGAACGCGATCATCGGCAGAGTGAGCAGCACCGGCAGTCGTGCGGCCCGCTCTTCGAACCGGGTCAGCATGACGTGACGCAGATCGTTGGACAACGCACGCAGGGCCTGCGTAATCGGTGTGCCGTATTTCAGCGTCTGTGCCAGCGTGCCGCCGAGCGACACCAGCGTATCCAGGCCGGTGCGCAAGCCAAGGTTTGCCAGGGCCTGCCTCCGGTCGGGCAGCACCTTCATCTCGCTCGCGGTCAGCGCGAGTTCGTTTGCGGTCGGCGCGCTGCCGTTGCGCAGCTCGAATGCCACGCGGTCGAGCGCAGCTTCCAGCGACAAGCCGGCGTCGGCGCAAATGACCAGCAGATCAAGTGCGTCGGGCAGGCTGCGTTCGACTTCGCCCAGGTACCGCTTGCGCAGATGGTTGACGACGCGGTCGGGTACCAGCAGTGCGAGCGCGCCGGCGCCGGAGATCATCAGCAACTTTGTATTGGTATGTGCCACGCCCAGGCTTTCGCCGATCAGCCAGGCCGCAATCGGCAGTACGACCAGCAGAGCCACCTTGCTGCCGATGACCAGAGGCAGCGCCGAGGCCGGACGAAATCCGGCGGCGGAAAGCGTCTGTTCCAGTGCCGTGATGGACTTTTTCGAGAGTATGCCGGTCTGAATAATGAACATCCCGACGCGCCGTAGCGTGGCAAGCAGGTCTGTGAGCTGCTGGGTGGCGGCCACGTTTGTAGGTGCGCCCAGTCCCTGGACTTGTCGGATGCGGGCCTCGATCCTGTTATCCCGCCGCACCACCCAGGCGGTGATGCCGGCAAGCCCGAGCGCCGCCAGACCCATGGCCAGCGCGATGGAAAAGATCACTGGCGGTGTCATGCGAGCGACCGCCGCATCATGGTCCGCATCGACCAGAGGCCAAGACCTAGGAGCCCGGCCGCCCCCATAAGGATCTTGTTGCCGATCGGATCGGTGACCAGAAGGCTGATGTAGTCCGGAGAAATGAGAAACAGCGCGCTCGCCGCGATAAAGGGAAGGGCACACAGCGCCAGCGCCGTTGCGCGTGCCTCCGCCGCCAGGGCGCGCCCACGCCGCCGCAGGGCGATACGTTTGCGAATCACATCGGAGAGGTTGTCCAGCGTCTCCGCGAGGTTGCCGCCTGTCTGGCTTTGCAGTGTCAGCGCTATCGCCAAAAAGCGGTACTCGCGAAGCCGCACTCGTTCGGCCATGGCCCACAGCGCGTCATCCGTCACCACGCCGACCGAAATCTGGGCATGCAGCAGGGTGAACTCGTGGGCGGTCAGGGCAGGGGCCTCGCGCGCCACAATGCTGAAGGCTTCCGTCACCGGAAGACCGGCGCGCACCGATCGGACGATCATCGAGAGTGCGTCCGGCATCTGCTGGTAAAGCACCCGCTCGTAGCGCTCTCTGCACAGCTTGAACGTCCACCGCGCGCCGAAGAAACCGCAAACCGGCCAGGCGATCCAGCCGAACTCGCCGGTGATATGCACCAGCACTTTCGCCAGCACGAAACCCGCGACGATCGATGTGAGGAGCAGCACCCACCATGGCGCGGGATAAAGGTCCGCGCGGGTGGTTTCCAAACACACCAGGTCGGCGATCCGGTCGCGCACCGGCCGCTGCACGGCGGCGCCGCTGATGCGGGCCGAACGAAACGCGGCAGTCGGCGCAGCCTGCGCATAGGGGCGCACGGCCGTCTGCGTGCGCTGGGCGACCAGGCGGCTTTTGGCGTCGAGCAGCAGCAACAGCATGGCCGCACTCAGCAACAGAGTCATGGCCGCCATTGCCAGAACGATGGAGCCGCTCATGCTGGCCTCCCTTGCCGCTGTGGGATCCGTTCATGCACGCCGGCCGCGCGCATCATTTCGACGCTTCCTCCAGCGCGGCGGCCCAGGCGCGATCCAGTCCGGCGTAGACCAGCCGTTGCAGGAAGCCGGGCCTTGAGCGGGACACCTTGTAGCGGCCCCGGATGATGCCCTCCGAGACGTCCGAGTCGACTTCGAACTGGAACATGTCGCCCAAAGTGACCGTATCGCCTTCCAGGCCGACGACCTCGGTCACCTGGACGATCCGTCTCACGCCGTCGCGCATGCGCTCGACCTGGATGATCAGGTCCACCGCGCTGACGACCTGAGCGCGGATGGCGCGCAGCGGTAGATTGGGCTGCCCCATCTGCACCATGTTCTCGATGCGCACGAGGGCGTCGCGCGTGCTGTTGGCGTGAATGGTGCTCATGCTGCCGTCATGGCCCGTGTTCATCGCCTGCAGCATGTCGAACGCTTCCGGCCCGCGAACCTCGCCGACGATGATCCTATCCGGGCGCATGCGGAGCGCGTTCTTGACCAGGTCGCGCTGCGTGACCTCGCCGCGTCCTTCCAGGTTGGGCGGGCGAATTTCCAGGCTGATCACGTGTGGCTGCTGCAATTGCAGTTCCGCCGTGTCTTCGACCGTGACAATGCGTTCGTCGCGATCGATCATGCGCGACATCGCGTTCATCAACGTGGTTTTGCCGGAACCAGTGCCGCCCGAGATGATGATATTGAGCCGAGCGGCTGAAGCGGCCTCCAGAATGCGCGCCAGCGGCGGCGTTACCGAGCCGTTCGCGATCAGAATGGGGAAGTCGATCATTTTGCGGGCAAATTTGCGGATCGACAGGCACGGGCCGTTCAGCGCCAGTGGCGGGAAGATGATATTCACGCGCGACCCGTCTGCCAGGCGCGCATCCACCATCGGGCTGGTTTCGTCTATCCTCCGGCCGACGGCGGATGCGATGCGCTGGGCGATGTTGGCAACATGCGCGGCGTCGCGGAATTTTGCATTATGCGGTTTCAGCTTTCCGTTCTGCTCGACAAAAACGCGGTCCGGGCCGTTGACCATGATGTCGGTGATCGAATCGTCATCGAGCAAGGGTTCCAGCGGTCCAAGGCCCAGCATGTCGTCCACCAGCTCCATCGCAAGCTGGTGCTGTTCGCGGCCGTTGAGCTGAATCCGGCTTTCGTCGGCGATTTCGGCCAGCAGGCTTTCAACCTCGGCGAGAAGCTTCTCCTGGCCGAGCCCGGCGGCCGATGCGGGATCCAGCCGGGACAGGAAGATGCTGCGAAGCTGCGCAATCGGGCTGGGCGCGGCACCGCCGGCCAGCGCCTCCGGGACAATATTGCGCAGCGGGTTGGCGGTGGGTGCGCGGATACCGCGACGGCCAAATTCGACGTGATGGATCATCGGCCGAACCACCGCGCCAGCATCCCGCGCGACGCGTTGGCCTCCCTGCCACCGGCCGCGACGGTGATTTCCTGCGACAGTTGAGCGATGGCGTCGCGAAACTTTCCGCCACGCCGCCCGGCAGGCCTGCCGATCGTCGAGGCATAGCCCAGCGCCGCGGGCAGATGCGGAATGACGATCTCAGGATTCTGTCCAAGACCTGCCAGCACCTGCTTACGCGACAGCGTGCCAGGCTGGCCGGCGTGGTTCAGAACGACGATCGGCGGCCGGGATTGCGGGCGGCCGGGCGGCAGCTTTACGAACCGCAGGGCATCGCGGACCGACGCCAAGGAGCCGTCCATGACCAGCACGTGCTGATGCGCCGCGTCGAGCAAGGCGCGGTTGAACGGGGTCGCATAGCGCGGCACATCGACAATTACGTAGTTGTAGTGCCGCCGCAGCTTGGCCAGTAGTTCGGCGCCGGCCTCCGGTTCGATCAGCGGCAGATTGTCGAGCGATTCCTCGGCTGACAGAACGTGCAGGCGGTCGCTGACCTTGCGCACGCCGCGCTGCAGGAACACCTCATCCACGCGGTCGGGATGCTGAAGCGCAATGCGCAGCGCATCCGTCGTTTCGGCCGCGACCAGGAGAGCCGCAGTCCCACCATGCAGGTCTGCGTCCATCAGCAGCGTATGCCGCCGCGTCGCCTCGCCGAGGTAAGTCGCGAGATTGGCGGCGATAGTGGTGGCGCCGACGCCGCCGCGCACGCCTGTCACCGTGACGATACGGCCGGCATGGATTGCCAGGTCCGCCAGTTCCCGGCCGGTGATCCAGGGCTTGAACAACCGCGCAACGGTGTCGCGGTTAAGCGGTTTCGGCACGTATTCCAGCACGCCGAGCGTGCGCGTGACCTCCCGATAGAACTCGACGCCCTGCTCGCTGCCGATCGCCAGGACGCGCACGCCCGGTTCGACGAACTGCGACAGGTCTTCCAGAACGATCAGCGGATTGACCTCATCGGAGACATCCAGGATCAGCGCCTGCGGCGGCGTTTCCTGCTGCAGGGCACGCTTGGTCGCCGCCAGGTCGGCGCGGCGAACCGCATCCGGATTGACCAGAAGATCGCCCAGCGCGTCGCGCAGCACGGCTTCGGTGTTGCGGTCACGCACATAAGCCTTGATCCGCGGGCGGTCGCTGCGTGGGGCTGTCTGATCCGGCGCGATGGGCCGGGTCAGGGATTCGACAGTGGCGCTCATTGCGTGATCGCTCCATCCGATGTCCCGTAGCCGTTGCCGACAGGTTTCAGTTCCGCGACACCGGACTCAGGTAGTCTCTTCACCTTCCCGTTCAGGAACCGCGAAACCGCGGCGGCTGAGGTCTGGCCGTTGGAGATTTGCAAAGGGCGGCCCCTTTGCAGATCGGCCGGGTTGTCGACCATGACGGCCAGGTTCGTGTCGTTGACGTGTTCCGGGTTCCAGGTGCCTTCCCTCTGGTAAGGGTCGGTCAGGCCGGCACAGCCGGTCAGACAGAACGTGGCACACAAGGCGAGCAGAACCATGCGGGGCATGGAAACCTCCTCACTTCAGGATGAAGCCGGCGTCACCGGGCAGATGGGCGGAGACGAGCTCCGGATTCTGCTTCCGCGGCATCTGGCGGTTGAACATGACGCGGTCGATGTCGTTGGGCGGTGCGTAATTGTCCGTGGGAGCGTGCAGCCCTTGCGGGTTGTCCGCGGGATGCACGAGGTACGGCGTCACCAGGATCACCAGTTCCGACTCGTTGCGCTGGAAATTGTCCGAACGGAACAAGGCGCCAAGCACAGGGATCTCGCCCGCATAGGGAAGTCCGCTGTTACCAAGGACGTTCTGGTTCTGCAGCAGCCCGGCGATGGCGAAGGTCTGGCCGCTGCCGAGCTCGACGGTGGTCTCCGCTCTGCGCACTGTCAGGGCCGGCACCTGAACCGTGTTGTTGCCGCCTGTGCCAAGCTGAATCGCACCTTGCGTCGTGAGCTGACTGACCTCTGGCCGCACGCGCAGGCTGATGCGATTGCCGCTCAGGATCGTCGGCACGAAGGCAAGCGAGACGCCGTACTGCTTATAGGCAATGGTGATCGTGTTATTTTCCTGCGCGACCGGGATCGGATACTCGCCGCCGGCCAGGAAGCTCGCCGTTTCCCCGTTCGTCGCGGTCAGGTTCGGTTCGGCCAGGATGGTCGCCAGGTTGTCCTGCGCCAGCAGGTCCAGGATGGCATTGGCGTTGACCGAACTGTCACGGTAGGTGACGCCAAGGATATTGGACGGGTTGGCGGGTGTGCTGAATGGATCGAGCACGGCGCCGACGATGCCGAACTTGCCGATGGTGCCGAGCGCGGCCCAGTTGATGCCGAACCGGCGGGTCACCTGGCGCGAAATCTCCGCGATGCGCACCCGCAGGTTCACCTGTTCGGCCGCGGCGACGGAAAGCCGGTTGTCCAGCGTCTGCTTGTCCGCCAGGTAGCTCCGCGCGATGCTGGCAGCCTGTTCGGCCTCCGTCGCGTTCTGTACCGTGCCACTCAGCGCGATGCCCGAGGCGGTCGTCTGCACGCTGATCCGCTGATGCGGCAGGGCGCGACGGATTGCCCCGGCAGCTTCCGACGCGCCGAAGCCGGACGGCCGCACCGTCACTTCATACTGCGCGATGACACCGCCCGCCTGATCCAGTGCGGCGACGGTCGTGCGGCCAGGCGTCACGCCAAAGATAAAGACACTTGTCGGGCTTGCCGGCCGGGCTTCCGCCACTTTCGGGTCCGCCGCGAACAGATTGGCGATTGGCCTGGACGATTGGATCACCCGGCCCGATCCGGCGTCGATGGTCAGCGATCCGGTGGGCGCCGGGACGGACGCGGCTGGCTGCAGCCGGCCTGTCACCGGGGGCGCGAGCGGGGTGGATTGCAGCGTCTGCGCCGACGCCGGGAGTGCCACAATCGCTAGACCGCAGCACAGAAGAATGGATTTCGTGTTCATTAGTAGTGGTACTCCACCGGCTTGGGCTGGGTCCCACTGAACAGGCGAATGGTCGTGTTCGCTGCGCTGGTGGGCGAGGTGCGATAGGCGGCAGAAACGTCGGACGCCCAGACGACGGGATCAGGGCCGTCCGCGTTCGCCAGGTTGACCTTGTCCGCGCGTGGTTCCGTGGCGGAGCAGATGGTCAGCGACAGGCGTCCCAGGGTGGCCGCGACAGCCACTTTCCGTGCATCGAGCGGCGTCACTTCAAGGGTGACGGTCCGCTGGCTGAGATTCTGCAGGTTAAGCGAGTTTCCCGGCGCCTCGCCTTCGACCAGGTGCTGATCGACGGCGATGACGCGCACATCCTGCAGCACGGTCTCACCGGAGACGCGCTTGTTGATGGGCGCGTTCTGATCGTCCATCTTCTGTGTCAACACGACATCCACGCGGTCGCCTGGCCAGATGAGGCCGGCGGTGCCGGTGACCGCATCGACGCCGACGGAAATCGCCCGGTTGCCAGGCGTGAGCACGGCCGCGAGAAAGCCTCGTTCTCCCGGCCGAACGACATCGTCATGCAGGATCGGGGCGCCTGCCGCGATGCGGTGGCGCACCATCGCACCGCGGATTGCGGCGCGTGCGTCCGGTGTGTCGAGCCACGCGTTCTCCGGCACCTCGGTCGGCGGGACGGTCTTGGAGGTCACGTCGTCTGGGACCAGCAGATTGCCGCCTTGCACGGAGCGCGCGGCGACCAGGATATGCGATGTCGGCGCCGGAGCCGCCGCTGGTGCGGCGGCGATCTGTGGTGGCGGCCCGTGCGAGAGGGTGACGAGCGCGACACCAAGACCGGCCATGCCGAGCCCGATCAGGAGGAACAATGCGATACGAAGGGCCATGGTACTGGACCTAGCTGAACATGAGGGTGAACACGCTGCCCGCGGCGATTGCCGTGGCGTAGGGAAGGGAACTGCGCCGGTGGATCCGCCAGGCTTCCGCCTTCAGGATGCGGCGGAGATAGCCGCGGCGTGATCCGGCCGCGGGGCGGCGAATGAGCTTCGACAGAGCAAGGTAGAGCAGGCCAAGGGCGCCGCCGGCGAGCGTGACGGCCAGCAGCAGGTTGCCGACCTGGTCAGGTGCGACAACCATGCAGGATGCCGCGATCAGCTTCGCGTCGCCGCCGCCGAGGAAACGGAAATGCCAGAGCAGGACAGCAAGGATCAGGACGGTCACTCCGACCAGCAGGGCCGTGACGCTCGTCCCGAATACGATCTGTTGCAGCAGGCCGAGGATGAAGACCGCAATGGCGATCCAGTTCGGCAGGGTGCGGGCCACGACATCATGACAAGCCGCCATGACGAACGTAGCGACGAGGAGGGCGGTGATCAGGAGGGGCAGATGTGAAAGCATGACGTCGCACCCTCCCGTCCGAACCTGCGTTCGGTTTGCAAAAGTGATGAAAAAACGGCGGTAGAAACGAGGACGCCCCTGGCCAGGAAGCCAGGAGCGTCTTCGGCTTCAGGTTAGCTCGTCCATCCGGCGACCGTGCCGCCCAGGTTCGAGAAGAACGTACCCAGGTTGGTGCCGAACGTCGTAACGCCGGCAACGATCGCAATGGCAATGAACGACGCCAGCAGTGCGTATTCCAGCGCGGCGGCGGCCCGGCGGTCCGACTTGAAGGCAAGCAGATGGACCAGGGCGTGGATCTTGATAAGCTCGATCATGGAGTTCTCCGCCTATAGAAATGAAGCGACGTGCTTCCCGGATCGGCTGCATCAGGTAGCGGAGTGGAGCCTGAATAACTCCGGCACTTGACTTGCCGATCCGTGTGGCGGCGGAACTTTCTCCATACCGAACCGAATCATGAAATGAAATAAAGTTGAAACCATATGAAATATGAGCGGCGATCGAGAAACGGCTGGTGGCTGAATTCGGCCAGATGAAAGCGGAATGAAAGGGTTATCCCACAATATTGCGAGAAAATCCTAAAAATTTGGTCGTCTTGGAAACACGATTATCAACTAAACGTCAGTAGGCTTCGCGGCGAGTATTCGTCCTCTCGCAATATCGTGATTATTACGCCGGAACCAATTTATTGGGGCCGGCTACTGGCACAACAGTGCCCGAAACTGCCGGGAAACGGCGGCACACGCCGTCCCGGGATCAGTGTTTCAGCGATACGGGCCGGGTGGCGCTTGCCGGTGCGCTGCCGCCCCCGGCGTCGGTCGCCTTGGCCAGGGCGGCGTATTGCGCTGCGGTGCGTTCCGCGTCGGCGGCACTCATGTCCTGCGACAGCAGCGCCACCGCGGCACTGCGCTTGCCCGCGACGGCATAGGTCAGCGCCAGGTTGGCGCGAACGCGCCGCATGCCGCCGGTTTCCTGCATCAACCCCTCCAGGATGCGCGTCGCCTCCTGGGTCTTGCCCTGCAAGGCCAGTGAAAGAGCGAGATTGTTGCGCGGCGCCACGTCAGTCGGCGCTTTCGCGACCGCGCTGCGGAAGGTCGCTTCCGCGTCGGTGTATTCGCGTTGCAGGACCTGGGCGACGCCCAGCCCGTTCAGCGCCTCACCGTCGTTCGGGTGCCGCTGCAGGATCGCGCGGTAGCTCGCGGCCGCCTCCGCCCCTTGGTCCGTCTTGATCTGCAGTCGGGCGACCAGAAGCTCAACCGGCAGGCCGCCCTGACCCTGATCGCGCAGGTGGGTGGCGATGCGCAGTGCCTCCTGATAACGGCCGGCCGTGGCGAGCGCCTGGGCGTAGCGTTCCTGCGCGGCCGGATCGGACGGATTGCGCGCGGCCTGTGCTTCAAGCGCGGCCAGTTGCTGGGTGCCATCGTTGCTCTGCGCTACCAGCGCGTCCAACTGCCGGGTCACCGCGGCATCCGACGAGGTGGGGGCGGCCGCATTGTGGGCGCAGCCGGCAAGGGAGGACGCAACCAGGAACGATGCAAGAATGTTCAGGCCAATACCCGCCCGCTGCTTGAAATAGGGCATCCGGCAATTCCTTCTTTGCAAGCCGGTACGGCGTGGACAGCACGCCACGTCAATATCTTAGCGTAACATATCAATACGTAGTGTCAAGGATTTAACATGCCCGACGGCACCGGTCCTGCTGGGTCGGAAGCAGGGGGCTGGGTCGGAAGCGGGGCTTGCACGCTGCCCGGGTTTCCCCTAGCTAGCCGGCCGGATGGGCGCGTAGCTCAGCGGGAGAGCATCGCCTTCACACGGCGGGGGTCACAGGTTCAATCCCTGTCGCGCCCACCATCCG
>DATNEJ010000297.1:0-25069 GCA_035606775.1 Acetobacteraceae bacterium | reverse complement strand
GCGATCAACGAGAGCGACATGATCCTGATGCCGGACCCCGACACGGCGGTCATGGACCCGTTCGCCGCCAAGCCGAGCCTGATCCTGGTCTGCGACATCATCGAGCCGTCCACCGGCCAGCCCTACAACCGCGACCCGCGCAGCACGGCGAAGAAGGCCGAAGCCTTCGTGCGCTCGTCGGGCATCGGCGATGCGGTGTATTTCGGCCCCGAGGCCGAGTTCTTCATCTTCGACAATGTGAAGTTCGGCACCGGCGCGAATTACGGCATCTTCCAGCTCGACAGCATCGAGGGCCCGCAGGCCGCGCTGAAGGACTATCCCGAAGGCAATATGGGCCATCGCCCGAGCGTGAAGGGCGGCTATTTCCCGGTCCCGCCGGTCGACAGCGAGAGCGACCTGCGCGCCGAGATGCTCTCGACCATGGGCGAGATGGGCGTCGTCATCGAGAAGCACCACCACGAGGTGGCGCAGAGCCAGCACGAGCTCGGCATCAAGTTCGGGCCGCTGGTGCGCATGGCCGACCACATGCAGATCTACAAATACTGCATCCACAACGTCGCCCACAGCTACGGCAAGACCGCGACCTTCATGCCGAAGCCCGTCTATGGCGATAACGGCTCGGGCATGCATGTGCACCAGTCGATCTGGAAGGCGGGCAAGCCGCTCTTCGCCGGCAACGGCTATGCCGATCTCTCTGAGATGGCGCTCTACTATATCGGCGGCATCATCAAGCACGCGAAGACGCTGAACGCCTTCACCAACCCGTCCACCAACTCCTACAAGCGCCTGATCCCGGGCTTCGAGGCGCCGGTGCTGCTCGCCTATTCCGCGCGCAACCGCTCGGCCTCCTGCCGCATCCCGTACGCCACCAACCCGAAGGCAAAGCGCGTCGAGGTCCGCTTCCCCGACCCGACCGCCAATCCGTATCTCGCCTTCTCGGCGATGCTGATGGCGGGGCTCGACGGCATCCGCAACAAGATCCATCCCGGCGATCCGATGGACAAGGACCTGTACGACCTGCCGCCCGAGGAGCTGAAGGGCATCCCGACGGTGTGCGGCTCGCTGCGCGACGCGATCACGTCGCTCGAGAACGACCACGATTTCCTGCTCGCCGGCGACGTGTTCAGCCGCGACCAGATCGAGAGCTATATCGAGCTCAAATGGGGCGAGGTGTACCGCTTCGAGCACACGCCGCACCCGGTTGAATTCGAGATGTACTACTCGGTCTGACGGACCGCGTCTTTCCGCGTGGAACGCCCCGCTCCGTTGTCATGACGGCGGGGCGTCGCCGTTTGCGGCGACGTTGTTCGGGCAATCGCCATACATCGGGCATGGCCGCGTTGGCAGCCGTTTTCAATCCTGGCGCGCCGCGTCGCAGCCTGGAGGCTGTTCTGTGCGAGAAGATGCACCGGACTAGCTCTCTTGGAGGAGCGCGTAGTTTGCATTTTCGGCGGTCTCACCGCGATGATCACGCGCCGAGGTTGATCGGATGATTCAGGTCTTTGGCAATTCCACCTGGGATGATCGCGCTTCCGGTGCGTGATCGCTTGTGAAAGCTGTATCCGCGCCACGAAAAGACTCGCCATGCTCGATCGATTGATCCTGAATCGATCACGCCCTGGCCGCTGATAAAGTCTCTGCACCCGCCAGCCCCAGGTCCCTCGTGCGCCGACGCACCGGGCCATCAGTATAACAAGTTTCATGCATTTGCCTACGGAACAGGCAACAAGACGCCCCGCCCACCACCCGCTTTCGCACCACAAAGGCAATCTCGGCCAATTCGAGGTTGGCATGATTATTGATTCTGCACTGGCGGACCCGCCGTCCGACAAGCTCGGCGACGCGGAGAGCAGGACAGGACACGCCACATGCAGGATACGACCGTCAGCAGCATGAACCCGGAGGGCCGGCGGACATGAAGCTCATCATCGCCATCATCAAGCCCTTCAAACTCGACGACGTCCGCGAAGCTCTCACGCCTCTCGGCGTCCAGGGACTGACGGTCTCAGAAGTCAAGGGCTTCGGACGGCAGAAGGGACAAACCGAAATCTATCGCGGCGCCGAGTATCACGTCAGCTTCCTGCCGAAGATCAAGATAGAGGTCGCCGTCGCAACCGACCTCGCCGATCAGGTCATCGAGGCAATCGCCAAATCCGCGCACACCGGGAAGATCGGCGACGGCAAGATCTTCGTCCTCGATATCGAACGCGCCATGCGCATCCGCACCGGCGAAGTCGACGCCGAAGCGCTGTGAACAAATCAATAAGGGAAACAGCACCGATGAAGAGACCCCGCCTGGGCTGGGGACTGGGCCTGATTGTGCCCGCGCTGCTTGCGGCCGCACCCGCCTTTGCCGCCGACGCGGCACCGCCCAAGATCGATACGGGCGACACCGCCTGGATGCTGGCCAGCACGGCGCTCGTGCTGCTGATGACCATCCCGGGCCTTGCGCTGTTCTACGCCGGCATGGTGCGCAAGAAGAACGTTCTCGCGACGATGATGCAGTCCTTTGCCATCTGCTGCATCGTCACCCTCGTCTGGACGGTCGCCGGCTACAGCATCGCCTTCACCAACGGCAACGCCTATATGGGCGACTTCTCACGCTTCCTGCTGAACGGCATCGGGGCGCATATCGCCAAAGGCGTCGATACCGGCTTTATCCTGGGCGCAGGCACGGATGCAGCGGCGCCGCAGACGATCCCTGAGACCGTCTACATGATGTTCCAGATGACCTTCGCTATCATCACGCCGGCGCTGATCACGGGTGCTTTCGCCGATCGGATGAAGTTCTCGGCGCTGTGCATCTTCATGACGCTGTGGTCGCTGCTGGTGTACTCGCCGATCGCCCATTGGGTTTGGGCCCCGACCGGCTGGATCGCCCAGCTTGGCGTGCTGGATTTCGCCGGCGGCACCGTCGTGCATATCAACGCCGGTATCGCCGGCCTGATGTGCGCCCTGGTACTCGGCAAGCGCGTCGGCTACGGCGCCGACAACATGGCGCCGTACAACCTGGGCTACGCGGTGATCGGCGCGTCCCTGCTGTGGGTCGGCTGGTTCGGCTTCAACGCCGGTTCGGCTGTGGGCGCGAACGGGCGTGCCGGCATGGCAATGGCGGTGACGCAGATTGCCACCGCGGCGGCCGCACTGGGCTGGATGTTCGCCGAATGGATCGCCAAGGGAAAGCCTTCCGTCCTTGGCGCGATCTCCGGTGCTGTCGCCGGCCTCGTGGCCATCACCCCCGCGTCGGGCTTCGTGCTGCCGGGCAGCGCGATCATCATCGGCATCGCCGCCGGCGTGATCTGCTTCTGGACCGCCACCTACCTCAAGCACTTGATGGGCTACGACGACAGCCTGGACTGCTTCGGCGTGCACTGCATCGGCGGCATCGTCGGCGCGCTGCTGACCGGTGTGTTCGCCTACGGCCCGCTGTCGGCGACGGACGCAAGCCCCGACGGAAGTTGGGGCGGTGTTGCACAGCTCAAGATCCAGGCGATCGGCGTGATTTCCACACTCGTCTACAGCGGGGTGATGACGCTGATCCTGCTGATGATCACCAAGGCACTCGTGGGCTTGCGCGTGGAGACCGAGGAAGAGCGCGAGGGCCTGGATATCGTGCTGCACGGGGAACAGGTCTTCTGACCTGGCGGGGCGCTGCCGTTCGGCGGCGCCCCTCTCTTTGGCACCTGCCGAAACCGCAACGCGTAACGAACCGCCCGTACCCCGGGGCGCGGCAGGGACATCGTGTCCGCTGCCGGAATGAAATGGAAGCACGCACATGCGACGAACCACGTCTCGTCTGGCCGCGTGGCTGGCTGCCGCCACCTGCCTGTCCCCGATCGCCGGGACAGCCCTCGCCCAGACCGGGCCTTCACCGGCGCCCACACCCGCGCCCGCCGCGGACGCGCCACCGCCCGGATTCTGGATCAACGGGATCCACCTCGGCGCGCAGATCGAGGGAGGCTTCACCGCCAATCCCGCGACACCGGACAGCGGCACCAATTTCGGCCATCTGTTTGATGACAGGGCCAACCAGCCGTTGCTGAACCAGATCCTGCTGACCGCGAACAAGCCGCTCGATCCGAAAGCCACCGGCTTCGACTGGGGCTTCAAGCTACAGGGCATGTACGGTTCGGATGCGCGCTACACCCACTTCCTGGGCATTTTTGACCAGAATCCCGGGCCGGGATACCGCAACCAGTTCGACATCACCGAAGCCAATGTCCTGCTGCACGTGCCGTACCTGACCGAAGGCGGCATCGACATCAAAGCCGGGCTCTATACGACACCGCTGGGATACGAGACGATCGATCCGTCGACCAACCCCTTCTACTCGCATTCCTACATCTTCAACTTCGGCCTGCCGCTCAAGCACACCGGGATTCTCAGCACGACCCACGTCAACCCGCTGCTGGACGTGTATTTGGGTATCGACACCGGTGTGAACACGACGTTCGGGCCGAGCGGCGACAACAACGGTGCGATTGCGGGCATTGCCGGGTTTGGCCTCAATATGATGGACGGCAAGCTGACGGTCCTCGCGCTCAGTCACTTTGGTCCCGAAAATCCGTCTCGCGCCCTTGCTCCGCTTGGGTTCAACGCCAACGCCTATATGCGCTACCTGAACGACGTGGTCGTCACCTGGAAGGCGACCGATAAGCTGACCCTGGTGACCGAGGCGAACTGGATCCGCGACAACTTCCTGGGCTTCAACCAGACCGGCAAGCCGGGCCCAGCCGATGCGTACGGCATCGCGCAGTACCTGTCCTATACGCTGTCGGAAACCGCGACCTTCAATGCGCGCCTGGAAGTCTACCGGGATGCCAACAACGTCTTCGTCGCCAGCTTCACCGGCAACAACGACTTCGTCCGCGGGGAACTGGGCCTGCCGTTCCTGTCGCCCGTCCTGACTGCCTCCGCGCCGACTACGTATGGTGCCCTGACCCTTGGCGTGACGTTCAAGCCGAACCTGCCGGCACCGATCACCGGCCTGCTGATCCGGCCGGAGTTCCGTTACGACACGTCGCTGAACGGCACCAAGCCGTTCAAGGACGGCACAAACACCGGCCAGTTGACCCTTGCGTCGGATTTCGTGCTGACATTCTGAATCCTGACGGCACCGGGCAGGAGACTGCTCCTGCCCGCCTGCCGAACGGAGCCTATTCCTTCACCGCCCCGGTCATTGAGGAGACGTAATACTCCACAAAGAAGGAATAGATTATCGCCACCGGCACGGAGCCCAGCAGCGATCCCGCCATCAGCGATCCCCATTGGTACACGTCGCCGGTCACCAGCTCGGTCAGGATCGCCACCGGCACGGTCTTTTTCTCGGTCGATTGAATGAAGGCCAAGGCGTAGATGAACTCGTTCCAGGAAAGCGTGAAGGCGAAGATCCCCGCGGAGATCAGGCCAGGCACCGCCAGCGGCAAGGTGATCCGCCACAGGATCTGCAGCCGCGATGCGCCGTCGATCAGCGCGCATTCCTCGAGCTCATAGGGAATCGACTTGAAGTAGCCGATCAGCAGCCAGGTGCAGAACGGAATCAGGAAGGTGGGGTAGGTCAGGATCAGCGAAAGCGGACTGTCGAACAGGCCGAACTGGAACACCATGGTTGCCAGCGGAATGAACAGGATCGTCGGCGGCACCAGGTAAGCCAGGTAGATCGCCAGCCCGACATGCTGCGCGCCCCTGAAGCGCAGCCGCTCGATCGCATAGGCGGCCAGCACGCTGGAGAAGACCGACAGGAAGGTGGCCGCCGTCGCGATGCCCATCGTGGTCATCAGCCAGTGCGGATAGTCCGTATCGAACAGAAGCTTGCGGATATTTTCGAGCGTCGGGCTGTGCACCAGGAACGGGTTGTACTTCTTGTAGTCGTACATCTCGTAGTCGGGTTTCACCGACGTGACCGCCATCCAGTAGAACGGGAACAGCAGCACGATCACGAACAGCGACAGCGGGACGTAAATCGTGACCATCCGGCGCGCGCGCGAATCCCAGGACAGCAGCTCCGGCTTGTCGATCGACTTGCCGGTCGCCACTGCTACGTCGGCCGGTGTGTCTGTCAGAACTGCTTCAGTCATTGCCGGAACCCTGCTGCCATTTGCGCCGCCCGACGCCGAAGAAACACAACAGCGTGGCGACGATCAGGAATGGGATCATCGACACCGCGATCGCGGCACCTTCCCCAAGCTGGGAGCCGGGGATCGCCCGCTGGAACGCCAAAGTCGCCATCAGATGGGTGGAATTGAACGGCCCGCCGCGGGTGATGGCATAGACAAGCTGGAAGTCCGAGAAGGTGAACAGCACGGACAGGGTCAGTGCCACGGACAGGATGGGCATCAGCAGCGGCACCGTGATGCGGCGGAATTTCTGCCATCCGCTGGCCCCGTCCAGCAGCGCTGCCTCATAGAGCGACGGAGAAATCGTCTGCAGCCCGGCCAGCAAGGTGATCGCCACGAACGGAATGCCGCGCCAGATATTGGCAACGATCAAAGACCCGCGTGCCGCCCACGGGGTGCCAAGGAAGTCATAGTAATGGTTGCTGATGTGCAGCACATTCACCATGACGTAGGAGATGATGGAGAACTGCGGATCGTAGATCCACCACCAGGCGATCGATGACAGCACGGTCGGCACGATCCAGGGCAGCAACACGATCGCGCGGATGAACGCCTTGAACGGGATGTGGTGGTTCAGCAGCATGGCAAGCCACAGCCCCAGCAGGAATTTTCCCACTGTCGCCACGGCTGTGTAGAAGATCGTGAAGAACACCGCGGTCCAGAACACCGGATCGTGGAACAGCGAGACGAAATTCTCCAGCCCGATGAACTCGCCCTTCTGGCCGATCGTCGTGTCGGTAAAGGACAGCCATATGCCCAACCCGAGCGGGTAGGTCAGGAAAATCAACAGCAGGCCGGCGGTAGGCAGCATGCAGAGCGCGACCAGGAACGGCTTCGAGTCGAACAGCTTGCTCAGCCGGCCGTCCTGGCGGGGAACGAATCTCAGACTGGTATCGACTGTCGCGTCCATGATCGCGCTTCGCTCCCGAGTTGTGCGTCAGGCCTTCAGATAACGCGCAGCCTGACGGGCCGCCTGCTTCACCGCCCCTGCCGGTGTCGCATTGCCGGTCGCCACCGAGGCAAACATGTCCACCAGCGTATAGTTCGCCGCGACGGCCGAAGAGCCTGACGAGATCGGCCCCTTGTACCCATCATAGTATGGCGTATCCATCGTGGCCACATACGGCTTGAGCTTGGGGTCGTTATTCCAGAACGCCATCTCGCCATAGGCCTTCAGCGAATTCGACCAGTAGCCCAGACAGCCCGCCAGCCAGGGGGCGTACTGCGGTGCTTCCATCATGAAGCGCAGGTACTCCTTGGCGGCGTTGGGGTATTTGGTGTGCTTGAAGGTCATTGCGTTGACCACCAGCGCCGACTGCGGCGGGCGCCCAGCCAGACCGAACGGTGCCCGTTGGTGATTGATATCCTTGGCAATTTCCTGCAGCCTGGGGTCCGGCGAATTCTTCGCCACGTAGTAAATCGACACGCCGTTGAAGGTCAGGCTGATGTCGCCGGCCGCGAACGCCTTGTTATTGCTGGCGTCATTCCAGGACAGCGTGCCGCTGATCATCTGCGGATACAGTTCCCGGCTATAGTTCAGCGCGTCGATCGTCGCCTTGCTGTCCAGGCTGACCTTGCCCGCCTCGTCCGTCAGGGACGCGTTAAAGGACCAGAGCAGCCAGTTCGCGAAGCCGTTGCCGTCGCCCACGGCATGGCCCAAGGCAAATCCGACCGGATGCTTGCTCTGCTTGAGCTTCGTGCACATCGCCAGGAACCCGGCATGGTCGTTCGGGATGCTGTCGTAGCCGGCCTCCTTCAGCCACGATGAGCGATACACCGAGGCGCCGCCGCTGCCGCCGAGTGGAATGGCCAGCCACTCCTTGTTGCTGCGCCGGCGGGAGTAGATCAGCGCCAGTTCATGCCAGCCGCCATATTTCGCCCCGAGATAGTCGGCGAGGTCGTTCATCGGGATCAGCTTGTCGGCATAGATCTGAGGATCGGAGCCGAATCCCACGATGATGTCAGGGCCGGCACCGGTATTGCCAGCCACCGCGGTCTGCGGGCGGAGGTCTTCCCAGCTTACGAAATCGACGCGCACCGGGACGCCCGTCTGGTCGGTGAACTTCTTGGTGTTCTCCCGGAACAGCCGCTCATCCGGCTCGACGAATTTGGCCGGGCGCAGCACGCGCAGCTTGGCGCCCGTCTCGATCTTGAAGACAGGCGGCTTCACATCCGCGGTCGGCACGTCCAGATCGGCGGCCCTCGCCCCGATCAGCGGGACACCGGCAACCCCTGCTCCGAAGGTTGCGGCCCCGAGTGCCAAAGACTCGCGTCGTGTCAGGCGTATCATTCAATTCTCCCTTTTCCGCACATCGTCATGACAAGGCGTCACACGTGCGGAGGCGGGCATCCGTAGCCCTGGGATGCGCCCCGAACAAGCAGTGAGGCCCTGTCAATTGAGCAGACGTGATGTGCCGCACCCAAGGGAGGCGATTGGGGGGAGGCAGTCGGGTGAGGCGGCCTGAAGCCTCCTCACCGCCAGTTCAGCCCTTCTTGTAGTACCGCTCAGCCTGCTGAGCCGCCCGCTTGGCCGCCGCTTCCGGCGTGGCATTGCCGGTCACCACGGATGCGAACATGTCCACGATCGTATAGTTCGCCGTCACGGCCGAGGACGCGGGCGTCACCGGTCCCTTGTAGCCATCGTAGTACGACGTATCCATTGCGCTCGCGAATGGCAGGAGCTGCGGGTCCTCCGTCCAGAACTTCATCTTGCCGTATGCGCGGAGCGGCTGCGACCAGTAGCCGAGGCAGTTCGAAAGCCACGGGCCGTACTGATCCTTTTCCATCATGAAGCGGATGTAGTCCTTAGCCGCGTTGGGGTACTTGGTGTGCTTGAAGATCATCGCATTCAGCGGCGTCGCCAGGATCGGTGGCTGAGGTGCCAGACCCTTCACGATGGTCTGGTGGGCGGTATCAGCGCCGATTGCATTCAACGCCTTGTCGGGCGAATGGGTCAGCACATAGTAGATCGATACGCCATTGAACGTCAGGCCGATTTCGCCGGCGGCGTAGGCTTTGTTGTTGCCTGAATCGTTCCAGGACAGCGTGCCGGGGATCAGCGTCTTCTGCAGTTCCGTGGCATATTTCAGCGCGGCGATCGTCTCCTTGGAGTTGAGCGCGATCTTGCCATGCTCATCGACCAGGTACGCGTTGTGGGCCCACAGCAGCCAGGAGGCATAACCGTTGGCATCGCCGAGCGCGTGGCCGAGGGAGAAGCCGGCGGGATGGCCGTTCTTTTTGAGCTTCTGGCAGAGGGTGAGGAAGCCTTCCAGGTCATCGGGGATGCGGTCATAACCCGCCTCCTTGACCCACGACTTGCGATACACAGTGGGACCGGTGCCGCCGCCTACGGGGATGGAGATCCACTGCTTGGTGCCCCATTTGCGGCCATAAATTTCCGCCAGCGGATACCAGCCGCCATATTTCGCACCGAGATAGGCAGCGAGGTCGCTCATGTCCGCGATCTTGGACGCGTAGATCTGCGGATCGGAGCTGAAGCCCACGACGATGTCCGGGCCGGCGCCGGTATTCGCCACCACCGCGGTCTGCGGCCGCACGTCTTCCCAGCTCACGAAATCGACGCGCACCGGGATCCCGGTCTTGTCGGTGAATTTCTTGGTGTTCTCGCGCCAGAAGACCTCGTCCGGATCGATGAACTTCGCCGGACGCATCACGCGCAATTCCGCGCCTTTCTCCAGCTTGTACTCCGGCTCCTTGACATTGGCAGTCGGTACATCGTCCACCGCGGCGCGTGCGCCCAGGATCGGAAGTGATGTGGCGCCAAGCGCCGCAGTACCAAGCACCAGCGAATCGCGTCGCGTAATGGACATTTGTTGGCCTCTCCCTTGCCGGTCACCTCCTTGAACCCGCCGGCGACCGGCAGCCGGTGGGCCCTTGGATGAGGACTATTCCCCCTGGGTGCGGTTCCGTAAAGAGCGCGATCAGGTCACGCCGCGACCCGTTGGCCGGTTGCCGCATCGAACAGATGTACCAGCGCCGGATCCGGCGCGATGCGGATGGTTTCGCCCGGTCGCGCGGCGACCCGCTCCCGGAAGGCAGCGATGATCGGCGTGCCGGCAAACTCCGCCATCACCTGCGTTTCCGAGCCGGTCGGTTCGATGACATGCACCGTGGCCGGCAAGCCTTCCCCGCTCAGCGCGAAATGCTCCGGCCTCACCCCATACACCACTGCTCGGCCGTCGGCGCCGTTGCCGCTCTTGGGCAGCGGCAGCGCGGTTCCCCCATCGGACATGAACCGGCCGCCGTGCACTTTCCCCTTGAGGAAATTCATCGCCGGCGAGCCGATAAAACCGGCCACGAATAGATTGGCCGGATTGTCGTAGAGTTCGAGCGGCGCGCCGATCTGCTCGACATTGCCGCTGTTCATCACGACGATCTTGTCGGCCATCGTCATCGCCTCAATCTGGTCGTGCGTGACATACACGGTCGTCGTCGCCAGGCGCTGGTGCAGTTCCTTGATTTCCGCGCGCATCTGCACGCGTAGCTTGGCGTCCAGGTTGGACAGCGGCTCATCGAACAGGAAGACCTGCGGGTCGCGGACGATCGCCCGCCCCATCGCCACGCGCTGGCGCTGGCCGCCCGACAACTGCCGGGGATAGCGGCTCAGATACTGCGTGAGTCCCAAAATCTGCGCGGCCCGCGCCACCTTTTCATCGATCAGGGCTTTCGGCGCGCTCGCCAGGGACAGCGCGAACGCCATGTTGTCGCGCACCGTCATATGCGGGTACAGCGCGTAGTTCTGGAACACCATGGCGATATCGCGCTCTTTCGGCGCGACATTGTTCACCACACGGCCGCCGATGGCGATTTCGCCCTGGCTGATGTTTTCCAGCCCGGCGATCATGCGCAGCAGCGTGGATTTCCCGCAGCCGGATGGGCCAACCAGAATGACGAATTCGGCGTCGCTGATCTCGACGCTGACGCCGTGCAGAACCTCGGTTGACCCGAAGCGCTTGCGCACGTCACGAATGGAAACCGTCGCCATGGTGGTTGGAATGCTCCTTGGGTTACGGACCGCGCCGGTTGCCCGATTCGGCCCCTGCGGTCGGAAAGCGTCTGGGGGTGCGCGGCGGCCAGCCCGTGCCGGCCGCCGCACGAAGCCTCAGAACTTCGACACCCGCGTTTCCTTCGCGGTGATGAATTCGAGCAGTGCCGGCTTGCCCGCCTTGGTCTGCTCGATACCACGCTGGATGGCGGCCTTGATCTGTCCCGGATCGGTGACCCGTTCCCCGTAGCCGCCGAACGCCTTCGCCATGTCCGCATAATTGCCGGAAATGTCGGTCGAGCGGTACTTGTCGGTAGAGATCGGCATCACCTTCAGCTCGATCGCCATCGAGAAGTTGTTGAGAAGGATTGACAGGATCGGAATCCGCTCCCGCACCGCGGTCTCGAAGTCCATGCCGGTGAAGCCGATCGCGGCGTCACCCCACAGGTTGATGCAGAGCTTGTCCGGCTTCGCCAGCTTGGCACCCATCGCCAGGCCGAGGCCCATGCCAAGCTGCGTGGTCTTGCCCCAGCCGATATAGGAAAGCGGCTCGGTCGAGACCCAGAACGGCGAAATCTGGTCGCGCGGGCTGCCCGCGTCGTGCGTGATGATGGTGTTCTTGCCGTCCACCGTGTTCATCAACTCCCAGATCACCCGGTAGGGGCTGAGCGGCGCTTCGTTGGAATTCAACAGCGGCCGCCATTGCGCCATCCATTCCTCACGCACGGCGGTAATCTCTTTCACCACGTCGGCCGGATCGCGGTTGGACTTGATGCTCTGCCGCAACTCGCCGGTCAGCGCTTCCAGGGTCAGTTGCGCATCGCCGACCAGCCCGACGGCGCTCACCACATCCTTGTTGAGGTGGTTCGGGTCCAAGGTGGCGTGGACGAATTTCTTTCCCTTCGGGAACTTGATGCCGAAATTCGTCTCGGTGAAGGAGCAGCCGATGCCGATGATCAGATCGGCCTTGCTGACGAAATGATGCACCGGCCCCGGCACGGCGTTGCCGCCGGAGCCGAGGGAGAGCGGATGATTTTCCGGGAAGGCGCTCTTGCCGCCGAGGCTGGTGGTCACGGGCGCGCCCAGCAGTTCGGCGAAAGTGCGCAGTTGCGCCCATGCCTCCGACCAGTGAACGCCGGTGCCGGCATAGATCACCGGCCGCTTCGCCGCGAGGATCGCCGCCGCGGCCTTGCGGACGTCCGCCGGATCGGGTCCGTAGCGGTGCGTGCCGACCGGCGTGTAGTCCAGGTCGCCGATCTCCTCGTTCCAGATATCGGTGGGGATTTCGACGATAGCCGGGCCGCTGCGGCCGTTGCGGATGTTGCTGAACGCGCGCCGCATGATGTTGGAGACCTCGGCCGGCATGATCACCGGTTCCGCCGACTTCGAAATACCGCGCATCTCCCGCACGGCGCTGTAGTTCGGGTCGATATTGGCGATGCGGCGCGGATAGCCCTGCGGCAGCACCAGCATCGGAATGGATTCGGAATAGGCCTGGGCGACGCCGCCATAGGCGTTTTCCGTGCCCGGACCGTGCTGCATGCAGAAGGCGCCGATCTTCTTGCCGGAGGTGACGCGGGAGATCGCGTCCGCCATGTGCAGGCCGATCCGTTCCTGGCGGACAATGATCGGGCGGATATCGGCCTTGGCGGCGAATTCCAGCAGATGGTTGACCGGGTAGCCGCAGAGGATCTCGATCCCCTCCCGCTTCATGATCTCCGCGATTGCGTCACCGACCTTCATCTTGCTCCGTCCCCTCTACTGGGTTGCGTTCTTCCATCCACCTGCCGCCGATGCGGCAGGTAGCGCCATCGGTCCAGCGTAGGACCCGCCCCGGTTGCTGGCAACGGGGGATAACCGCGCCCGGGAACCTCTCCTGACGCCGCCCGGACGCCGCGTTCGCAAGCAAAAGCAGGGAGTTCGGCGGGACCGCTCTGCTCCCCCGGTGCGCCGGTCACACTGGGGAGGCGGCGTAGGCTGCCTCTACCAGTGCCACGGCCGCGGCGTTGTCCGTCAGGTCCGCGATCGGCTTCCGGCCCTCCTGCAGCCGCCGGAGCGTGTCGTGCACGAAGGTCGGATAGAAGAATACGTTGGTCAGTTTCATCGCCCGCGTGGTGCGCTGCCGGTCATTGGTCACGATCTCCAGTGTGCTGTTGTCGCGCGCGGCGAAATAATGCCGCTCGGTGCGGATGCTGTAGTGCATGTCGAACACCGAGTTGGGCGCCGGATACAGGTAGCCCGTCTCCACCATGCAGGTCGCGCCGCCGCCCTGCATCAGCACGACGGCATGATCCTCGATGTTCAGCTTTGCGGCGCGGTTGGACATCAGTGCGCATGTCACCGTCAGGTCGGCGCCATTCAGCAGTACACGGCACAGATCGGTGAAATGCACGCCGAGGTTGAGCAGCGGTCCGCCGCCCGATGTCGCACGGTCGATCACCCATTCGACCCGTTGCTGGTGGTACCGGTCCACCATGCCGCCGATAAACTTGAACATCAGGTATTGCAGCGCCTCGCCGGCCGCGACCTCCCGGATCGTCTCGATCAGCGGGCAGTAGCGGAACACATAGGGCACCGCGGCGAACACGCCGGCCGCGGCGGCGCGGTCGGCAATATCTTGCGCCTCGGCCGCATTGATCGCGCACGGCTTTTCCATGGCGAAGGGGATACGGCTGTCGATCAGGAAGCGCGCTGCCTCCGCCATGTCGCAATGCCGGCCCAGGGCGAAGACGAAATCCGGCTGCAGGCTTGCGCACATCTCCCGATAGTCCGTGAACACCTTGCATCCTGCCTGCGCGGCGAGCGGTTCAGCGCGGGTCGGATCGGGATCGCTGACGCCAATCACCGTGACGTCCCGCATCGCCTGCAGCGGGTCCAGATAGAACGGCGTATGCCAGTGAGAGACGCCGATCAGTGCAATTCGCATGCTGCTTCCCCTCTTTCGCTTCGGGTTCCCCGGGCGCATCCTGCACGCATGCGTCAGCAGGGGATGCCGCGATGATCACCCTTTCCGAGAACTTCCGCGCCCTGTTCTACGCGCCATTCTATGCCGCGCATGCGACCGGTGCCTATACGACCGAGGGCGTGGAGGTTGTGCTGCGCAACTCGCCGAGCCCCGCGGCGACCGCGGCCGATCTGCGCGCGGGGCGGATCGATGCGATGTGGGGCGGGCCGCTGCGGGTGATGCTGACCCACGCTGCCGACGCTGGCAGCGATGTGGTGTGTTTCTGCGACGTGGTGGCGCGCGATCCGTTCTTTGTCATCGGGCGGGAACCGCGCCCCGCGTTCACGCCGGCGGATCTGGCTGGCGTCCGCTTCGCGTCAGTGGCGGAGGTGCCGACACCGTGGCTCTGCCTGCAGGACGATCTTCGTCGTGCCGGCGTCGATCCGGCATCGCTGAACCGGATCAGCGGGCCAACCATGGCGGAAAATGCCGCTGCCCTGCGCGACGGGGTGCTGGATGCCGTGCAACTCTTCCAACCCTACGCGGAAGAACTGCTGGCCTCGGGCGCCGGTCATCTTTGGTATGCCGCCGCCGACCGCGGGCTGACGGCCTACACGACACTGGTCACGCGGCGCCCGGTCCTCGCGGCCCGCCGAACGGAACTGTTGGCGATGGTGCATGCCATGCACCGGACATTGCGATGGATCGCCACCACGGATGGCGATGAGATCGCACGCGCGCTTGCACCGTTCTTCCCTGCGATACCACGAGAGATCGCCGCGGCCGCGCTCGATCGGTATCGTGGGCTGGGCCTGTACGCGCCCGATCCCGTGCTGCGCCGCGAGGGGTTCGACCGGCTCGCGGCGGCGATGCAGTCGGGCGGCGCGCTGGGGCAGCTTATCCCGTTCGAGAGCTGCGTCGATAACAGCCTGGCCGAGGAAGTCGTGGCTGGCCGGAGTTAGAGATCAGTCACATGGTTTCGCATGCGCTTCGCAAGCCGGCCAAGTTTCAGGTTATCAAGAATGTCGATAAACGTGGGTGCCGACACACGCGTCCTGTTCAGATTGCGCCGGGCATTCGCCAGAGAGTCAACGATCAGGTCCGGCGCTTTATCGTAGAGGCCGGCAAGGAAATCGTCGGGTGTCTGCCTGCGCAAGTTGTGTTTCTTTAGTTCTATCGCAGGGAAATCACGTAGATTCCAGGTTAGGATAACGGGCGCGCCGGCCGCGATCCCAGCCGCGACGACATGGCGATCGTTCGGATCTGGAAGATTCAGCGCCGAGATATGGTCTTCATATCCGTCAATGGTCGCCGCCGGCAGCACATCGTTCATCAATTGCCGCGTACGCTCCAGGCGCTCGATTGAAATGGTCGGGTTGTTGGCTGAGAGATTTCGGATCCATTCCTCGTGGATGTGATTTGTCCACCGTGCCTCGACCAGGCGGTCGACGGCCGCTTGCATGACGATGTTCCTAAGATGGAATGGTAGAGAATGCAGGCATCGAAGATTGCGACCGAAGGCTCAAACACCATGGGTCTGTTTGAGGTCTGCGGCGTCGTCCACAAGTGCGCCAATCGCGACAGCTTTGGCATCCGAAGCGCCGACAGGATGCAATTTGCGCCCGGAGCCTCACGATCGATACAAGAGACGCAACAATGTTCGTCGGCACTCGGGATGTGGATACGACCCAATGCCCCGGCGATCACCGTGAGCGGCAGGCTTGCTGAAGGCAACGGATGTCGCTCATGTGGCGGCGCATGCTTCACGTCTGCCTGTCGTCGGTATGCTCGGCCGCGCAACCCCCGAGGTTAAGCGCCGTGACCCTTCGTTACCCTACAGAAGCTGCCCCCCATCCACCACGATCGTCTGGCCGGTGACCCAGGACGCCAGCGGCGACGCCAGAAACAACGCCACATTGGCGATCTCTTCCGGATGCCCTAGCCGCCCGAATGGGATCGAGTTCAGCACCGCGTTGTAGAGCTTCGGGGCCTCGGTCTTGCGCCGGTCCCACACGCCACCCGGAAACTCGATGGAACCAGGTGCGATGCCGTTCACCCGGATGCCGTCGCGCGCATAAAGCGCCGCCTGCGTAGCCGTGTAGTGGATCACCGCCGCCTTGATCGCCCCGTAAGGCGGCTGCCGAGCGGCACTGCGCAGCGCGGAGATGGAGGAGGTGTTGATGACGCTGCCTTTAACTTCCTTCAGGAAGGGCAGCGCCGCCTGCGTGGCATGCACGATGGCCATCATGTCGATCGCCATGCTGGACATCCAGCCTGCCTCGTCATCCGCGTTGCCGAAGGCCGAGGCATTGTTCACCAGTACGTCGATGCCGCCCAGCGTGGCCGCCGCGTCGGCGATGTAGGTGCGGATTGCCGCAGCGTCGCCGAGGTCGGCCGAGGCCGCGTGCGCCTTGCCGCCATGCGCCGCCAGTTCGGCCCGTGTCCGCTCCAGCGCCTCGGCGCCGCGTGCGCAGATGGACACCGCGGCGCCGCACGATGCAAAGACCAGCGCAATGGAACGGCCGATGCCGCGGCTGCCGCCGCAGATCACTGCCCGTTTGCCCGTGAAATCGATCTTCATGCTTCCTCCCCTGCGGCCTGCCGCCCGTTGCCGGCAGCGTCGCAATCCGTGCCGGCAAGCGCAATGGCGGGTGCGCGCGCAGGCCCAATACGGTCAGGCCCGATGCGGCCAGGCGTTGTCGCGGCACCAGGCAGCGATCTGCGCGTGAGTCGCGAACCAGCACCCGCCCTTGGCCTTCATGTGATGGATCAGCCGCTCCAGCAGCGGCAGCCGTGAGCGATGGCCGGTGATGTGCGGATGCATGGTCAGCAGGAATAACCCGCTTTCCTCCCACGCGCCGCCGAACTCGGCGGTAAAGATCTCCTCCACCGCGGACGGCGGCGTATAAGGCCGCAGGCCGGAAAAGCGCAGCATGTTGAAATACACCGCATCGTCGCGGATCCATTCCGGCGGCAGTTCGACGATCCCGGTCGGCTCTCCCTGATCGATCAGCTCATACGGATCGTCATCCGCCATCAGGGAGCTGTCGTACAGCAGCTTCATCTCACGGATGATGTCGAGCGTATTGACCGAAAAGTCCCAGCTTGCGGTGCGCATGCCGACCGGTTCCTTTCCGGCGATACGCGCCAATGTCTCGCGCGCCCGCAAGGTCAGTTCGCGTTCGGCTTCGCGCGTCAGGCTGGTGTTCACTTCGTGGATCCAGGAGTGGATGCCGATCTCGTGCCCGTCGCCGGCGACGGCGCGCACCTCCTCGGGATGCAGCAGCGCGGAGACGGCGGGATAGAAGAAGGTTGCCGGCACGGACTCGCGCTCCAGCAGCCGGCGGATGCGCGGCGTTGCCTGGCGGGCGCCATACTGCCCCTGGCTGATGCGCATCGGGCTTTCGTCGTTGTCGCGCAGCGGAATTGTCTCGTGGTCGGCGTCGAAGCTGATCGCCACCGCGCAGCGGGCGCCGTTGGGCCATGTTCTCGGTTTCAGGCTGCGCCCTGCCCGCGCCCGGTCGACGATTCGCCGCCACGTCGCTTCCGGCCATTGCCAGGGTTCGCCGTCCGGATGCGTGCCGCTGCCGCTCATTGTGGGTTCCCTCCGCTGGTCTGGCCCGCGATGATGGGCGCCCTCACCGCGTTTGGGAAAGAGGCCGATGCCCACAACCGACCCAGCCTTGCTGAGTGCAGAAGACATGCTGGCGCTCTACGCCCGCCGTATCCTCAGTCCGGCCGATGTGCTGCAGGCTGTGACGGAGCGGGTGGCGCGTCTCAATCCCGGCCTGAATGCCTTCGCCGTGCTGAACCCGCGTGCGCTGGAGGCCGCGGGAGAGAGTGCCGGCCGATGGCGCGCCGGCCGCCCGCTGGGGCCACTGGACGGCGTGCCGTGCACGGTGAAGGACCTGGTCGACCTGGCCGGCTTTCCCACCCGGCGTGGCAGCCGGACCACCGACCCAGCCCCGGTGGCCGACGATGCACCGATGGTCGCGGGGCTCAAGGCTGCCGGCGCGGTGATCCTGGGCAAGACGACCACCACCGAGTTCGGTTGGAAGTCACCCGGCGACTGCCCGCTGCACGGCACCACCCGCAACCCGTGGAACCCAGCCTACACCACCGGTGGTTCCTCCTCCGGTGCCGGCGCGGCAGGCGGGGCGGGATTCGGTCCGCTGCATATCGGCACGGACGCGGGCGGCTCGGTGCGCATTCCCGCCGCTTGGTGCGGGCTGGTGGGCCTGAAGCCGACCTATGGCCGCATTCCGCAATGGCCGGCGAGCGCCTTCGCCTCTGTCTCCTGCGCCGGCCCGATGACCCGCACGGTACGCGACGCGGCGCTGATGCTCTCGGCCATGGCGCGCTATGACCTGCGCGATCCGTTCTGCCTGCCCGATGACGGGCGCGATTGGCGGGATGGGATCGAGGACGGGGTCGCAGGGCTTTCTGTCGCCGTGCTGCGCCGACCGGGCTTCGACGCGCCGGTGGACGCGGACGGCGCGGGCGCGGTGGAGCGCGCCGCCGCCCTGCTGGCCGAAGCGGGCGCCTCGGTGGAGGAAGCGGATGCGGGCCTGCCCGATACCAGCGCGGTGTTCGGCCGGGTCTGGGGTGCCTCGCTCGCTCGTCTGGCAGCCTCGTTGCCGGAGCAGTTACGCGGCCTGCTCGACCCCGGCATCCGCGAGGTCGCCGCTTCGCTTGGCGGCATGTCGGCGATCGAGTTCATGGACGCCGAGGCGACGCGCGCCGCCGCGGGCCACGCCATGGCTCGGCTGCATCAGCGCTTCGATCTGGTGCTGTGCCCGACCGTTCCGGCCGGCCCGCCGCTGGCGGACGCACCGACCGTGGACCCCGTGCGGGCGCTGTGGACGGCCTGGGCGCCGTGGACGTTCACCTTCAACATCACCCGTCAGCCGGCGATCACCGTGCCGATGGGGCTGCGCGCGGATGGGCTGCCGAATTCCGTGCAGATCGCCGCAGCGCAGTTCCGCGACGACCTGGTGCTGCGCGCCGCCCGCGTGATCGAGTTGGCGGCGCCGTTCCCGGTGAACGAGCTGGAGTAAGGACGCGCGCCGCGCCTTGCCCCGATTGAGTGCGGACTCAGGCCGCGATCCGCACCGGGATCGATCGCATCGCGCGCAGGAAGTTCGAGTACGCATAGACCGGCTTGTCTAGCACCTCGATCTGCAGGTCGCGGCGCAGGACTTCCTCCCACAGGATCCGCAATTGCATCTCCGCGAGCCGGTTACCCAGGCAGCGATGGATGCCGAATCCGAACGACATATGCTCCCTCGGGCGGCGTCGATCGACGATGAACCGGTCGGGATTCTCGATTGCAGTGTCATCGCGGTTCCCCGAGACATACCACACCACCACCTTGTCGCCTTTACGGATCATCTTGCCGCCTACTTCCGCGTCTTCCAGCGCGGTGCGGCGCATGTGGATCACAGGCGTCTGCCAGCGGACGATCTCCGGCACCAGGCTGGTGACCAGGTCGGGGTTGGCGCGGAGCTTGGCAAATTCCTCCGGGTGCTGGCTCAGCCCCCACAAGCCACCGGACATCGAATTGCGCGTGGTGTCGTTGCCGCCCACCAGGAACAGAATAAGGATGCCCATGCGCTGGCGCAGCGTCATGCGCTTCGTGGCCTCGCCGTGCGCGAGGATGGAGATCACGTCGAAGCTTTTCGGCTTCTTCGCCCTGTCCTCCCAGATTTCATTCATGTGTTCGGCGAACCGCACCTGTTCGGCGAAGCGTTCTTCTTCCGAATGGACCGGCGCGTCGGGCGCGTTGACGTCGCAGATGAACGTATCCGACCAGCGGATCAGCTTGCGCTTCTGATCGATCGGATAGTCGAACAGGGTCGCCAGCATCATCGAGGTCAGCTCGATCGACACCCGCTCCACCCAGTTGAATGTTTCCCCGCGCGGCAGTCCGTCCAGGATCATGTTGGTGCGGGTACGGATCAAGTCTTCCATCTTGGCGAGCGTCACCGGATTGACCGTGGAGCTCACTTCCTTGCGCTGCTCATCGTGCTCGGGCGGGTCCATGCGGATAAAGCTGGTCCGCTCCATGCCCTTCGGCGCATCGTTGATCATGATGCCGCCGACCTCGTCGGAGGAGGAGAATACCTTATGGTTCACCTCCACCTTGACGATGTCCTTGTATTTCGTCACCGCCCAGTACGGTCCGTACGGGCTTTGCGGCGTGTAGTGCACCGGGTCTTCCCGGCGCAGCCGCTCGAAATACGGGTACCATGTGTCGTCGTGATAGAGTTGCGGGTCGCTCACATCGATGGCGTCGAGCGGCAGGGAGTAGGCGTGGCTGCGTGCATCCGCGCTCACCGGGGCGTTCATGGCCGTCCTCCGTCAGTGCTTCATTCTGTTTTTCGTCAAACTGCCAAGACTGCCTGGATCGTAGCCCGAGTCAGCACCGGTCACGCAAGGCTTTCCTAAGCCGGACCTGGACCGCTCGCCTGCGCACGTGGATCGCGTATCCGGCGATTCCGCCTCCGACGACCGCGCCCTAACCCCAGCGCAGCAAAGCCGCTCGGCGCGCGCGGGAAGCGACGAAGATGGTCCAGGCGATCTGCGGCGGCAGTGTCGCCAGCGGAACGAATGGCTTCAGCACGGAAGGGGCGGCGATGAACCACAGGCAGACCAGCCCGCCGAATACCGCGAAGGCCCAATGCAGCAGGGTTACCGCTACCGCCGGCACGTCTGACCGGTGGGCCACTTGGTACAGGTGCCCGCGATGCGCATCGGTCAGCTTCTCCCCGTCCCAGGCGCGCCGAACCAGGGTGAAGGCCACATCGTACAGCACGCCCGACAGCAGCATGGGCATGATCAGAAACGACAATTCCACTCCGTCGAACCGACTCGCCGCCACCGCGAGAACCGCCAGCATGAAGCCGCAGAACTGGCTGCCGACATCGCCCATGAAGATGCGCGCCCGCGGAAAGTTGAACGGCAAGAAGCCCGCCAGGCCGGATGCCAGGATCCCCGCGGCCGCATAGGCGAACCACCCGCCATGCTGCTGGGCGATGAAGGCCAGGAACAAGGACGCGATCAGCGCAACGCCGCTCGCCAGGCCGTTCAGGCCATCGATGAAGTTCATCGCGTTGGTGGTGAACAGGAGCCACACCAGGGTCGCCGGGACGCCGATCCAGCCGAAAACCAGCGGCCCCACAAACGGTATCCGGAAATCCTCGACATAGAGGCCGCTCGCCACCGCCACCAGCGCTGCCAGCACCTGCGTCGCCAGCTTCACCATGAACGGCCAATCGAACAGATCGTCCAGGAAGGCGACAACGGCGATCGCGATGGACGCCTCGATCACGCCGCGAAAATAGGGATCCGCCAGCCGAGCGAACGCCGCGAACCGGTAGAGTACGAGGATGGCGACCAGGAAGGACAGCACCACGCCCACGCCGCCGCCCTTGGGGATCGGGCGATCGTGGGCCTTGCGTGCCTCCGGCGCGTCCATCACCCGGGCACTGATCATCAGCCGCACGATCAGTGCAGAAAACACGGCCAGCGCGCCGGCGAAAGCCAGATGGCGCAGAAACGCAAGCAGGGTCATGCGGGAGTCCGGTCGATCAGCGCCTTCACTCTGCCCGCTTGGTTCGGCTCTGGCGATCCGCGCCCGCTCACCCGCGCGCCGCCAGCGCCACCCCACTCAGGGTCATGGCCAACGCCACAACCTGACGCGGCCCAAGTGTCTCCCCCAACATCAGCGCTGATCCGATGACGCCGACCAACGGCGAAACCAGAACCGTCGTCGCGGCTGTGGACGCCGGCACGAGCCGCAGGGCCCGGAACCAGGCCAGATACGCCACGGTCAGCGGGATCGTGGAGATGTAGGTAATGGCCGCCCAGCCGGCAGGCGTGACACAGGACCAGACCGGATGCTCCCACAGCGAAAGAACCGCCACCGGAACGGTGCCGAGCGTGGCCTGCCAGGCAACGCTGGCGGTGGGCGGAAGGCGGAGCGGGCTGCGCTTGGCCAGCACGGTGCCAAGGCCGAACAGGCAGGCGGCGGCGAAGCTCATTGCCACGCCGGGCAGCTTCTCCCATTGCGCCTCCATCGAGCCGGCATCGACCAGCAGCGCCACGCCGGCCAGTCCCAGCACCAGTGCCAGGCCCTTGAGCCAGGTCGGGCGCTCCCCCAGCAGCGGCCAGGCGAGGATCGAGGCCCAGATCGGTAGCGTGTAGGTGATGACCACCGCCTCCGACGCTTTCAGCCAGACCAGCGCCTGGGTCGTCAGCACGATGAACACGCCGTAGTTCAGCATGGCGAACAGAATCAGCCAGGGCCATTGGTCCCGCGGCGGGCGCAGCCGTTCCCGCCGGACGAGGGCGACGGCAAAGGCGAAGGCGCACCCGGCGATACCGCAGGCGGCCCGCATGGTGAACGGCGGCAGCATGCCCAGCAGGTATTTGGATTGCGGCCAGGTCAGCCCCCAACTGCATGCGGTGAACAGCACGAGGGCCAGTCCCTCCGCGCGGCTCCCGATGAAGCGGCGGCCCGGCTTCTCAACGGACGTAGACACGCACCTCGTTGCCCGCGATGCCCGCGTCTGTGCGCAGCCCCAGATGGACCCGCGATGCCGACACCCGTTCGGCCATGATCGCCCGCATCACCTCCGCGGCGTGCGCCTGGGCGGCGGTCATGTCGGCCGGCGTCTTCGCCAGTCCGATCACGTCGTACTGCACGGTCGGGTCGCGCGTTTCCGCCGCGTGCACCGCCTGGCGCAGCAGGGACTGGTAGGATGGCGGCGGGCCGGCAAACCCGATCGTTACCAGCGGTCGCCGCTCCTCCACGCCCGCGTGCGGCCCCGCCGGCGCCGCCACCGCCGTGGCAGCGGGATGTACTCCGGTCTTCGCCTGGGATGACGGAGCGAAGGTCGTCTGGTCCACCAGCGCGCACCCGATCAGCAACAGGCACAGGAGCCAAGCGGGAAGAGTGGGCAGCTTCATGGCGCGCAGGCTTGCAGGAAGCCCGCCCCCGGGCAAGATGCGGTTCGGCGCGGCAGCCTGTGCCGCACAGCATGCCGATTTCGCACCGGAGCCTCAGCCATGCCTTCCCAGACCAATCAGCGCATCGACGGCAAGCGGCTTTGGGACAGCCTGATGGGCTTTGCCGAGATCGGCGCCACGGCCAAAGGGGGCGTCCGCCGCCTGACCCTGACCGATGTCGACAAACGGGGCCGCGACCGCTTCCGCGGCGAGTGCGAGGCACTGGGCCTGACCGTCCGCGTGGATGCGATCGGCAACATGTTCGCGCGCCGGCCCGGCCGCGACCCCAACCGCCTGCCGGTGCTGTTCGGCAGCCACCTGGACAGCCAGCCCAGCGGCGGCAAGTTCGACGGCGCGCTGGGCGTGCTGGGCGGGCTGGAGGTGATGCGCAGCCTGCGCGATCTGGGCATTACCACCGAGGCGCCGCTGGAACTGGTGAACTGGACGGATGAGGAAGGCAGCCGCTTCGGCCACAGCCTGATGGGCTCCGGCGTGTGGGCCGGCATCTACACGCAGGACAAAGCCTATGCGCTGACGGACACCGAAGGCGTCACGGTGCAGGCCGCGCTGGACGATATCGGCTATCGCGGCCCCGAACCTGCCGCCGCCTTTCCCGCCGATGCGTATTTCGAGCTGCACATCGAACAGGGACCGATCCTGGAGCGTGAGGAAAAGCAGATCGGCATCGTCACCGGCGCACAGGCGCAGGTCTGGTACGACGCAGTGACGATCGGGCAGGACAGCCACGCGGGCACGACGCCGCCCTCCACCCGCAAAGATGCCCTGGTTTGCGCGGCCCGCATCATCGATCTGGTGGACCGCCTGATGCGCAGCCGCGGCGAGGACGGACGCGGCACCGTGGGGCAACTGATCGTCTTGCCGAACAGCCGCAATGTCATTCCGGGTGAGGTTCGGTTTTCCGTCGAGTTCCGCCACCCGGACGCCGCTGAGGTGGACCGGCTCGACACGGCCTTCACCACCGAGGCGCGGGCCATTGCCCAGGCCTGCGGCGTGGCGTTGGACCTGACGACGCTGTTCCGCATTCCCGCCCAGCCGTTCGATCCCGCCTGCGTCGATCTGGTGCGCCAGGGGGCGGCCAAGCTTGGCTATTCGGCGCGAGAGATCGTTTCCGGCGCCGGCCATGACGCGGTGTATGTCGCGCGCCACGTCCCGACGGCAATGATCTTCACGCCCTGCAAGGACGGGCTGTCACACAATGAGGCGGAGAGCATCCTGCCGGAGGAAGCGGAGGCCGGCTGCCAGGTTCTGTTCGAGGCGATCGTCGCGCGGGCGAACCGAATGCTTTGATCCCGCTTTGTCAGACGGCAGCCAATGGTCGCGTCGGCTCCGGCGCACGTCGCGGCAGGCATCCGTCCATACGGCCCTGGGCGATCATCGTGTCCTTCACGCGGTAAAGCAGCGCGGAAAAGTCTTCATCGGATACGCCGTCGCTGCGCATCACCAGCTTGATGAGCGGGTCCCGCAACATGCCGGTGAGTGTTAGCGTGCTGATAGTCGTCATGCACATGGCATTCACCATCCCCGTCGGCGTCATTCGATGATAGGCGTTGTAGTCTCTGGCGTGTGTGACGTTGGCAATGAATTGTGTCTTAACGTTGCCCCTCGCGGGGCAATTTTCGACAGCCGTGACAAATTTTATGAAGCTGGTGTTGCCAATTGGTCATGTCATCGCCCCGTGCAAGGGGATGTTGCCCGGGGTCAGCTTTCCAGACGGTGGACGATGCGTGTCGGTGAGGCATGAATGCCGACGATCCGCAAAGTCGTATCGCCAGCGTTGCGAAAAACATGCGGCGTGCAGGCGGGGAGCGCGATCATATCGCCGGGCCCGAGGCGGGCGGGCGTCGCCTCCTGGCCTTCCAGCCAGGCTTCAAGCGTGCCTTCCAGCACGAACAGACACTCGACGTAGGGATGCCAGTGGAGCGGCGTGGCATAGCCGGGCTGGCAGGTCTGCACGCCGGTGAACACCGGCAGCCC
>DATNEJ010000292.1:0-5887 GCA_035606775.1 Acetobacteraceae bacterium | reverse complement strand
TTTGATCGCGTGATTCACGTCTCCGGCGATTCTGCCTCCGACGATCACGCTCAAAAGCCAGTTATGACCGGCCTTGCGCAGAGCGCGCTGCATGCGTCATCCGCACGAGTTCATCCCGAATGGAACCGGCTGACCCGACTGGCGCCGTCCACGGGATACGGATGACCCGTTCGTCGGCCGCCAGGTCGAAGCCGTCCGAGTCGGCCACAACCATCCGCCACGGGCCTGGGGCCGCACCGGACGCCGCTGCGATGGCTGCGAGCGCGTCCGCATGGTCGTCATTGCAGTGCTGCAGGATCGCGGCCTCGGCTTCCGCCACCGCCGCCACTCTGGCCGCATCCGGCGCCAGGGCGGAGGCGCGGAGCCGTACCGCCCGGGCGAAACCGCCAACGAACAGCGCGCCACGCACCTGGACCCGCCACACCGCGAAGTCGCCGAAATCCGCATACAGCGACGCGTAGGGATGCACCGCGAGGAAGCGCGCCTTCAGCGCCGGATCCGCCACCACCTCGGCGACGCCGGTCAGTGTCACCCGCGATGCCGTCTGGGGATTCGGCCCCGTCGCGGCCCCGCACACCAGCAGGGAGCAGCGCGGATCGGCGCGCAGGTGCCGTGTATGCTCCGACAATGAAGACAGCAGCAGCAGGGGACAGAGGTCCGGCGTGAAAGCCGGCGTCACCAGGGAGGCGAAGGGCTGGCCATCGGCGACGGTTGCCAGCGTGGCGACGCGCGCCGCGCGCAACAGTTTCCGCACTTCCCAGGTCACCGCCCCATCCGCCGCTTGCGGCTGCCCGCCCGACCCGGCCGGTGAAGCGACTGGCTGCGAACCCACCGGCGGCGAACCCACTGGCTCGTGATCTTCTGCCATCATCTGTTCACCTCCCGTCCGCAATGCGCCACAATCATGTGCGACAGACCCACATCGCGTGATGGAGCGCCCACATGACCGTAGCCCCCAGGGACAGCTCGATGAAACAGACCGTCGCGCTGGTCGACGACGATCGCAACATCCTCACCAGCGTCTCCATGACCTTGGAACAGGAAGGTTTCCAGGTCCGCACCTACACGGATGGCGAAAGCGCCCTCCAGGGCCTGACCGCCCGTCCGGTGGACCTCGCCGTGCTGGACATCAAGATGCCGCGGATGGACGGCATGGAACTGCTTCAGCGCCTGCGCCAGCGCAGCTCCATTCCCGTCATCTTCCTGACCTCTAAGGACGAGGAAGTGGATGAGCTGATGGGTCTCCGGCTGGGCGCGGACGACTACATCACCAAGCCGTTCAGCCAGCGCCTGCTGCTGGAGCGTATCCGCGCGCTGCTCCGCCGCAATGAGGCGGGGAAGGCGGAAGGCTCCGGCGCCGCGCCGGGCGGCATCATGTCGCGCGGCGACCTGGTGCTGGACGAAACCAAGCACCAATGCACGTGGCGGAGCCAGGACATCCAGCTCACGGTCACGGAGTTTCTTCTGGTCAAGGCGCTGGCCGCGCGTCCCGGCATGGTAAAGAGCCGCGATCAGCTCATCGACGCGGCTTACGGGGAAAACATCTATGTCGATGACCGGACCATCGACAGTCACGTCAAGCGCATCCGCAAGAAGTTCCGTACCGTGGACGACGATTTCAACCACATCGAAACGCTGTACGGCATAGGCTATCGCTACAAGGAGCATTGATTGCCCGACGGCACCTCCCTCGCCGCCCTTGCTCCCCCATCCACCGCCCAACGGGCGCGGCGGTTCCGGCAGCGATGGGTGTCGCCCCTCCTGCGGCGCATCCTGCTGGTCAATGCGCTGCCGCTGGCGCTGCTGGTCGTGGCGCTGCTCTATCTGGACCAGTACCAGAACGGGCTGCTCGAGGCGCAGGTCGGGGCGTTGCGCGAGCAGGCCAAGGTGTTTGCCGGCGCGATGGGGGAAAGCGCGGTCCGTACCACCGATCCGGACAACCCGAAAATCGTGCCGGAAATCGCCGCGTCGCTGCTGCGGCGGCTGACCGAACCCACCCCGGACGCCGAAGCCAAGCTCTATGCGCCCGATGGCGCGACCCTGGCCGATTCGCGGGTGCGCGAAGGCCCGGGCGGCGCGATTAACACGGAGCCGCTGCCCCCGGCCGTCGATCGGGGCCGTATCCTCGGCACCATTGGCTGGCTCTACGACAAGGTGCTGGGGATCTTGCCGCACAACCGGCCGGTACCGCAGGTGGACCTGACGGCAAGCGCCGGCGGCCCCGACTGGCAACCCAACGTCAAGGAGGAGCTGCGCCTCAGCAGCTCTGGGCAAAGCCGCGAAATGCCGCCCTATATCCGGCGGACGCGCGACAACCGCCTGCTCATCACGGTCGCCGAACCGGTCGAGCGCGACAAACACACCGTCGGCATCATCCTGCTGACCCGCGAGGGCCGGGAAGTGGATGCCAGCCTGTTCTCGGTGCGCATGTCGATCCTGGGTCTGTTCGGCCTCGCGCTGGCGATCACCGTGCTGCTGTCCTGGTACCTGTCGCTGACCATCGCGCGGCCAATCCTCCGGCTGGCCGGCGCCGCCGCCGACATGCGCGAAGGGCAGGGGCGCACCGGCAGCGTCCCCGTCGCCCTTCTTGCGCGCCATGACGAGGTCGGCGCGCTGGCACGGGCCCTTTCGGATTCCGCCACGGCCCTCTGGGCCCGCATGGATGCCATCGAACGCTTCGCGGCCGACGTGGCGCACGAGATCAAGAACCCGCTTTCCTCGATCCGCAGCGCGATCGAGACGTTGCGGCGGATCGAGGACCCCGCGCGCCAGAAGCAGTTGCTGACGATCATCGGCCAGGACGTCATGCGCCTTGACAGGCTGATCAGCGACGTCAGCGATGCGTCGCGGCTTGACGCCGAGTTATCGCGTGTCAGCGCGGCAAAAACCGACCTCATGCCGATCCTGCGCACATTGCTGGAACTTGATGAGGCGACGCGCAACACGAAGGACGATCCGAAGCTAGAACTGGTCGCGCCGGCCGGCGGCCTTTCGGTATGGGCGGTCGAGGACCGTCTGGTCCAGGTGCTGCGCAACCTGATCGGCAACGCACAATCCTTCAGCCCGCCGCGCGGACGTATCATCATGCGCGCGCACAGCGTGGGCGACGCCGCCGAACTCAGCGTCGAGGACGAGGGCCCGGGCATCCCGGAGGCGAACCTCGAACATATCTTCGATCGCTTCTACTCCGAGCGGCCGAGCAGCGAAAGTTTCGGCCAGCATTCCGGCCTCGGCCTGTCCATCAGCCGGCAGATCATCGAGGCGTTGCAAGGCCGGATTTCGGCGGAGAATCGCCGTGACGCGGCGGGCAAAGTCATTGGCGCCAGGTTCATCATCCGGCTGCCGCTGGCGTAAGAAAAACAGCGGAAGGCAACCAATTTATCGTCATCGGCGAACACTTGATGCAAGGATCGGTTTAGGCTCCGGGATCCCGCAACGAAGGAGGTTCCGATGCCGTTTGACGGAATCGGTTTTATCGGCCCCAAGGAAACTGGTGGCTGGTCGGGGCTGGCACAATTCGCCAAGGCACTGTTCACTTGGCAGGCTCCGCCCAGGGCACGTGTCTATTGCCCGCCCCCCTCTGCCCTGCCGGACGAGGTTGCCAAGCAGGTGCTGACCATCGGGCGCGCCCTGATTGCCGACCGCAAGGACTGGGTGCAGCGCCGCTATGAAACCCGGGACGGCCGGCGCTGCGCCGTCGGTGCTCTTCGGGGTGCTGCTCGGCTGTTGAACCTGCATGGCCAGCAGACCGCCGCCAATGCCCTGCTGCTGGCGGTGGCGATGGATCGCGGCTTCAACGACATTGAGAGCATGAACGACAATTCGAGCCACAGCCAAGTGCTGTCGGCATTCGATGAAGCGATCACCCGAGCGAACGGTCACCCGAGTCCTGCTGCCTGGATCGCCTGACCGATAGGCTGGGCCACGCTCCCGTCTTCTGGCCGGTCGGCCTTGCCGCCCGGCCCAGGCGCGTGTCCGGCTGAGGCGTTGACTCACGCGATCATATCCGACGCGGGATCGCCGGAGACGTGAATCACGCGGCCACACAAACCCTCGCGCGCGTGTCGGGCCGAGGCGAATGCGCGTCCGTCCGGGCGACGTGAACACGCGCCGATCCAGGTGATGCAAATCAGCGCCGATCCAGGCCACGCAAATCCGTGCCTGTCCAGGCGACGCGAAGGCCTTTACCTACCGCTTCAATCCGACCGCGCGCCACTGCCGGTCGTCGCGCTCCAGCAGGGCGTTCGCTGCAGCCGGACCGTCTTGCCCCGACGCGTAATTGGGGAAATCCGCCGCTGCCTGGTTCTGCCACGCGTCCAGCAGCGGTTGCACCACCCGCCAGGTTTCCTCGACCATATCCGCGCGGTTGAACAGCGTCTGATCGCCGGTCATCGCGTCATAGATCAGGGTCTCGTAGCCGATGTTCGGTTCCTGCGGGAACCAGTCGGTGTATTTGAACTCCATCTGCACAGCGGCAAGATCGACAACAGGGCCGGGCCGCTTGACCTCAAACTGCAAGGCGATGCCTTCATCGGGCTGGATGTGCAGGACGAGCCAGTTGGCCGGCAGCGTCTCCACGTCCGTCTGCTCGAACGGCGCGAAGGGGGCCTTCTTGAAGCGGATCGCAATCTCCGTGTACCGCGCGGACATGTGCTTCCCGGTGCGCAGGTAGAACGGCACGCCCGCCCAGCGCCAGTTGTCGATCGCCAGCCGCATCGCAACGAACGTCTCGGTATTGGATCGCGGATCGACGTCGGGCTCCTGCCGATATGCAACGGCGCCGTTCGGGCCAGGACCGTATTGCCCGCGCACCGCGTCATGTTCCGTCACACTGCGCATCGCCGCGAAAACATCGGCTTTGCGGCTGCGCACCGATCGTGCATCGAACCCGGCAGGCGGTTCCATCGCCACCATCGCCAGAAGCTGGAACACATGGTTCGGCACCATGTCCCGCAGCGCGCCGGTTTTCTCGTAGAAGCGCCCCCGCCGCTCGACCCCGACGGTCTCCGCGACCGTGATCTGCACGTGGTCGATCCGGTCGCGGTTCCACACCGGCTCGAACAGGCCGTTGGCGAAACGCAGCGCCATGATGTTCTGGACCGTTTCCTTCCCCAGGAAATGGTCGATCCGGTAGATCTGGTCTTCAGTCAGGCGCTGCAGAATCCGCGCGTTCAGTTCCTGTGCGGATGTGAGATCATGTCCGAACGGCTTTTCGATCACCACGCGGCGCCAGTGCTCCGGCTTGCCGTCCCGCGCCTGCTGGTCCAACAGCCCGGCCGAACCGAGCTGATCGATCACCGGCTCGAAGAAACGATCCGCCACCGCGAGATAGAACAGGCAATTGTCCTGCGTTCCCGCGGTGCCGGAGACCTCCGCAAGGTGCGTGCCCAGGGCGCGATAGGTTGCCTGGTCCGTCAGGTCGCCGCGCAGATACGACATCCGCCCGCTGAACCCGTTCCAGACGGTCTCGTCGATGGCTTTGAGCTGGTCCTCGGCCCCCGACCGGCCGACGAATTCCTGCATCATCGTCCGCAGGCTCGCCCGCCAGCCGGCCGTGTCCATTTCGGCCAAATCCACGCCCACCAGCGCGAAATCTGCGGGCAGGAGTCCGGTGCGTGCCAGATTGTAGAGCGCCGGCACCAGCAGGCGCTTCGTGAGGTCCCCACCCGCGCCAAAGATCACCATGGTGCACGGCGGGGGCGGCGGCGCTTCGCGTCGCGGCGGTGCGGCGAGCATCTCGCCCGCCTTCATGAGAGGTTGGGCCATAGTCGTCTGAACCACTGTGGGCGGGTCATGTCGAGGCGGTGCACAGGCAGTTGATCGCCGCCGCCCGGTTGTCCGTCGTCCATCATGCGGCGCCCGGCGCGAGCCGATACCAGGATGGTTT
>DATNEJ010000282.1:0-23223 GCA_035606775.1 Acetobacteraceae bacterium | reverse complement strand
CTGCTGGCACGGGTAAGGACCAAGCTGACAATGGTACGGCTGCGGCGCGACACAGCCGAGGCGCTGCAGCGCCGGAACGCACGCCTGGCGACGCGCGTGGCCAAGGAGATTGGCGCCCGTGAGCTGCTGCAGACGCAGTTGATGCATGCGCTGCGGTTGGAGGCGCTGGACAAGCTTGCCGGCGGCATTTCACACGACTTCAACAACCTGCTGCAGACGATCACCAGCGGGTTGGCGCTGATTGAACGGCGCGCCGAGAACGCAGAGGAAGTCCGCAAGTTGGCGTATCTGACAGGCGCCTCCGCGGAACGCGGTGCCGCCATCAGCCGGCGCCTGCTGACGTTCGCCCGGCCGCGAGAGCTGCGAACCGAGCCGGTCGCGCCGGTGCCACTGCTGCGGGCTCTGCGCGAGATTCTTGTGCCTACACTCGGCGCCAGTATCTCCGTGGAAATCAGGGCAGAGGAAGACACGCCATCGCTGTTGGCCGACAAATCGCAGTTGGAGGCGGTGCTGGTCAGCCTGGCCGTGAACGCCCGTGACGCCATGCCGGAGGGCGGCACGCTGACCATTGCCGCCCAACCAGAGATAGTCTTTGACGATCAGCCTCATCCGGCCGAATTGGCTGCCGGCACCTACCTGCGCCTGGATCTGACAGATACCGGCAGCGGCATGGAGGCCGCGATTCTGGAACACGCCCTGGAACCGTTCTTCACGACCAAGCCGGCAGGGCAAGGTCCAGGGATAGGACTTCCCATGGCGCGCGCCTTCGCAAAGCAATCGAAAGGCGGTCTGCGGATCCAAAGCACACCCGGGCAAGGAACAACCGTCACCCTGTGGCTGCCGCAAGCGTGATCGCCGGCGGCGGCTGACCGGAACGCCGCACCGTTTCCTTGATTGCGGCGCGTACACGGGCCACGTCGTCAGCCATCCACGATGGCGCGAACAATCTGGTACAAAATTAACAAGCCCGACAGGAACCCGCTGCCCGCTTCACTGTTTACGGCGGCAACAGCCCGGTTCGGTGAGAGGTTTAGCGGCGCGGCATGGCAGCGATCTTCCGTCCCAGCGCCAACCTTGTCGCGAAACTGGTGCTGATTGGGTTCGCGTGCCTGTTTGGTGGAGGAATCGCCTGGTGGTGGCTGTGGCCGCGTATGGACTACGCGCGACGTGTCGGCTGGACGGTCGATCAGCCGGTGCCGTTCAGCCATCAGCATCACGTCGCCGGCCTCGGCATCGACTGCCGGTTCTGCCACACCACGGTGGAAACTTCGGCACATGCCAGTCTACCGCCTACCTGGACCTGCATGACCTGCCATTCGCAGATCTGGACCAGTGCGGCGATGCTGGCGCCGGTGCGACAGAGCCTTGCGGAACACAAGCCGATCAAATGGGCACGCGTTACCAACTTGCCCGACTACGTCTATTTCAATCACAGCATCCACATCGCCAAAGGGGTGGGCTGTGAAAGCTGTCACGGCCAGGTGGACCGGATGCCGCTGACCTATAAGGCGAAGTCGCTGACGATGCAGTTCTGCCTGGACTGCCATCGCGATCCGGCGCCGCAACTGCGTCCGGAGAGCGCGATCTTCAATACCGAGTGGCATCGCACGCCCGACACACCGTCCCCCGCCGCCTTGATGAAGCATTATCGTATCGGCGGCCGGACGCTGACGGATTGTTCGATATGTCATCGCTAGGCCCGGGGTTCGGCGTTCCCGATGATCTCGCGGATATCGCGCGTGAGCATCCGGCGCTGGCGGATGCACTGGCGCATCCGCTGGACCGGCGGCGCACGTTGAAGCTGCTGGCGGCGGCGCTGGCAACCGGTGGGCTGGAAGGCTGCGATCCTGGTCATACAAGCCGGCGTCTGGTCTCGGCCGTTGTCGCTCCGACCGGTATCGTACCGGGCGAACCCGACCATTACGCGACTGCGCACGTCCACGACGGCTATGCCAACGGCATCGTCGTGACACAGATGATGGGCCGCCCGACAAAGGTGGAAGGCAATCCGCTGCATCCCGCCAGCCTTGGCGCGACAGACGCGCTTGGTCAGGCCGCCGTGCTGGATTTCTACGATCCGGACCGCAGCCAGGGACCGACGCAGAACGGCACCCCGGTTGCGTGGCAGCAGGTGAACACGATGCTCGCCGCGCTGCGCACGCGTCTTGCGCAGACCAACGGGGCCGGCTTTCGGCTGCTGACCGGAACCGTCACGTCGCCGACACTGGCGGCGGCGATCGATCGCGTCCTGGCACGCTATCCGGCCGCGCGGTGGCACCAATGGCAACCGATATCGCGCGATGCTGTACGCCAGGGATCTGCGCTGGCGTACGGGCGGCCGGTGGACTGCGTGCCGAAGCTGGATCGTGCTGACGTGATCCTGGCGATCGACAGCGATCTGCTGAGTTCCGCGCCGGGGCATCTGGCCTTCGCGCGCGCCTTCGCGTCGCGGCGCAATCCGACACGAACCCGGATGAACCGCCTCTATGCCGTTGAGCCTACGCCGACATTGACCGGCATTGGGGCGGATCACCGTTTCATTGCTACACCGGCGCAACTGGACGGCATTGTGACCGCCTTGGCCGGCGCGTTGTTGCACGGTGCTCCGCCAACTGATCCTCCGCCATGGCTGCCACACATCATCGACGATCTCCGTGCGCATCCAGGGCACACATTGATCCATATCGGCCCCGACCAGCCGGCCGAATCGCACGCACTGGTGCATGCGATGAACGAGGCACTCGGCGCACGCGGTGCGACGTTCGACGTACTTGAATCGGTTGCGCACGCGCCGGTCGATCATGCGGAGTCGATGGCGGCCCTGGTGTCCGACATGGCAGCGGGACGCATCGAGACGATGCTGATCCTGGACGTGAACGCCGTCTATGGCTTCCCGGAATTTGCCGCGGCATTGCCGCATGTGCGCACCAGCATCGCACTGACACCGATGCCCGACGAAACGGCACAGGCCGTGACGTGGAACATCCCGCGCCTGCACGATTTCGAGACCTGGAGCGATGCGCGTGCATTCGACGGCACCGCAACCATTCTGCAGCCGCAGGCGATGCCGCTTTACGGCGGCCGTACCGCGCCGGCGCTGCTGTCCGCCTGCATCGAGCCATTTACGCCGGCAGCCTTGGATATGGTGCGCGACACGTGGAAGCAGTTGGGAGCGGTTACGGCGTGGCACGATGCGCTTGCGAGCGGCGTCGTTCCAGGGACAGCCAGCGCGACGGCGGATGTCCGGTTGCGTTCCGCGGTAGCGGCGCTGCGGCCTCCACCGCGGCCGGCACGCAGCCTGGACCTGCTGATCCGCCCCGATCCCCATCTGTGGGACGGGCGCTTTGCCAATCTGTCCTGGCTACAGGAACTGCCGCGGCCGCTGACCAAGGTGGTGTGGGACAATCCGCTGCTGGTCTCGCCCGCGATCGCCCGCAAGCTGAATTTACACAACGGCGATGAGGTCAGCGTCACCGCAGACGAGCGCCACGTCGCACTGCCGGTGTGGGTAATGCCCGGGCAGGCGGATGACTGCGTGGTGGCGCTGCTGGGTTTCGGACGCCGAGCGGCTGGCGAGACCGGCAGTTTCGTCGGCGTTGACGTGACGCCGTTGCGTTCGGCTTCGGGTGCTGTGGCGTTGCATCCCACCGGAAAACGGTTGGTGCTGGCCAGCAGCGAGCATCACGACCCGCTGGACGCCGTCCCGGCGGACATCATGCGCCATGGCACATTGGCAGCGTTCGCGGCACAACCCGACTTCCTGAAAGGAGAGGCAGAAGGCGGCGCGCTGTATACACGCGAGCCAAGCGGACCGGTCGCTTGGGGCATGAGCATCGACCTGAATGCGTGCATCGGCTGCAACGCCTGCGTGGTGGCCTGCCAGGCGGAGAACAACATCCCGGTCGTCGGCAAGGACCAGGTGCTGCGTGAGCGGGAGATGCATTGGCTGCGCATCGACCGGCAGTTCGCCGGACCCGAGGATGCACCCACCGTGCTGCTGCAGCCGGTTCTGTGCATGCACTGCGAGCAGGCGCCGTGCGAGGTCGTGTGTCCAGTGGGCGCCACCGTGCACGACCAGGAAGGCCTGAACCTGATGGTCTACAACCGCTGTGTCGGCACGCGGTTCTGTTCCAACAATTGTCCTTACAAAGTACGACGCTTCAACTACCACGCCTATGCAAAGCTGGAACAGCGGCCGCCGATCTCGCGCAATCCCGACGTGTCGGTGCGCGGACGCGGTGTGATGGAAAAGTGCACCTTCTGTGTCCAGCGCATCGCAGAGGCGCGCATCGCAGCCGACCGCGATGGCGTGCCGGAACAGGCGGTGACTGCCTGCCAGGCCGCGTGCCCCACACAGGCGTTCACGTTCGGCGACATGCATGCGCCGGACAGCGAGGTGGCGAAGCGCAAGCAAAGCCCGCTGGATTACGTGCTGCTTCCCGAGGAGAACACGCGCCCGCGGGTCACCTATGAGGCACGCATCCTGAACCGCAACCAGGCGCTCACGGCATGAGCGGTGCGGCTCCGACATTTCCGGTTGTCGCGGCAGGGGAAACCGAATCCTCGATCACCGACAAGGTCTGCGCCATCACGTTGCGCCGAGGCGCGGCGCCGTGGTGGTGGATCGCTTTCATCCCGTCTGCGGCGATGCTGGCGTGGGGTGTCGTGGCGGTGCTGTGGCTGTTCTACGACGGGGTCGGCATCTGGGGCATCGACTGGCCGGTGGTTTGGGGCTTCGCGCTGATCAACTACGTCTGGTGGATCGCTATCGCCTCAGGCGGCACCTTCATCTCCGCCTTGTTCTATCTCTGCCGGGTCGACTGGCGCACCGCCTTGAACCGCATCGCGGAAGGCATGACCTTGTGCGCCGCTGCCTGTGCCGCGATCTATCCGATCCTGCACCTGGGCCGGCCGTGGCTGTTCTACTGGCTGTTCCCCTACCCCAACACGATGACGCTGTGGCCGCAGTTTCGCAGCCCGCTGTTGTGGGATTTCTTTGCCATCCTGACCTACGTGATTTCTTCCATCCTGTTCTGGTATCTGGGATTGGTGCCGGATCTGGCGTCCTGCCGGGATCGCGCGGTCCGGCGTGGGCAGCAGATCGCTTACGGCGCGCTGGCACTGGGCTTTCGTGGCTCCGGCCGCCAATGGGCGCATTATCGCGCCACATACGGCGTGCTCGCCGCGATCATGGCGCCGTTGGTGGTGTCGGTGCACAGCATCGTCGGCCTGGACTTCGCCGGCGGCTTGACCGTGGGATGGCACTCGACGCAGTTCCCACCGTTCTTCGTCTTCGGTGCGGCCTTGTCGGGCTTTGCGATGGTGATCCTGTGGGTGCTGCCGCTGCGCAGCATGCTGCATCTGCAATCCTACATCACCGAGCGGCACATGGACGTACTGGGCAGGTTGTTGCTGACCAGCAGCCTGTGCCTTGGCTACGCCTACATCATGGATGCGTTCACCACCTTCTACGGGCCGGATGCCGCGGATAAGAGGATGTTCGTGGAGCGTGTCTTCGGCGGCTATGCGTATGTCTATTGGAGCACACTCTTCTTCAATATCCTGCTGCCGCAGTTGATGTGGTGGCGCGGTGCGCGGCTGAACCAGCCCCTGTCCTGGATCATATCGCTGGGCGTGATCGTTGGCATGTGGTTCGAGCGCTATGAGATCGTGGTCACCAGCCTGCACCGCACACCGCTGCCATCCGCCTGGGGTGATTTCCATGGCACATTCTGGGACTGGTCGGTGATGATCGGCACGATCGGACTGTTTCTCAGCAGCATGCTGCTGATCGTGCGGCTGCTGCCGGTGATTTCCATGTTCGAGATGCGCGGCTTGGTGCGCCGGCGGTTATGATACTTGCGGTTTTCTCCACGGAAGCGGCGTTGATGCAGGCGGTGGGAAAGCTGCGCGACGCCCGCGCGGGCGAGGTGGAGACCTATACGCCGGTCGAGCCGGAACAGGGCGATAACAGGTCCCGCATGCCGCTGGTTATCCTTATCTGCGGTGTCGCGGGCGCCATCGCCGCTTTCCTGATGCAGGCTTACGCGACGGTCATCGGTTATCCGCTGAACGTCGGCGGCCGTCCGGACATGTCCTGGCCCGCCTATGTTCCGACTACATTCGAACTGGCCGTGCTGGCGGCGATCCTGGGCGGGTTCTTCGGCTACATGGTCGTCAACCGCCTGCCGCGCCTTTACGAGCCGGTCGACGAATCCGAAGCAATTCGCTCGGCGTCGCGCAGCGGCTATGTGCTGGCTGTACGTCGCGCCGACCGCGAGAACGCCAACGCCATTTTGGCGGCGCTCGATCCGCTCGCCGTGGAGGAGGTGGCGGAATGAGAGCGCCACTGCTGCTTCTTTGTCTCGCGTTGCTGGTGAGCTGCGACGACATGACACAGCAGGCCAAGGAGAATGCCTATTCCAGCCAGCGCACCGCGCCCGGGCAAATGCCAGCCGGCATGGTGAAATTCCAGGACAAGCCGGTTGCACCACCGCCCGTGACGCTGGCCCTGATCGCGCGCGGGCAGACGCGGTTCCATATCTTTTGCACACCTTGCCATTCGGAGCTTGGCGACGGGCGCGGCATGGTGGTCCAGCGCGGCTTTCCCGCACCCCCGTCGTACGAACTGGAGCGGCTACGCGAGGCGCCGCCACAGCACTTCTACGACGTCATCACAAACGGCCACGGCGCAATGTATTCCTTTGCCCAGCGCATCCCTGCCACGGATCGGTGGGCCATTGTCGCCTATATCCACGCCCTGCAACTCAGTCAGCACGCGACACTCGCCGATCTGACACCGGCCGAGAAAGCCGCATTGCCATGACACGATGGGAATGCACCGCATGGATCCTGGGTGTACTCGGGTTGGTGGCGGCGCTGATCGGCCTGCTCGTGGCGCCGTCCGCATTCTTCGGCGCCTGGCTGGCGGCGCTGGCTGTGTGGCTGGGTTGGCCGCTGGGCAGCATGGCGCTGGTGCTGACGCATGCTTTGACCGGCGGGCGCTGGGGTTCGGCGATCCGTCCGGCGCTGCTGGCTGGTGTGCTGACCATGCCACTGCTGCTGCCGGCCGTCATTCCATGGATCGCAGGTCTGCACAACCTGTATCCCTGGTTGCAGACCGAAACGGCGGGCAAGCTGACCAACCGGCTGTACCTGAACCTGCCGTTCCTGGTCATTCGCGGCGTGACTTATCTGGTCGTATGGTTCGGCCTTGCGGCACTGACTTTGCGCGGCCGAGCAATGTCGCGCCTGGCACCGGCGGGGCTGATCCTGCTGGCGCTGACGTTTACCTTCGCCGCGATTGATATGACGGAATCGCTGGACCCGTCTTTCAGTTCCAGCGCCTACGGCATGATCGCCGCGGCCGGCGCGGTGCTGTTGGCGCTGTCGATCGCCATTCTGCTGACGGGTGCCGCTGCCCCACCGGAGACTCTGGCGGACCTCGGCAAGATCCTGCTGGGTCTGACAGTGCTCTGGGCCTACCTGGCGTTCATGCAGTTCCTCATCGTCTGGGAATCCAACCTGAGTGCGGAAGCGCCGTGGTACGTGGTGCGATCCCGTGGCGACTGGGGCGCCGTCATCGCGTTGATCGCACTGGTCCACTTCCTACTGCCCTTCGCGCTGCTTCTGTCTCCGCGCTTGCAGCGCAGCCGCATCGGAATCCTGCTTGTCGCGGCCATGCTGGCGGTGATGGAGATCGTGCGTGGTCTCTGGCTCGTGCTGCCCGCACTGCGGACCGGGTCCGCCTGGATCGACATCGCTTGTCTGCTGGCCTTCTTCGGCTGCACCGCGGCGCTGGCCATGCGCGGGCAGCGTCGCAACTGGGTGCCGAACCATGCCTGAGCACGCGCTGCCGCCCGCTCGGCATGAGCACCAGGATGTCAGTTTTCGTCCGTTGCTGGCGGGCGCGGTGCTCCTGGCGGCGGCACTGCTTGTGGTACTCGCCGTCACGGGCGTGGTGTTTCCGGTGCATCGGCTCGATCAACCGATTCGCCGGCAACTCCCCACCGCCGCAACACCGCGCCTGCAACCCGACGACCGGGCAGAGATGCCTGCCTTCTATGCGCAGGAGATGCAGCGGCTGCACAGCGCCGGCTGGGTGGACCGGCAAAACGGCATTGTGCACATCCCGATCGACCAGGCGATGCAGGACATTGCCCAACGCGGTATCCCGGGCTGGCCCACCGGCTCACCGGCCGCGACAAACTCGCCATGATCCGACTGTTGCTGCTGTTCATGCTTTTGCTGCCGGTCTCCGCGCATGCGATCAACCCTGCGGATTATGCGTTCACGCAACGGCCCGGCCAGCAATTGCCGCTGGATATGCGATTCACCGACAGCGCCGGACGCACCGCGTCACTCGGCACCTTCCTGGGAGGAAAACCGTCGATCCTGGCGCTGGGCTATTTCCATTGCCCCAATCTGTGCGGCCTGACGCGCAGCGATCTGCTGCATGCCTTGCGCAACAGCGGCTTGCAGGCCGGTCGCGATTACCGCCTGGTGGTGCTGAGCATCGACCCCGCCGAACTACCCGCCGATGCGCGTGATGCGGAAACGAAGGATCTGGCCCGCACACCGATCATCGATGCAGCCAAGGGCTGGGCCTATCTGACCGGCTCCGCGACCGGCATCGATCGGGTAGAGCGGGCGGTCGGCTATCATGCCAGCTATGATACGGCACTAAAGCAATTTCTGCACCCGACGGGGCTGGTGTTCGTCACGCCCGCCGGCAGCGTTTCCGGCTATGTGCTGGGCATCGGCTACAGCGCGGGCGATATCCGCGCGGCCGTTGCGCGTGCCGCCCACAGTATCACGGCCCGGGCACTGCCGGTGCTTCTGCTGTGCTTTCATTTCGACCCGACGACCGGCCGCTACACGCTGGCGATTATGAAGGTCCTGCAGATCGCCGCCGGCCTGACAGTTCTGTGCGTCGGAGCGCTTCTGTTCGCGATGCATCGCGGAAAGCACCCGTGAGCCTGCTGCCGCAAGCCAGCCGGATGGCGCCGCGGATCGACTGGCTGATCATCGGGCTGCTGATCATCAGTGTTGCCGTGCTGCTGCTGGTCTTCGGCCTGATGCTGCTCTACATCGTGCGCTATCGCCACAACAGCAACATCGACCGCGGCAAGATTGCCGAGAAAACCTGGCGGCTTGAGATCGGCTGGACTGCCGCCACCTTGCTGTGCTTCCTGGGCCTGTTCGTCTGGGGTGCTCGACTGTATGCGCAGTTGTATCGGCCACCGGGCAATGCACTGATCGTTTACGTCGTCGGCAAGCAGTGGATGTGGAAGGTTGAGTATCCGGGCGGGCAGCGGGAGATCAACAGCCTGCACGTTCCGGTGAACCGGCCGGTGGAGCTGCTGATGACATCGGAAGATGTGATCCACGACTTCTCGGTGCCGGCGTTCCGCATCAAGCACGACGTGCTGCCCGGGCGCTACGAGATGGTGTGGTTCACCGCCGACCGGCCCGGCACCTACCGGCTTTACTGCACGCAGCTTTGCGGGGTGGATCACTCGGCGATGACCGGCTGGGTCACCGTGATGGCACCGGCGGACTACGCGCGCTGGCTGGCAGCCAGCCGCACCGGCCAGACACTGGCGCAGCAGGGCCAGGTGCTGTTCATGCGCTTCGGATGCAGCGGCTGCCATCATGCGGGACTGTCCGGCGGTGGCGGCACGGTGCGGGCACCTTCACTGAACGGCGTATTCGGCAGCCCCGTCCCGCTGTCCGACGGCAGCGTGGTGGTCGCGGATGAGCGCTATATCCGCGATTCGATTCTGCAGCCGAAGACCCAGATCGTCGCCAGCTATGAGCCTGTGATGCCGTCCTTCAAGGGACAGATCGATGAGGCCGATATCGTCAAGCTCGTTGCCTTCATCAAATCCCTGGCCGGGGACAGGTAGCCATGTCGATCACACTGGAGGAAGCACGGGAATCGTATCTGACCGAGGAAGGGACACTGCGGTCGTGGCTGCTGACCACGGACCATAAGCGCATCGCACTGCTGTACCTTGGTTCCACCACCGTATTCTTCTTCCTGGGCGGGATCGCCGCGGCGGCAATGCGGCTGCAACTGGTGACGCCGAACGGCCTGATCGTCAGCAACGAGACGTACAACCGGCTGTTCACGGGCCACGGCGTGATCATGGTGTGGTTCTTCCTGGTTCCGGTCGTTCCGGTCACACTCGGCAACTTCGTGGTGCCGCTGATGATCGGCGCCCGCGACCTGGCATTCCCGCGCCTCAACCTGTTCAGTTGGTACCTGTTTGTTTTGGGCGGGCTGATCGCAATTTACGCCTTGTTTGCCGGGGGGGTGGACACGGGATGGACGTTCTACACGCCGCTCTCCACCGACTACGCGAAAGGCCACGTGGTCGCCATCGTTCTGGGCATCTTCATCAGCGGCTTTTCCTCCATAGCCACTGGCATCAATTTCATTGTGACCATCCATCGCCTGCGCGCACCGGGGCTGACCTGGTACCGGCTGCCGATCTTCCTTTGGTCGCTTTATGCCACCAGCGTCATCTACGTGCTGGCAACCCCGGTCTTGGCGATCACCTTGGTGCTGCTGGCGTTCGAGCGCATCTTTCGCGTCGGTGTCTTCGATCCCGCCCTCGGCGGTGACCCGCTGCTGTTTCAGCACATGTTCTGGTTCTACTCCCACCCCGCCGTCTACATCATGATTCTGCCCGGCATGGGGGTGGTGTCGGAGATTATTCCGGCGTTTTCGGGTAAACGGCTGTTCGGCTATCACTTCGTTGCCTGGTGCTCGGTGGCAATAGCCGTGATCGGCTTCCTGGTGTGGGGCCATCACATGTTCGTCGCCGGCACGTCGGTCTATTCGGCAATCGTGTTCTCGATACTGAGCTATTTCGTTGCCGTCCCCTCGGCCATCAAGGTGTTCAACTGGCTCGGCACGATGCACAAGGGCTTCGTCCGCTTCGACGCTCCCATGCTGTACGCTCTGGGATTTATCGGTCTGTTCACCATGGGCGGGCTGACGGGGCTGTTCCTGGCGGCACTGGCCGCCGACGTGCATCTGACACAGACCTATTTTGTGGTGGCACATTTCCATTACATCATGGTCGGCGGCATGGTCTCCGCCTTCTTCGGCGGCCTGCATTACTGGTGGCCGAAAATCACCGGCCGGATGTATCCGGAAATGTGGGGCCGGGTCGCGGCGATCATGATCTTCTTTGGCTTCAACCTGACTTTCTTCCCGCAGTTCATCCTGGGCTATGAAGGCATGCCGCGCCGCTATGCCACGTACCCGCCGCAGTTCCAGGTACTGAACGTGCTCTCCTCCGCCGGTGCGACAATCCTCGCCGTGGCCTATCTATTGCCGCTCGGCTACCTGATGTGGTCGCTGTTCCGTGGTGCGCGGGCGCCGGCAAATCCCTGGAACGCTACAGGACTGGAATGGCAAACACCATCGCCGCCACCCCATATCAATTTCATCGTTACGCCCGTGGTGACGCAGCCGCCCTACAACTATCCGCCGCCGGAAGCCCAGGAACATGTCTGAAGTCACTTTCCAGTATGAGAACGAGACGCACCGCGCCGACACGGCGGTGGCAGGGTTCTGGCTGTTCCTTGCCAGCGAGATGCTGTTCTTCGGCGGGTTGTTCCTGGTATGGACCGTTTACCGGCAAATCCACAACTCAGGTTTCAACCAAGCCTCGCAGCACGCGAACCTGCTGATCGGCAGCATCAACACGGTGATCCTGTTCACCTCCAGCGCCGTCTTCGCCGCAGCACTGCCGGCCGGCCGGCGAGGCGCCAACCGCACCGCATTCTGGCTTTGCGTGGTCACCTGGCTGCTGGGCCTTGCGTTCCTGCTGCTGAAACTGTGGGAGTGGAAAACAGATCTGGGCGAAGGCCTGTTCCCTGGTCCGGATTTCTCCATTACCGGCCCGGGCAGCGCCGGCGCACCGTTGTTCTGGGCGTTCTATTTCGTCGCCACCGGGTTACACGGGATACACCTGCTGGTCGGGCTGGGTCTGGTCGCCTGGATCGCCCTGATGGCTTACCGGAAGCAACTGTCGGCCAGCAACGCCACGAGCCTGGAAGTGGTTAGCCTATACTGGGCCTTCGTCGATGTGATCTGGCTGATGCTGTATCCGATGATCTATCTGTCCGGCCACGTCGGATGATGCGGATCGCCCTTGCCTGGATCGTGCTGCTGCTGCTGTTCCTGGCCGAGCTTCTTATGGCGCGCGGTAGGATCGGCCCCTATGCACCGCTGGTTGGGCTGGCAATGATCGCGGTGGTCGTCACTTGTTTCATGCGGCTGCAGAAAGGCTCGCCGCTCATGCACGTGTTCGCGTTGGCGGGCCTGTTCTGGCTTTGCCTGCTGGTCGGCCTGGGCAGCGTTGATTTCCTTACCCGCACCGACCACGCCGTGGGACAGGAACTGGCGCAGCCCGGCCAGGCACAGCCATAGGGTCCCAACCCATCGGCAACGCGCAGGCAGCAGGGCCGTTAAGGCACGAAGAAAATGCAGGAGAAATCCATGAATTCCACATTGGCTGCGGAAGAAAATGGCCGGCGCACCTTCGTGCTCATCCTCGAACAAGGTGAGGAAGCCTTCACCGCCACCAGCCGCTTTGCGGCAGAAAAGCAGATCGACGGCGCCTCTTTGACCGCGCTGGGCGCGTTCGAGCGGGCCAAAGTGGGATGGTTCGATCCGGCGGCGCGGAAATACTACCCGATCCCGATCAATGAGCAATGCGAAGTGCTCAGCGTGATAGGTGATATCGCAAAGGATGATGACGGAAAGCCAAGCCTGCACGTCCATGTAGTGCTGGGCATGCAGGACGGCACCACGCGTGGGGGGCACCTGATGGAAGGCATCGTGCGACCAACCCTGGAAGTCGTTCTGGTGGAAACGGCCGTGCACCTGCGGCGCAGGAAGCATGCCGACCTCGGCGTTGCGCTGATCGAATTTCCCTGATCGTGCTCGGGAGTCTGCGATCACGCCCTATCGCTTGCCGGCGCGCGCAGCGAGTCGCCCCAGCCCGATTCCACAAAGGCCGATCGCCAACGCAGCCAGGGACGGACGGTGCCGGGAGATCCACATCTGCCAGCTTGTACCCCGCGCACTCGCATCGAACCGCCCGTGCGCGCCCCAATTGCCATGCGCGGGCGCAAACAGGTTGGCCGGGCTGTCGGGCGGTTCGGGCTCCTTGGCAAGCTGGCCGCTGTAACCGGCGCCTGCCAGGTAGCGATCCAGCAGGCCGGGGATCAGCTTTCCCGCGACGATCGCTTTCACTGTCGGCCAGCCGACCCATACTTCCCGCCGCCGATGGGTGGCGGCGAATAAGATCGCGCGTGCGGCGACTTCGGGCTGAAAGATCGGCGGAACGGGTTGCGGACGCTGGGGCATCCGGTTCAGCGCCCAATCGAATTGCGGCGTGTTGACCGCCGGCAGGTGCACCATCGTCAGATGAACGGCGCAGTTATCGTGCAGCAGTTCCGACCGCAGCGAGTCGGTGAAGCCGCGCACCGCGTATTTGGCCCCGCAATAGACGGATTGGAGCGGGATAGCGCGATAGCTGAGTGCCGAACCGACATTCACGATTGTCCCGCGGTTGCGTGCGCGCATACGCCGCAAGGCGGCCATCGTGCCGTGCACCTGCCCCAGATAGGTAACCTGCGTCCCACGCCAGAATTCTTCCGGGGTGATCTGCGCGACAGGGGAAAACACCGTCGCCATCGCATTGTTCACCCATACGTCGATCGGCCCCAGCGTCTGCTCAATCCGGGTTGCGGCTTCTTCCACCGCGTCCGCATCCGCGACGTCGGCAGCAATCGCGCACGCCCGGCGACCGATCCGATGAACGGTGTTCGCCGTTGCGGCCAGACGCGCCGGCCCACGCGCCAGAATACCCACATCCCAGCCCGCGCGCGCGAACACCTCCACGGTAGCCCGGCCCACCCCGGCACTGCCACCCGTGATGACGGCAATCTTGGTTGAGCCGGTTTTTTGGGCCACCATCATTTACAACTCGCCTTGCTCGGCCAGGGTACGGATCCGATCGGCTGTCCGACACGCAATCGCCTGGATCGTGAGCGATGGATTGACACCGCCCACCGTGGGAAACACAGAACCGTCGCAAATCCAAAGGTTGCGGATGTCCCAGCTTCGGCAGTCCGCATTCACGACGCTGGTGCGCGGATCGTCGCCCATGCGCGCGCTGCCGTTCATGTGGCAGGTGTCGTCCGTCTGCTCCCAGATATCGGTGGCACCGATTGCCTGTAGCGCCTGCGTCATGAAGCGCAGGGAATGGCCGATCAGCGCGCGGTCATTGTCGCACCAGGAATACGTGACCAGTGGAATGGGCAGGCCGTATTGATCCTTGTCTTCGGCCAAAGTGACGCGGTTGCGCTCCTGCGGCATCATTTCGCCAACGATTCTCAACCCGACCTGGTGGTTGTAGTTTTCCATCGCGGCCATCAGACGCTCCCCCCACAATCCGCGGCTGGTCGCCAGCGTGTTGGCCCAAAGCTGCGGCAGTGGACCCTGGCTCATATAGCAATAGCCGCCGAAGAACTCCTTGCTGTCGTCGTAATTCCAGTGCTCCGTCAGCGCGAGCGATGGCGGTCCCTTGTAGCCGCGAATTTCCTTCTTCGAGAGACCCCAGACCGCCTGATTTGCCTGCACGGTGAAGTACCTCCCAACAAGGCCGGAGCTGTTGGCGAGCCCGTCTGGGTAGCGGGCGGTCGCGGAGTTCAGCAGCAGCCTCGGCGTCTCGATCGCGTAGCCCGCAGCCACGACATTGCGCGCGCGCTGGAACCGCCATTGCCCTTCGCGAAAATACTGAACGCCGGTGACGCGGTCCGCGCCATTCGTCTCTATGCGGCCGACCATCGCGAGATCACGAATCTCTGCACCCGCGGCGACGGCACGTGGTATCCATGTGACCAGCGCGCTCTGCTTCGCGTTGGTTGAACACCCGGATACGCAGAATCCACGATACACGCAGGGGTGAGCAAGCCCGCGAGGTGCGGACAGCGTGGCCAGTGGCGTTTCACTCCAGGCTACCCCGAGTGCTTCGCAGCCCTCGGCCAACGCAAGAGCGGCTGCGTTGAGTTCGTGGGCGCGATACGGGTACCGGGGCCGTTTGGGCCCCCAGGGATATGTGACGGGACCGGAGACTTTCAGCGCCTGTTCGACTTCCGTGTAGTAGTGCCACATCTCCCGCCAGTTGATCGGCCAGTCCGCGCCGTAGCCCAACAATGTGCGCGATCTGAACCATTCCGGCCGGAAACGCAGCGACACCATGGCGAAATGCACGGTGCTGCCGCCGACCGATTTGCCACTGTTGTTGCTGCCGAGCTGAACTGGGTTCTCGCCCCCGGAAATCCGGTCGTCTGTCCAGTAGAGTTTCGTCTGTTCGGCTTCATCCGACGCAAAATCCTCGAGCGGCCGGAACCATGGTCCGGCATCCAGGCCGACAACAGAGAACCCGTGTTCCGCGAGTCGGCAAGCCAGGGTGCCGCCCCCCGCGCCGGTGCCGACGATCACAAAGTCCACTTCCTCATCGTCGCGGTACTGCCGCATCGGCACCCAGGCCCCGGGACGGAACACGTCCGGCGCGCGGCCATTGGTGCCACGCGGCTTCGCAAACGGGTCATCCGACACGGCGGTTCTTTCGATACGCGGCGTCGCCGTCACCAGGCTTTGCCTCGGCCGCTTCCCATGGATCGCGTTCGTCATAGCCCATCCGCACATACCCTCGGGGACTTGCCGGCCCCCCCCAGCCGACCTCGTTCCACGCGGTGGGATGCGACCAGTAGGCATTGGCGACATCGTGCGCCACGCGCTGCTTGAAGAAGGTCTTGGGCGGCATGCAGCCCCACGCCTGGTGATGCAGCTCACCGCTTTGCAACCTGGTGAGCAGCGTGTCCTGCAACGGCGCGCTCAATGCGCGGAATGGAGCGCCATAGGCAGCCTGCGCTTCCGCATCCAGCGCGGACAGACCCTGTCGCCATGCCTCCCGCTCCTGCGGCATTCCCGGTGCGCGATAGCCTTCCTGAATGTTGCGGTGCAGCTTGTTATCGATCAGTGCCGCCACCGGAACGGGCGGCCGATTCCTTGGCTGCGGTGTCATGCGATCGGCAATGGCAGTCACGGTCGCGTATTCGTCCGCCGTCAAGACGCGTGGCTCTCGCGGGATCGCCAAGCGACGGTCGACAACCCGCCGCGTCGGTTCGTTCCACGAGGGCGTATGGCGCTTGGCCAGCACGTCGTAGCCGGGATACCGATCAGCCATCCGGGTGATCCTCCAGCAGACCCAGCGCGGCGAGGCCGGCCAATGCGAGGCCTGTGAAGCTGGGCGGCGCAGGAATCGGCGGGCCGTTCAACACCGTCTGACGCCAGTTGCGCCAGCCGCCCATGTTCCGCTGCACGCCCCAGACATGGAACGCGGAGCCGATCACGCCCAGCAATGCGGTCAGCCGCATGCACCACCGCGTCATCCAGCGACCGCGTCCACGCGGCCCAATGGCGGCTTCCAGCAAGGCCGCACCGGCGATCGGCGGGATCGTCACCGGCGCGAACATCGCCGGGTTGTGGAAAGCACCACGGAAATGCAGCAGTCCCGCCTCAGCCGCGGTGGCGAACATGCCAATCCCGCTGATGGCGGCCAGCAGGCGGCCGCCTGGCAACCCGAGCACCCGCGCGCGCTCCGGCGGATTGCCGCGCACCTGCTCCGCCGCTGAACCCAACAGGCCCGACAGCAGGATTGCCGCCGGGGCACCAAGCGGCGCGCCATAGAAGAGGTTCTGCCACGTCACTGCGCCTGGCCGCTTCAGGACGTTGTAGAGATGAAAGCCGACACCCGCGATGCCGGTGAGCGCCGCGCTGGAATACACAGCCTGCCGGATGCGATGCGTCGCCGGCCGCTTATCCGCGGTCCCATGCGCGCTGATGGCGAGCGTCAGCGCGGAGACGGCGAGCGGCGTGAACATCGCGCGGTTTTCGAAGCTGCCCCGGTAGTGCTGGACCGCACTGTCCATCAGCACGGAGACCGCCAGCGTGCCCGCCGCGCGGTTGAGCCGCCGCGCGGCCCGCAACGTCGCGCCGTCCGCGCGCGATGCGCGTTTCAGCGCCGTTTCCAGGTCATCCAGTTGCCCCGCAATACCGATGAGTCGCTGGAGCTGTTCGGCTGCCAGCGAGGTCTTGGGGACGCGCAGGCTGCTCATGTTGCGTATCGCGCCGCATCGGCCTGTTTGAATTCCAGTCCCAGCCCGGGGCGTGAGAGGTCAGGTGCGATCACCCCATCCCGTGCACGGGCTGCGCCATCGAACAACATCTGCTCGATCCGGACGTGATCGTGAAAATACTCCTGATGACGGAAGCGCGGCACTGCACAGGCAACATGCACGTGCAGCGACGGGGCGCAATGGGCCGACAAGTCGGTATGATACGCCTCGCACAACTGACCCGCGGCAAGAAAGCCGCTGATGCCGCCGCAGCGGCTTGCATCAACCTGCTGAACGTCCACCGCCCCCGACTCCAGTGTGCGACGTACATCGTCAAGGCTATAGGCGTACTCGCCCGCGGCGATCTCCATCGGTGCCGGAACGCGGTCGCGCAGCAGCCTCAAACCACGAATGTCGTCACTCGACACCGGTTCCTCGAACCAGCAAACGCCAAAGTCGGCGCAGATATCCGCGAACGTCAGCGCGCGCTTGCGCGAGAACGCGCCGTTGGCGTCGACAAACAGCCCGGCGAGGCCGATCGCGGATCGGGCGGCGGCCACCCGTTCCGGATCGACATCAGGATCGCTGCCCACCTTCATCTTGACCCAGCGGCAACCCTCGCGCTCAACCCAGCAGGCAAGCTGTGCCTGCAACGTCTCGTTGCTGTAGCTGGTGAACCCGCCGCTGCCGTAGACCGGCACTGCCGTCCGGACCATGCCAATCAGTTTTGCAAGCGGTACGTCCAGAAGCTTCGCCTTCAGGTCCCACAAGGCTGCATCAACGGCGGAGATGGCGGTGGCGGCCAGTCCCGAACGTCCCAGATTCCGCACATGGCGCTGCATGGATAGAAGTGCACCACCGATATCGTAGGCGTCACGGCCGACAATGAGCGGCGCAAGCTTATCCCCGATCAAGTCGGCATTCGACTTGTCGCTGTAGGTATAGCCTATACCCGTGCGCCCGCCCGCTTCGGCCTGCACCACAACGATCGTGGTCTCGTCCCATGCCAGTGTTCCATCCGCCTCCGGTGCGTCGGTCGGAATGGTGTACGCCGACGCAACCAGCCGGGTAACTGCCGTTTCGTTCTGCATCGTGAGTCAGTCACGTTGGCCGGGAAGCACGGAAGCCAGAACTTCCTTTGCCGCTCCAAGCAATGCACGTCCCTCGTCAGGGTCTCCCTTAACTAACATCGACATGAACTTTTTGGCCTGCTCCAGCGTGATATGCGGCGGCAATGGCGGCACTTCCGGATCCGTCTTGACCTCCAGCACAACCGGTCGGCCAGCGGAGAGGGCCTGTTCCCAGGCAGCGCCCAGTTGCGCGGGGTCATCCACGAATATGCCGCGCAACCCGATCAGCTCGGCGAAACGATGGTACGGCACGTCCGGTATCTGCTGCGTGGCGTTGAATTTCGGGTTGCCTTCCATGACACGCTGTTCCCAGGTTACCTGATTCAAATCCTCGTTGTTGAGAACGCAGATCACACAAATAGGGTTGGGCCATTCGTGCCAGTATTTTGCTATCGTGATAAGCTCCGCCATATTGTTCATCTGCATCGCCCCGTCGCCCACCAAGGAGATGACGGGCCGGTCCGGATGCGCGAACTTCGCGGCAATGGCGTACGGCACGGCCGCGCCCATTGAAGCGAGTCCACCGGAAAGCGAACACATCATGCCACGCCGGATCTTTACGTCGCGCGCAAACCAGTTGGCGCAGGAACCCGAGTCACTGGTGACGATCGCACGCTCCGGCAGACGCGGGGAGAGTTCCCAGGCCACACGCTGTGGATTGACGGGTTCGGCGGACACGTGCGCGCGCTGATCCAGCAGCTTCCACCACTCGGCGACACCTTTTTCGATTGACTTGCGCCAGGACCCATTCGATTTCTGCTGGAGCATCGGGAGGAGCGCCCGCAACGTATCCGCGCTATCGCCGACGAGATTTACCTCCATCGGATAGCGGATGCTGAGCATGTCAGGCTTCAGGTCGATCTGCACCCCGCGTGCCTGCCCTTCCTTGGGCAGAAATTCCGAATAGGGGAAGCCGGACCCGATCATCAGCAGCGTGTCGCATCCCGTCATCATCTCCCAGCTTGGCTTAGTGCCGAGCATGCCGATGCTCCCGGTTACCCAGGCCAGTTCGTCCGGCAACACCGCCTTACCGAGCAGCGCCTTCGCGACGCCCGCGTCGAGCTTGTTCGCAACCTCGATCACCTCGTCGGTCGCACCCAGGGCACCGGCCCCCACGAGGATCGCAACCTTTTGGCCGGCATTCAGTACATCGGCCGCCCGCCGGAGATCGGCATCGTGGGGTACCACCTTCGGCGCCGCGTATCCCACACCCGAGTGAAGCGTACCGTGTTTGCGCGGCGGCTCCTCGTAGGGCAACTCCTGAAGGTCATTGGGAAGAACCAGGGCGGTCACGCGCCGCTCGGCCAATGCGATGCGCACCGCGCGATCGACGAGATGGCGCACCTGTGGGGGTGTGCTGGCCTGCTGCACGAAGGCGCCGGCCACATCCTTGAACAGGCTGACCAGGTCGACTTCCTGCTGGTAGTGCCCACCCATTGCAGTACGCGCCTGCTGACCGGTAATGGCGAGCACCGGCATGTGGTCGAGCCGCGCGTCGTACAATCCCGTTACCAAGTGCGAAGCACCCGGCCCGGATGTTGCCATGCACACCCCAAGCTTTCCGGTGAATTTGGCATAGGCGCTGGCCATGAACGCGGCCATTTCCTCGTGTCGCACCTGGATGAAGCGAATTTTGTCGGTGCCCAGACGCTGGAGACCTCCCAGCAGGCCGTTGATGCCATCCCCTGGATAGCCGAACACGCTCCGCACGCCCCACTCATAGAGACGGCCCCAGAAGAAGTCGGCAACGGTTCCGGTCATTCATTCTCTCCCGATACGGTCGGATAGGAGATCGCACAGCAGCATCGGCCGGCACGATCCGGCGTGCGGATCGGACAACAGAGGTGCGTGCAACTACGATGCATGAAAGGTGTGCGGGCACCGTGCGTTCCCGCCGGATCGCTCATAAGCGTGCGATTGGCGTTATTGGGGCGCTTTCAGCGAGCGTGGCTGCCGGCGAGTGTGTTTTGCATTTGGCTAATAGTCGCGCGGCTGCTTGTCACGCGGCTGCCCGGCGGCTTCATGCGCGGTCAGTGAGGATGGCTGGCGTGTTCTGCCTGATGCCTTTTCCGGGTGGCCGCGGCCCGTTTCGCTGAGGCAGACCGCTCCGCTTTCGATTTCGACGCGGATGCCGTGCCGCCCATCCGTCCGCCACGCTTGGAGGACGCATGGCTTTCTTTATGACCCCGGCCCGATCCTGACTTCTTGCCGCCACCGCTCTCCTTGTTCACCGTGGCCCAGGCCCTGCGCTCCGCTTCCTGTTCGGAGACACCGCGGTGTTCGTATCCTTCTGCGATGTGGTCAGCCTTTCGTTCCTGCTTGTCCGTGTATTTGGATTTATCTCCGCGCGGCATGCGAGTTGTTCCCTTTCAGTGTGTTGCCATGTGGCAACATCGCCGAACGCCGAATGGGCCCTTCGCTGTCCTTCACATTGCTTCCGGCCTGTTTGGCGTTCGGCGCGTCGTCAATCGTTCTGCCGCCATGGCCACTCAAAGTGCTTCCGACGTCAACACGGTGGCTGTGGCGTCAGTTCGTCTGTCGCGGGAATGTGTGTCTATGCCTGACGCGAGTGCATGCCGATCGAAGAAGCGGCACGGCTTCGTGCGCGCTGGCGGTCGGAAGTTTATATTGGTGCAAACGATAATCTATCCTTGTGGACTATCTCTGGTCGGACCGAACCACGGTCAAGGTGCTGCGCCTTGGCAGGGGGATGAGATTCAGCTCACCTGTCGGCGGATGCTGACCACGCAGTCGGGTACCTCACGCTCCTCAGCCTCTTGCTGTTCGGCGTGGTCGTCGTAGCGAATGCGATGGCGCCGCCCATAAAGGGGCGCTGTGGAGAGTGTCATGTTGTTTGTGTAAGTGTCTGCCGGGTCCCGATCTGAGGATGAAAGGGACCGAAGATGAGCGAGGCACCGAGGATCAAGCCCGACCAGCGATTCGCAAAATGCGGCCACGCCACCGACTCGATCACGCGGTCAATTCGCGCGCGGCCGGCCGCCCCGGACTTGACCAGCGCCGAACCGGGCAATGGAAAACCCTGACGTGTCGTGTAGGGTCATGCCCTGTATCATGCATGAAGTCCGCACGGTGTGATGGAATGGCAGATCAGCCTGCTGAGTGGCACGACTTCTACCTGCTGATCGGCACGGCTGCCGCCACGCTGATCGGGCTGACATTCGTGGCCGCGTCTGTCGGGACCGGGGCCACGTTCAACGCCGAGCGGGCGGCGAACTGGCAATCGTTTTTGACGCCGACGGTGCTGCATTTCAGTGCCGTCCTGCTTGCCTGCCTGGCGGGGGTCGCGCCGGTGGGCGCCTTCCTCGGCGTCCTGCTGCTGGCCATCGGCATCGCCGGCGCCGTCTGGGGGACGAGACACTGGATCGCGATGCACCACCGCGGCCTGACGCGGCAGATCGATCTGGCCGACCGGCTGCTGTATCTGCGACTGCCGATCATCGGCTACCTGCTGCTGGTGGTGGCCGCGGTCGTGCTGCTGGTGCACATGGCGTTCGGGCTGGTGGTGCTGGCGCTCGCGCTCGTCTTGCTGTTGCTACTGGGTATCCGGAACGCCTGGGACATGACGTTGTGGATCGTCGTCCGCCGGCCCGATAGCTGACGGTTAGCCTGTGCGCCCCGCCGACGCGCATCGCACCGTTGGCCCGCTGCGTGCCGTGGGCTACTGTGGCCCATGATTATCGATATGCACACGCATGCGGGCCGTCCGAACCGGACCGGGGACGTGGACCGGGCGGTGCTGGCCACCATGCAGCCGGCGGGAGTCGCCGCGGCGGTGGTCTCGGCCATCGGCGATATCCCGATGATCCGCCGCAATCCCGAAACGCGGCGTCTCGAGAAATTCCGCGATGCGGAACCCGGCGAATGTCTTGCCGCCGTCGATGGCTACCTCACCAGCTTCGAAGCATCCGGCACCCGCATCGCCAGGGAACCGTCCGACATTCGCGCCGGCGACCCGGCACTGGTGCTGGCTGTCGAAGGCTGCGATTTCCTGGAAGGCGACCTCGACCGGCTGGACGCGATGGCGGCGCGCGGCGTGCGCAGCGTGCAACTGACGCATTACCTGGTGAACGAAACCGGCGACATCCAGACCGCGCCGCCGGTGCATGGCGGTCTGACACCGTTCGGCGCGGACGCCGTGCGGCGGATGAACCGGCTGGGCATCATCGTCGATGTCGCCCATTGCTCGGAGGCAACGGTGAACGGCGTTGCCGCTGTCGCAACGCGGCCGTTTCTCTGCACCCACGCCAACCTGAAGGAGCCGGGGCACCCGGATGGCGACCATCCCCGCTACATCAGCCGCGAGTACGCGCGCCGCGTGGTCGAATCCGGTGGCGTGGTCGGCGCCTGGATCGCCGTGCTGGCACGTGAGCGGCTGCCCGGCCTGATCCGCCACCTGTTCCGGCTGATCGATGCGTTGGGCATCGACCATGTCGGCCTGGGCACCGACCTGCCCGCCGGCGTCGCCCGTACCGAGTTGCCAGACTTCGCGCGCCACCCGGAAATCATCGCTGCCATGCGCGACCGCGGCATGACCGAGGCCGAGGTGCACAAGGTCAGCGCCGGCAACTGGCTGCGCGTCTTCGCCGCGGTGCGCGCGTGATGGACCGCCCCCGATGAATCGCGACGAACAGAAGCGGCAGGCCGCGGAGGCCGCGGTTGCCCTGGTGCAGGACGGCATGGTCGTGGGCCTGGGCACGGGATCGACCGCCGCGTTCGCGATCGAAGCTTTGATCCGGCGGGTGCGCGAGGGCTTGTCCATCGTCGGCATCCCGACCTCAGAACGCAGCGCAGCGCAGGCGCGGGCGGGCGGCATCCGGCTGGTGGACTTTGCCGATCATCCGCGGATCGACCTGACCATCGA
>DATNEJ010000277.1:0-29950 GCA_035606775.1 Acetobacteraceae bacterium | reverse complement strand
CAGGCGGCAACCTTGGCCGCTTTCCACAAGGCGTTTCCCAAGATCAACACGACCTATCTGCGGCTGCAGACCGGTGCGCTCTACGCCAAGCTGATGGCCGAGCGGCAGGCGAAATCATATCTGGTAGACGTGCTGACGCTGACGGACATGACATTCGTTCTGGATTTCCAGAAGCGTGGCGGATGGATGCGCTACGAATCGCCAGAGTACGGCGCATACAAGCCGGAGAACAAGAGCACCCCGGAAGGCTACTACATGTGGGGCGCCGTTATCGTGACCGGGATCGCCTACAATCCCACCACGGTCAAACCCGAGGATGCACCAAAGAGCTGGAAAGACTTGCTCGACCCCCGCTGGAAGGATGCCATCAACGTTAAAGTCTCGAACTCGGGCGTACAGCATGAGACCTGGTCGATGATCAAGGGCATCTATGGCGATGAGTACTGGCAGAAATTCGCTGAGCTGAAGCCGCGTGCGTTCGACTCTTACGTGCAGCAGTTTGACCGTACCGTCAGCGGGCAGGACAAGGTGATCTCGACCGCGCAGTACTCCGGCTACTTGCAGTTCAAGGCGAAAGGGGCGCCAATAGCCTTCGTCAACCCGACGGAGGGTGTGATCGCTGCTCCCTCCCTCACCGGTGCCGTTACCGATGCACCTCACCCTGAAGCCGCGCGCCTTTTCATGGATTGGTTTGCCGGCATACCGGGGCAGTCAGCCTATCGCGATGCCACGTCGCTCTATTCCCTGCGCACCGATGTTGCACCGCCTGCGGGTGGCGTGCCGATCACGGAGTTCAAGCTTCTGGCGCCGACCGATTGGAATGCCTTCCTTAAGACGCACAGGGAATTCGTGCGCGAGTGGGACAAGCTGACCGGGATGCGGTAAGGCGCCGCACGACGGGAGCCATGATCACGTAGAGCCTGGTCGGTGCAGCCAGAAGCACAGAACAGACTCTACGTCGCCGTTGGGTCGCGTGATTCACGTCTCCGGCGATCACGCCCTGAGACGATCATGCTCCCGCGTTGCCGGTGGAACTGACGCGCGCCGGCAGGCGCGGCAGGCGCACCCGGCGCGCAGTCATCAGCAGCGCAATGCCAAGGGCCACGACAAACACCCAGTGCGCGGGTCGCAATCCGAAAGCAATGGACTCGTTGGCAGCCAGCACCCGCCATGGATTGATTGCCGTTGCCACGCCGTACCAGGTGAATTCAATGGCCGCCGCCGCGCAGCCGGCCACCACCGCGAGCAACGGATACACGATGATCCTGCGCCGCCACACCTCGGGTAGCGCACGCCAGAGCATCATCCAGACAAACAAGCCGGCGACGAAAACCGGCTCGGACACGTTGGCCTTAGACTGGATGAAATAGTGCAGCGTTGCGATCGCGGCGATAGGGTAGGCCAGCCGGTGCAACCGCTTCCAGTTCCGTCCCAGCAGGCGCATCGCATTGTCGGTCGATGTTGCTCCCAGCGCGATCAGGCCGAGCAGCGCGACGAAGCCGATGGTGAGGTAGAAGCGGTGTACGATCTCCGAGGCAATCACCGAGAGGACGAATTTCTGGTCCAGCGCGTAGAGGCTCAGATGCACCGCGGCGTAGCTGAGCGCGCTGACGCCGACCATCCGGCGCACCGTCAGCAGCCGAGGCCATTCCAGCAGGCGTGCGAGTGGCGTGATCGCCAGGGAGATCATCAGCAGCCGGATCGCCCACAGGCCGGTGCCGTGAATCACCTCATTCAAGGGACGCGCGCCGAGCGCTTCGGTTGCCCACCAGAACGCGTAGAGCAATCCGGGAACCGGCAGGACCGCCAGCACCGCCGCTTTGAACGGCAGGAATTTGCCGCGTCGATCTCGCCAGGGCACGACCATGCCGTCCGTCTCCAGGTTCCCACATTCATCAGACGCCACCCAACGGGTGGTTATTCCGATATGGGGGTCTTCTCACCAAGGTCAGGCGTTACATGGTGAGCCGGTCTTTTCCCGCCATGTCTCGAATCTCCGCGATCAGAAGTTCCTGCTCCGGCGAGGCGAGCCACTGAGCGGGAACGTCCACCGCAGTGGCCAGATGCGCTTTGTAGACATCCCGGGGGAGCTCTTCAGCACCAAACTGTGCCAGATGTGCTGTGACAAACTGGGTGTCCAGGACCCGGAACCCGCCCAGTCGCAACCGGGCCACCAGATGGACCAGGGCCACTTTCGAGGCGTCGGTCACAAAGCTGAACATGCTTTCACCGAAGAACACCCCCCCGAGGGCGACACCGTAGAGCCCGCCGACCAGCAGCCCAGCCCGCCGGCACTCCACGGAATGGGCGTGGCCCATGCGATGAAGTTCGCCAAACAGGCGCTCAATCTGAGGGTTGATCCAGGTGTCCTCGCGCCCGGGGGCCGGCGTGGCACAACCTTTGATTGTGCCGGCAAAATCGCGATTGGTGCTTACCTCAAACAGACCGGACAGCGCCGTTCGCAACAATCGTCGCGGGACGTGAAAGCGGTCCAAGGGTAGGACGCCGCGCCGTTCCGGGTCCAGCCAGAACAGGCGGCTCCCTTGCCGGCTTTCCGCCATCGGAAACAGGCCGTGGCGATAGGCCCGCAGCATCAGGTCCGGTGTGATCTCCACGTGGCGCCGCGACATGGGAGCATTGTGCGGCGCCCGACCGGTGGTTGGGAAGGAAGAACAGCCGGCGGCCCCTTGGGGTTGTCGGCCAGCCGGGACAATGAGCTAATGGATCCTCAGTCATCATCCCGAGGGGACGGAAACATGGCCAAATTCACCTGGGAACACATCCATTTGCGCTCGCCCGACCCGGAAGCCACTGCCCAATGGTACCACGACAACCTCGGCGCAGACATTATCCGCGCAAAACAGGCGGACGGTTCGACACGAATCGACCTCAACCTGAGCGGGCAGAAAGTCTTCATCGCACTGGCCCAGCCAGGCAAGGCCGCGGAGGCACCCCACTCGCCGTATCTCGGGCTCGATCATTTCGGCATGACCGTGGACGATATCGAGGGAGCAGTCGCGGAGCTGAAACGCAAGGGCGTCGCGTTCACCATGGAACCGACCGCCATTCGCCCCGGCGTGAAGATCGCCTTTCTGACCGCCCCGCAGAATGTCTCAATCGAACTGATCCAACGAGGCTGATTTACAAAGAGTCCATCAATTCGCGCACGATCGTCAGATCTCGCACGAAGGCGCGGTACTCCCGCGCCTTCGCCGAAGCGTCGGGTATACGCAGCAGATAGGATGGATGCACCGTCACAAACACGGTCTGTCCGTCCGGCGCCGTAAAGGGCCGCCCTCGCTCCCGCGATATCGTGACCTGACGGCCGAGCACAGCGCGGGCGCCGCTGCCGCCCAGAAGGACAAGCAGTTTGGGGCGCAGCTGAACCCGTTCGACATCCAGCCAGAACCGGCAGATCGCGATCTCTTCGGCATCGGGCGATTGATGGATGCGGCGGCGTCCGCGCGGGGTGAATTTGAAGTGCTTGACGGCGTTGGTGATGTAGACCGTGCGGCGATCGATCCCGGCCTCCTCCATCGCGCGATCCAGCATCTGGCCGGCCGGGCCTACGAACGGCCGGCCGATGACATCCTCCTGATCTCCCGGCTGCTCGCCCACGAACATGACCTGCGCGCCGGCCGGTCCCTCCCCGAACACCGTTTGCGTCGCAGGCTCGAACAATGCGCAGCGCCGGCAGGTTGATGCTTCGCGCGCCGCATCCAGATTGTCCCGGTCGGCCGAGAGCGGGAGTACTACCGGATCGGCGGACGGTGTCTCCGGCGAATGGGGCACTTCGTCCAGGTCCTCGGCTTCCGGAATCGAACAACCCTCATGCGCATCGTCCAGTACCGCGGCGTGATGCGCATCCCACCAAGCCGACAGCGTATCGTCGCTCTCCGGGTTGCGCAGTCCCGCGCCGAACAGCAGCCTGGCCCCGTCCCAGTGCGCGCTGCGTTCCGGCGTCACGATCGAGAACGCATGCTTGGGGAAGCGCCGCGCGATGAGCTGCGCGTTTGCCTCAAGAACGTAGTGGGCCGGCGCGTACCAGCCCAAGGCCCTCTCACCTGTACTGTCTTCGATTTGCATGAAGCGAAGATGCGTGCGCATCCGGTGGGCCTCGGCCCGCACCGCGTGAGCCAGCCGGCAGGCCAGACGCAGGTCTGGGTCGTTGGACTGTTCCGTTGGCCGGTCCCCGTGATTGGCCCGCCAGACCAGCCCATAGAGCACACCAAACCGCTCAGGTTCCCGGGCCTGGATCGCCAGCGATGCGATCTCGATAAGGGACTTCGGGACGTTAAAGGTGCCTTTCCCTTCCTGCAGGGCGTGGGATGAATGGCCGATGGACCAATGCACGTTAGCGGGATCGATCCCTGCGAGCACCAGAGCGCGCGTCGCTCGACGCCATCCGTCCCAGTCGGTTTCGCTGTCAAGCACAACGCGCTGCATGACCATCAGCAAATCCTAAAGCAGCGGTCTTTCCAAGCCCAAGCCGACCCGCTACGCGTGCGGGGAAGGAAATTACCGTGCCGAAAGCCATCTGGAATTCCGCCTGGACGCTGCTCATTCTCGGAAATCTGTTCTGGGCGGGCAATATCGTCCTGGGTCGCGGCGTGGCCGGCATGGTGCCGCCGGTGGCGCTGGCGTACTGGCGCTGGACCGGCGCGTTCTTTGTCGCGCTGCCGTTTGCCTGGCCGTATCTGAAGCGCGACCTTCCGGTGCTGTTGCGGCATTGGCGCATGATGCTGCTGCTGTCCGCGACGGGCATCGCGTCATTCAACACCATGTCGTATATCGGCCTGACAAGCACAACGGCGCTGAATGTTCTGATTCTGCAATCGGCACTGCCGCTCATCATCATCGTCTGGGCATTCGCGCTGTTCGGGGATCGTCCCTCGCCGCGCCAGACGTTTGGCGTGCTGATCTCCCTGTGCGGCGTAGCCGCCATTGCCGGCCGCGGTTCTGCCCAGGTTCTGCTGCATCTGGAATTGAACCGGGGCGATGTCTGGATTCTGGTGGCGATGCTGATCTACGGCATTTATTGCGTTGTGCTGCGCCGCCGCCCGTCGGTGCATCCGCTCAGTTTCCTGCTTGCTGCGATGGGGATAGGTTCCTGCATGATGTTGCCCTTCATGCTGGCGGAAATGGCAAGCGGGGCCAGGATCCAGGGCAGCGTCGCCGCCTTCCTGGCGATCGGCTATACTGCGGTGTTCCCGTCATTCGTTGCGTATCTGTGCTTCAACCGCGGTGTGGAACTGATTGGGGCGGCGTTGGCCGGACAATCGATGCACCTGATTCCACTGTTCGGCAGCGCGCTGGCGGTCCTGTTCCTGGGTGAGAGCTTCCATTCCTATCACGCGCTGGGCATCGCGCTCATTGGCACTGGTATCCTGCTGGCTTCGTTCAGGTCTGGTGCTGAAGCGCGGACATTGGCGAGTCCCAAAAGAACTTGATCGCCCAAACGACTTTTCACTTGATCGTTCTGCTCCCGCCCTGGAATTTGCGCGCCTGCTCCGAGAGTGCATCTATGCTCACCCGATTCTTTCGCTCGCTGGCACCTCTATCGCTGCTGACCTTGGTCGCGGCCGAACCGGCGCCACCGGCCGATACGCCCCAGCAAAGCCCGAAAGAACCGCCTCGGGAAAGCACCGTACAGACCGTTCCGCCCAACCAGGCGGAGTCGATCTTGGGGCGCAGCGTCGTCGATCCCGCGGGAAAGGAAATCGGACGGCTGATTGATGTACTGGTAGATGGGGCCGGTATGCCGCAGGCGGCGGTCATCGATTTCGGAGGATTCATGGGCGTCGGAAAACGCCGCATCGCCGTGCACTGGAGTACGCTGCAATTCTCCCCTAGCGAGAAGAAGAACAGCATCAAATTGAATATGACGCCGGATCAAATCAAGGCGGCTCCTGAATATGTCGATAAAAAACCGGCCCAAGTCGTTACGCCAAACGATGCAACACCTGTCGCGCACTGATATTCATGTCACACGAGCATGCTGTGCCGGCACGGAGCCATCGCGCACTTGATTTTGTCAATTTCTTCGTGGCCGACGTGCAGACCGGCTTTGGCCCCTTCGTGGCTGTCTACCTGACCGTTCACAAATGGACGCAGGTGGAAATCGGCTTCATCCTGACACTGGGAACCGTGACGGCCCTGGTCAGCCAATTGCCTGCCGGGGCCTTGGTCGACGCGATGCGGAACAAGCGCGCGGCGGCGGCTGGCGGGCTTATCGCGATCATCGTGGCGGCATTGCTGCTTGCTCTGCAACCCACCCAACTGCCCGTGTTATTGGCCCAGGTGCTGCACGGCTTCGCCAGTTGCGTCATCACCCCTGCCATCGCCGCGATCAGCCTGCACCTGGTTGGTCACGCGGGACTTGCCGAACGGCTCGGCCGCAACGCCCGGTTCGCATCGATCGGCAATGGCCTCGCAGCGGCCGTGATGGGTGCCACGGGCGCCTACCTGTCCAGCCGCATGGTCTTTCTGCTGACCGCGGCGCTTTGCGTCCCGGCACTCATTGCCCTGCTTGCGATTGGTCGAGGCACCTATGCGCGGCGGCAAACCACCAGCCGCATCATGGACCGCGGCCGGTTGCGTCACCTGTTCACCGATCGCCGGCTGCTGATCTTCGCTGTCTGTGTCCTGCTGTTCCATTTGTCGAATGCCGGGATGCTGCCGCTTGCCGGTGCCGCGGTGACGATGCGGGCGGGCGATTTTGCCAATCTGATCATTGCCGCCTGTATCGTGGTCCCCCAGGGCCTGGTTGCGCTTCTGTCACCGTGGGTTGGGCGCTCGGCGCAACGGATCGGGCGGCGCCCGCTCCTGCTACTTGGCTGGGGCGCTCTGCCGCTGCGAGGCATTCTGCTTGCCGTGCTGCCCGGACCCTGGCTTCTGGTGGCCGGTCAGGCCATCAGCGGTGTCAGCGCGGCCGTCTTCGGGGTGATGCTGCCACTGTTGGCAGCGGACCTCACCCGCGGTACATCGCACTTCAACCTGTGCATGGGTGTGCTGGGGCTGGGCATGTATCTCGGCGCCGCCGCCAGCACGACATTGTCCGGCGGCATCGCCGATGCCGCCGGAATGCAGACCGCATTCTATGCCCTTGCCTTCAGTGGCCTGCTGGGCGCGATCCTGATCTGGCTGGCAATGCCGGAAACCCGGACGGTCGAGAAACCTATTCCCGCAGTTCCGGAATGATCCAGAGCGGCTTCTCCCCGCGGATCACGCGCTGGCAGTTGTCGAACGCGTTGCGGAAGCGAGTGTATTGATTGTCCCAGGTCGGGCCGGCGAAATGCGCGGTCAGGATCACGTTCTGCAACGGGAACAGCGGGTTGTTTGGCGGCGGTGGTTCCTGGTCGAACACATCCAGGCCGGCGCCGGCGATCGTGCCGCTGGTCAGCGCGTCGTACAGGGCCTTTTCATCCACGACAGGACCGCGGCACGTGTTGATCAGGTACGCCGTGGGCTTCATCAGCCGGAACTGGTCGGGTCCCATCATGTGCCTGGTTTCGCGCGTCAGCGGCACATGCAGCGATATGACGTCCGATGTGCGCAGCAGCTCATCCAGCAGCGAGAACCGCACACCAAGGGCATCGGCTTGATCTTCGGTGAGGCGGTTGATGTCGTAGTACTGCACATTCATCCCGAATGCCTTCGCCAGACGGGTGGTCTTTTTGCCGATCGATCCCAGGCCGACGATGCCCAGGGTCCGGCCCTTGAGCTCGTATAGTTTCACGTCGTCCACGTTGTTCCCGCGCCAGCGCCCGGCCGCGACGTTGCTGTGCTGCCAGACGATTCTGCGGCAGACAGCGAGCATCAGCAGGATGGCGTGCTCCGACACCGCCGTGGAGTTAGCACCCCCATTGTTGCAGATCGGCACGCCGGCGCGTCTCGCGGCTTCGATGTCACAGCGGTCGTAGCCAGCGGAGAGAAGCTGAACCAGCTTCAGCTTCGCTGCGGATTTGTAGAACGCATCGTCCATCGTTCCGTCGCCGAAGCCGACGAGGCAGTCGGCGTCTGCCAGGGCTGCCTTGAACTCCGGGCTTCCGTGCCGCGCGACGACGGCATTCAGGCTAGACGGCAGAAGCTCCTTCGCGACGCTGATCTCGTTCAGCGGGTTGTCTGCGATGATGATCTTGGACATCGTTTCCCCTAGCGTTGGAATGTATAGGTGAACCGTTCACCGTCCGCCCTGACCAGCCCCACGGTCGGCGACGGAAAATGAATCGGGAGAACGTAGGTACTGGTATCCGCGACCTCGGCAAGGAACCTTCGCCGGGATGTAGCCGCTTCATTGGCGTCCCAATCGAAGACTGTGGACCATCCGGGTTCCCGGCATTGCAGCGCATGATGCATCAGATCGCCGGTCACCACCGCCCGCTGTCCGCCCGAGCGTATATTGACGCAGCAGTGGCAGGGCGAATGTCCCGGTGTCGGCGTGAGCCACACGGTGTCGTCCAGCGTGTAGTTGTCGCCGACGAGCAGCGCCTGGCCCGCGGCGACGATCGGCTCACAGTTGAAGCGCCAGACACTACCGGGCGGCTGAGCATCGCGTTTCGTCGCTTCCTCCCACGCAGCATATTCGCGCTTGTGGAACACGTATTTCGCCTTGGGGAAGGTCGGAACCCACCGTCCGTCACGCAGCACGGTATTCCACCCGCAGTGGTCGATATGCAGATGGGTGCAAAAGACGTAGTCGATCGAATCGAAGCTGAGACCGGCAGCGCGAAATTCGTCCAGCCAGCGTTGCTTCGGAAAGTCCATCGGCGCCGGGTAGCCCTTGTTGTCGCCGGTGCAGGTGTCAACCAGGATGGTGTGGTGAGGCGTTCGCACCACGAAGGTCTGGTACGTAATGACCATCAGGCCGGAGGCCGCATCGAACACCACGGGATCAAGTTCTGCCAGATGCCGCGTACCGATGACGGGATCATAGGCAGGAAACATGTCGGCGGGTTTTCGCCAGGGGCCGTCCCGCTCAATGATGCTGGTGATCGTGACGTCGCCGATTTGTAATTGCTTCATCTGCCCGCCCCCATCTTCAGAGATCGAGCCGATAGAAGCGTGCGGCCGTGCCGCTGAACAAATCGGTCTTTTCGGCCGCGCTTGCTCCCTTTGCGAGGATCTTGCAGGCGTTCCAGAACGGTGCGTAGCCATAGGAACCCTTGTCCACCGGGAAGTTGCTCTCAAACATGCAACGGGACGCACCGAACGCTTCAATGCAGGTTTCGACGTAGGGCTTCCAGGCGGCTGCCAAGGTTTCCGATGATGGTGGATCGGCCTTCTCATGGAAGTCCCATCCGTTGATCCGCATGGCCATGCCGCCGAGCTTCACGACGACGTTGGGGCAGGCGGCGAGTGTGCGGATGCTGCGGGACCAGGTTTCAAAGATCTCCGCCCGCTTGCCGGCGTAGCTGCCGATCGCCAGTGGCCCCCCGATATGGTTCAGGCAGATGCCCGTGCCGGGAAACGCACGCGCCAGGGTGGTCACGTCTTCGATCTGTGGATGATACAGCCATGCGTCGAAGGTCAGATTGAGGGGGGCGAGGCATGCGAAACCCTCGCGGAACGTCTTATCGCCCATCAGGTCGGGCGGCGGCGTATAGGCAGGATTCATAAGGGTCGGATCGGGATCGTAAGCGGTGATATGGCGGATACCGCGGAAGCGCCCGCCGCCGGCGCGAATGTGGGCCTCCAGCACGTCGCGCGCATGTCCGCCCTGCCGCAGATCGACATGGCTGACGATGCCGGCGCATATCTTGGCCGCACCATAGCCGCCGCTGGCACTCATGGCCGCAACGCCGTTGACGAACTCGGTCTCGCCAACCGGGCGGAATTCCTCCGGCCCTCCGGCGCGATGCATGGACCGGCACTGCACGAAGACAGTTGCCACGATGTTGTGGCCGCCGTTCGTGTCAGCCAGCAGGTCGTCCAGCATATAGCGCCAGCCAGGCCTGTCCCATAGGTGATGGTGGGGATCGACGATCGGCAGTGCAGGCTCAAGGATGGGTTCCGTGCGACGCGCGAGCCAGTCATCGCGGACCGGGATATACGGGCTATGGGCGGTCTGCGTCGTCGTGCTCATGCGACATTCCTCCGTTTCCCCGGCGGCCGGGCGATTTAGGTCTCAATGGACGCAGCCTTGCCGTCCGCGGCGTCCGCGGCAAGAGCCGCGGCATCGCGCAACGTGGGATCCCCGTATCCGGCGCCGCCCGCGGTGCGGACGATCACGCGGTCCCCACGCATCAGTCGGGTCACGATCTTGGATTGTATGGTTTCCGGGTCACCGTTCCGCCGCACGATCGTCGATTCGGCACGCATGCCATCACCACCACCGGCCATGCCACGCGCCGCCGAGGCGTGCCGTTCACCGCGATGCGTGAATGTCACGTCATCGACCAGAGCCTCGTATTCGCGCACCGTACCCAACCCGCCGCGATGCCTGCCGTTGCCGCCCGAGCCGTCACGCAAGGCAACGCGGTGCAGGCGGATCGGGGTCTCCATCTCCATCGCTTCGGCAGGCAGGTTCATGCAATTCGTGGCGTCGGTTTCGATCACGTCAACGCCGTCGGATTGCGCCGAACCGCCACTGCCGCCGGCAATCAGGTCGCCGGTCACGAAGCTTTCGCCGTTCGTCCGCCTGCCGCCGAATGCGACCAGCGCCATTTCCCCGGCAGACGGTGCCGGAACGCGATCCGGTAGCGCTTCCGCCAAGGCAGCGATGATGCATCCGGCGATGCGCTTGATCGTGGAAGTACGCGCATTGACCGGCGCCGGCTCTTCGGGATTGACGAGACTGCCTTTCGGCAGGTGCATGGAGATCGAGCGAAAGCAGCCTGCGTTGGTCGGTATTGCCGGATCCGTCAGGGCACGGATGGCAAAACAGGCAGCGGCGAGGGAGCCGGACGGCACGCAATTCATCGGTCCTCGCACCTGCCGCGACGTTCCGGTGAAATCGATGTGGATGCCGTCTGAACCGACGGTAACGGCGACCTCGATGCGGATCGGCTTGTCGAGTTCGATCCCGTCGTTGTCGAGATAATCGACGTAACGATAGGTCCCTGGGGGTATTGCCGCCAATGCCTGTCTGGTCATGGTCTCCGATCGCGACAGAAGCTCATCGAAGATTGCCGTCAGCGCGTTGTCGCCGTGCCGATTCACCAATTCCCTCATGCGTCGGACCCCGACGCTGCACGCCGCGAACTGGGCATTGATATCACCCATGACGGTATCGGGAATGCGAACATTCTGCCGGATGATGCTGACCAATGTGTGATTCACCACCCCAGCGTCGCGGAACTTCAGGGGCGGCAAGCGAAGCCCTTCCTGAAATATCTCGGTCGCGTTGGTAGGTACCGAGCCGGCTGACATGCCACCCATGTCCTGGTGATGGGTCATTGCGGCGCTGAATGCGATCAGCCTGTCGCGATGGATGATCGGCTGGATCAGGGCGATATCCGGCAGATGCGTCCCGCCTGTGTACGGATCGTTCAGCAGAAACGTGTCATCCGGATGCATATGTTCGGCCGGGAATTTACGCAGCACGGTCTGCATGACCGGGATCAGCGTCGCCAGGTGGATCGGGATCGCGCAGGCCTGGGCCAGCGTCTGTCCGTCCGCGGTAAACAACCCGGCGGAGGCATCAAGCCCTTCCTTTACGATCGGCGAAAAAGAACTCCGAAGCAGCGTCGACTGCATCTCATTGGCGATGCCTTCCAACTTATGGCGTGTCACCTCTACCGTGATCGGGTCGATCATGTGCTCCGCTCCATCAGCAACGCGCCGCAATCCAGAAGGCGTGCGGTCCATCCCGGTTCGACCAGCGTCGTCGTGTCGGCCTGTTCGATGACAGCGGGACCTGGAACAGTCATGCCCAACGCAAGCGATTCGCGCTGCCAGATTACCGCATCCCTCAAACCGCCATTGATCCAGATCGGCCGTTCGGCGGGCGCTATCATTTTTGGATGAACAGTCGCGCTGACCGCAACCGCGCCCTTATGAGACCGATGCACGGTGCGCAGATTGACGATCTTTGCGGGTACATTGGTACTGTGACCGTAGACCCGCGCGTGTGCGGCAAGAAAGCCTTGGTAGATGGCATCCGCATCAAATGACGTCAGAGGCACCTCCAAATGATAGGACTGCCCAACATAACAAACATCCGCATAATGAGAGACCGTCGCATCATCCACCTGCTCGGCCTGCATCAACTCGGCACAACGTCGATCCAGATCGCGCAATCCTTCCTCGACCATCGCAGCATCCAGGCTGGCAAGTGGACATGGAAATGCACGCGCCACTTCATGCTCTATCGGTGCGCCCAGCAGGCCGGCGGCTGAAAGCACACCGGGATGCGGCGGCACAATGATCGACGCCATGCCAAGCTCATTGGCTAGCGCACAGGCATGCATTGGTCCGGCGCCACCCAGCGGCAACAGCGCGTAGCCACGCGGATCGATCCCTCGCCCGATCGATACCAGGCGGATTGCCTCCGCCATCTGCGCATTCAGTACCCGGTGAATGCCGGCCGCGGCTTCCTCCACTGTCAGTCCCAGTGGCTTGGCGATGGTTCGTTCCACCGCCGCGTGAGCAAGATCGGTACGCAGCGACAGCGTCCCGCCGGCAAAATGCCCTGGATCGACGTAACCAAGGACGACCGATGCATCGGTGACCGTCGCCAGAAGGCCGCCCTTGCCGTAGCAAGCCGGTCCCGGTTCGGCACCGGCAGAGTGCGGTCCGACGCGCAGCGATCCGGCGCCATCCAGCCAGGCGATGGATCCACCGCCGGCACCTATCGCCGTGACATCCACCATCGGAACGCGCACGGGAAATCCATCGATCACGCCTTCGGGGCGGATCAACGGTTCCTCACCCGAGATGAGGGCGATATCGCAGGACGTGCCGCCGATATCGACCGTGATCAGGTCGGCGATTCCAGCAGCCCGCCCGGCTTCAACACCGCCCACGACGCCGGCGGCGGGGCCCGACAGGAACAATCGCACCGGCCGTTTTCGGGCCACTGAGGACGATGCAAGCCCGCCGCGTGATTGCATCACCAGAAGGGGTACCGAAAACCCGGCTGCACTCAGGCTGTTCTCCATGCCGGCCAGGTAATCGGCGACCAGCGGTTTTATGTATGTATCGAATGCCGTCACGCAGGTCCGTTCGTATTCGCGGAACGCCGGATCGACCTCGGATGAAAGCGACACGGGCAATCCGGGGCACAATTCGGCAATGAGGTCGCGAACCCGCTGCTCATGCGTGGGATCCAGAAAGGAGAACAGCAGGCAAACCGCGATGGCCTGCACCTGCTGCTCGACCAGTTCGATTATGGCGCGTCGGGCGCTGTCCTCTTCCAGCGGAACGAGCACGTTGCCCTGTGCGTCCAGGCGTTCGCGCACTTCCTTGCGGAACCGGCGCGGTGCGAGAAACACGGGAGTCTCCGGCCGCAGCACCAGGTCATACATCTGGTGGCGCATCTGGCGGCCGATCTCCAGCACGTCGCGGAATCCCTCGGTGGTGATCAACCCGACGCGCGCGCCCTTGCGCTCCAGCACCGCGTTGGTGGCAACCGTCGTGCCGTGTGCGAAGCGCACGACGTGTTGCGGCTGGACGCCCCATTCGTCGCATGCCAGCGTCAGTGCTTGGCGTACCGCGCGGGCCGGGTCGTCGCGTGTGGTGGGCAGCTTTGTGATACGGCTGCTTCCGTCCGTCCACCGGCACACGACATCGGTGAACGTTCCGCCGATGTCGATGCCGATTTCCGTTGACATCATCCCCCACCGTGCCCGTCTCGGGCCACTCTATCTATGCTCTGCCATCTGCTCCAGGGCCGCCAGTTCACCCACCACCAGTGGCTTGGTGGGAAACCGGGCGCGGAACGGTTCCACCTCTCCCACGGGCACTCCGTGCACCTCAGCCAGCACTTCGGCCGCGGTCGTTCCGCACATCCGTCCCTGGCAGGGTCCCATGCCGCAGCGGGTATAGGCCTTGAGCTGGTTCAATCCCCTGCAGCCGAGCGTCGCCGCGCGACGGATCTGTCCCGCCGAAACCTCCTCGCAGCGACACACCAAGGTTGCATCTTTGAGGCGGATTGGCAGCGGCGGGTACAGGTGGTCCAGAAAACCGCGCAATGAGGCCAGACGGGCAAGCGTCGCGCGTGGCGACGCAGCGGCTTCGTCCCGCGTCCGCGCGCTGATCTTCCCACACGCATGAGCGATCCCAAGCGTTGCGATCCTGCCAGACGCGCGTGCGGCTTCGGCGCCGCGAATCCCCCCGCCGTCACCAGCGACGAACATACCCGGGATGGATGTCGCACCCCACGGATCGGTGACCGGCTGCCAGCAATGCTGCGCATGGTTCCATTCCTGCGGGCAGCCGGCCGCGCGTGGGATCTGCATCGAAGGGATCACGCCGTCATGCAGCAGCAACAGGTCCGCCGCTTCCTCCCGCATGCCGCCGGCGGTTCGAAACCTGATGCGTTGCAGCCGGCCGTCCCCGTCCGCGCGCAAGTCGCTGGCCCGCAGCCATTGAATGCCGGCGCGCCTGATTTCCTGCCGCCAGCGCAGGCCCTTCCATAAATCGCCGCCGAAGCGCAACGCTGCCGCGGGTAAATGGCGCCCGGCGCGCCACCTTGCCGCCGGGTCGGACAGGTCCAGGATACCGCCGATCCGCCCGCCGGCACGCAGCGCCTGAACGGTATACAACAGAAGCAGGGGTCCCTGGCCGGCGATCCAGGTATTGGCGTCAGGCACCAGCCCGCCGGTTTTGAGCGCGATCTGCGCCGCCCCGACCGTCATCACGCCAGGCAGGGTCCAGCACGCCACCGGCAGGGGGCGTTCGGTAGCCCCTGTCGCCAGCAGCACATAGCGGCTTCGCGTCGCATGGGCGGCGCACTGCCGGCTCCAGAAGACTGTCCCGTCCGGTTCGATTGCCCAGACCGTTGCGCCCCAGTGCGCGGCCGCCCCGCAGGCACGAAATTGCCGGATGACCGTCAGTGCCGCGGCGTCTTCGGCATTCATGGCACCACGCGATTCAAGGGCCTGCCAGATGCGGCCGCCCGGCCCGTCATTCTCATCAAGCAGCACCACGGAAAGCCCCTGAGCGGCGGCCTCGGTGGCGGCCGACAGGCCGGCCGGGCCCGCTCCAACGATCACGAGGTCCGTGGTCACCGTCGGCGCGCACCGCCCTGGCGCTCGATCCGCATGCCGTCACGCACCGGCGTCATGCAGGTCTGCACGCTGGGCTGTCCGTCCACGATCGCGAGGCAGTCAAAACAGGCGCCCATCAGGCAGTATGGTCCGCGTGCGGACCCCGAAATCGCCGTCGCGCGCGTGACCGTAAAGCCGTTCGCCAGCAACGCCACGGCGATACTGTCACCTTCGCGCGCAGTGACGGCCTGTCCATCCACCTGCAGCGTCACGGTACCGGATGCGGGACGTCGGAGCATCGGACAAGTCTGGCGGGAAAACATCCTTACGCCAAGCCATCGGCTCACGAAGCGGTGTGATAACGCCACGTTGCACCGAGCCTGGGAAGCCGGCCGTTATTATACCGGCCGGATACCATCATGCACGACCATCCAAGGCGTTCATCGCGTCTGGCAGGTGTAACTCTGATCGCCTCGGCCCTTACCTTGCCCGGTCCAATCGTCCGGGCCGGCCTTCCTACCTATGCCCCTCTGCCCGATATCAACGCGAGGGTTACCGCGCTGCTGCGTCAGGTTCCCTGTTCGGCTGTTACACCGCGGCTGGAGGGCTCGAAGCTGTCCTTGTCCGGCTGGGCACTGCCGGGCGAGCCCTGGAACCGCTTCCGGCACGAAGCAGGTTCTATCGACGGCGTTACCTCCGTAGATACGAATGTCGGTATGCTTGCGCCGTTTGCATGCGGCGCGGTCGACACCGTTTCACGCTTCGTGGCGGCCAAAGATCGGACGAACGGTGGCCTGACCGTGCGGCCTGACAGCCATCAGGTTTCAGCCGGCAGGCGCTTGGGTATCGCCGTGGACGGGAATGCGCTCAAAGCCGTCCGGCTCGACATGTACCAGCCTGACGGTGTCGTGATCCACCTCCGCGTCGGGCGTCAAAACGGCACTGTTCGTGCCGACGAAAGCCTGGCAGCGCCTTACGGGCCACGTCTTCTGGTTGCGTTGTCCACGCCCGATCCGCTCGATCTTGGCACCCGTCCTTCCAAGGAGCCGTCCGAAGCCTATCTGCGAACACTGAACGACGCACTGCGCAGCATGACGGCAGACGAGCACTCTGCCGTGTCCGCCGGTGTCGCCGTGATTGACGTGCGCCCGCCCAGCACGACGCCCGGCGGGCAAGCCGGGCCGGCAAAGTCCGCCGGCAAATCCCTGTCACCGCGATGCGTGGCCATCCTGCAGCGACTTCAACTTGGGGAAACCATATCCGATGCTGACCGTGCAGCACTCAACGCCGACTGCCGACCCTGACATGCCGGGACGGGTTCCGCACACGTCACCTTGGCGCCTGACAATGCTGCTGCTGTGCTGCGCCGTCGCGGCGTGCATGCCGCAACCGCAGCAGGTTGCCAGCGCGCCGCCACCGACGCCCGCACCCGCGCCACCGCCGCCGCAGCCCCTGCCATTCCCGCAGGCCGTGCTCAGTGCGGCCAATGGTGTGTTCTCCAGCGTGCAACTGGCGCCGGGCGCCGCAGTCCCTCAGGTGACGGTGATCGATCCGCTGGTGAACGGCGTTACCGGCGAACAGACGCGCGCCACGCAGCAGATCCAGGCGCAGATTACGGAGTTGGTGCGTGATCGTTACCCGCCCTTCGTCATTGAGCCGTTTTCCGCCGCGACCGTCAGCCAGTTGCCGTTGGTGCTGATTGGCACATTCACGCCGACCGGAACGGCCGTCGTGCCAGCTGGACCGAAGGATGCCTATCGCTTCTGCCTGATTCTGGCCAATCTGCGTACCGGCAAGGTCGCTGCGAAGAAGGTTGCCTTCGCGCGGGCCTCCGACGTGGACGCGGCGCCGACACGTTTCTTTGCGGACAGTCCGGCATGGTCACCCGATCCGCATATTCAGGCCTATATCGATGCGTGCCAGAAGAGCAAGGTCGGCGATGCGATCAATCCGGTCTACCTTGACGGCATCGTCGCCTCGGCGCAGGTCAATCAGGCGACCGTTGCCTATGATGCCGGGCGCTACCGGGATGCGCTGGACCTGTACCAAACGGCAGTGGTGTCGCCGGCAGGGGACCAGCTTCGTATCTACAACGGCATCTATCTGTCGAGCGAACGCCTGGGTGACCGTACGCAGGCTGAGCGGGCATTCGGGAACCTCGTGGACTATGGCCTCCGGCACAACCGGCTGGGTGTGAAGCTGCTGTTTCAATCGGGTTCGGCCGGGTTCGTGACCAATTCGCAGGTCAGTGGCCAGTACGACATGTGGCTGCGGGAGATCGCGGACCGCGCAGCAAAGGGGACCGCCTGCCTGGTGGTCACGGGGAACACCAGCGCGACCGGCCTGCCTGCACTGAATGATCGCCTATCGCTTGCGCGGGCGGAGTTTGTGGATCGCCGGCTGGTGGAAGATGCGCCGTCCCTTGCCGGGCGCATCACCACGAAAGGGGTTGGGTCACGCAATAACCTGATCGGCACAGGCCGTGACGATGCGACCGATGCCCTGGACCGCCGTGTTGAGTTCGCCGTGGCGCCAGCCTGTTGAGGCAGGCTCGGGTTGCCGGCGGAAGCGTGGCCCGCTTCCGCCGGCGCCGGCCTTGAGGGGTGCTCTTATTGCTACGTCAGGTCGTCGCGCGGCAGTTTCCGCTCGACGATGGCGGCGTAGAGCGCCGCGCCATAAGGGGTCGTCTCGTCGTTGAAATCGTAAAGATGGTTGTGGAGCGCCGCGCTGTCGCCATTGCCAAGATTGATGTGTGCGCCTGGTACCTGCTCCATCATGAAGCTGAAATCTTCCGATCCCATGCCGGCCGGCCCGTCGCGACGAACGCTCTCCTCGCCCACCAGTCCGGCGGCGGCGTCACCCAGGGCGATGGCTTCCGCTTCGTCATTGACCATCGGGGCGAAGATGACGCGGAAATTCAGGGTTGCCTCGGCTCCGAACCCTGCTGCGACGCTGGTTGCCAGACGCGCCATGTTCTGCTCGACCAACGCCATGGTCTCGCGCTTCAGCGTGCGCACGGTGCCGGCCAGCACGGCGGTCTGTGGGATCACGTTGTAGGCGTCGCCCGCCTGGATGCGGGTGATGCTCAGCACCGCCGTGTCCTGTGCCGAGACGTTGCGGGAAACGATGGTCTGCATCGCGGTGGCGATATGGCAGGCAACCATCACGGGATCGATGCTCTGATGAGGATGCGCGCCGTGCGCGCCCTTGCCGGTGATGGCGATGTCGAAGAAGGCGCCGCCCGCCGCACGTGCGGACGGGCCGGTAATGAAGCGGCCGACCGGAAGGCCGGGCCGGTTGTGCATGCCGTAGACGAAATTGCAGGGAAACCGCTGGAACAGTCCATCCTTCAGCATCGCCTGAGCACCGCCGACGCCTTCCTCGGCCGGCTGGAAGATGAAGTTGACGGTGCCGTTGAAGTTGCGGGTCTCCGCGAGATAGCGCGCCGCGCCGAGCAGCATTGTGGTATGGCCGTCATGGCCGCAGGCATGCATCTTGCCGGGGTTCTGGCTGGCGTAGGGCAACGCCGTTGCCTCAATGATCGGCAGCCCGTCCATGTCGGCGCGCAGGCCCACAGCCGTCTGGCCATTGCCGTTGCGCAGGACGCCGACGACGCCGGTCACGCCAACGCCCCGATGAACCTCGATCCCCCATTCTTCCAGCTTGCGCGCCACGAGGTCGGAGGTGCGGAATTCCTCAAGCCCCAGTTCGGGATGGGCATGGATGTCGCGCCGGATCTCCGTCAGTTCGGCAGCGTATGCGTGTATGCGATTCAGGATGCGGTCAGACATGGTTGTCCCTTTGGGATAGGTGCACAGCTATTCGGCCGAACCCAGGATTTCCGCGTTGTGTTCGCCCAGTCTGGGTGAGCCGCTGCGTGGGGTCGGGCGTTCACGATCGAAACTGATCGGCAGGCCGACAATCTGCAGATCGCTGCGCGGCAGGCGCCGCATCAGGTCCATCTCCCGCAACTGATCGGTTTCCGCGAGTTCCGCAACATCGTTCACCGGGGCAGCGGGCACCCCGGCCTCTCCGATGATACCCAGCCAGTCCCGGCGCGGCTTCGTGTGCAGGACGGGCTGCATCGCGTCGGCCAGAGCCTGCCGGTTGGCGGCACGCTTGCGTCCATCGGCGAACCGCGGATCGTCGCACCATTCCGGATGCCCCATCGCGCGCGCCAGCTTCACGAACAACCGGTCATTGCCGGCAGCGATGCAGATCGGCCGGTCCGCTGTCTGAAATATCTGATATGGCGCCAAGGTCGCGCTGGCCGCGCCATGCCGCGCCGGCAGCTTGCCGGTGACGTTGTAGTTGTTCAGTGGTCCCTGCACCCAGCCGACCGCGCTCTCGAACAGCGACGTATCGACGACACACCCCTTGTTGGTGCGATCCCGTTGCCTCAGTGCAGCCAGGGCCCCGATCACGCACCACATGCCTGTCGCAGTATCGTTGATCGCCGGTGCGCAAAAGGTGGGCGGGTCCTCCGGCCGGCCGGTCAGCGACACGACCGCGCCATAGCATTGCAGCAGCGGATCGAAGCCCGGGGCCAACCGGAGTGGGCCCCGATAGCCGAAGGCCCAGATCGAGCAGTAGATCAGCCGCGGGTTCACGGCCAGCATCGCCTCCGGCCCGATTCCGCAATCGTCAACGATCCCCGGCCGCAGGTTCTGGATCAGGATATCCGCATCGGCCACCAGCCGCTTCAGATGGATGACGTCGGCGTCTGCCTTGATGTCCAAGGTGATCGAGCGTTTTCCACGGTTGTTGCTGTGGAAGCTGACGGAATCGCCGTCCACGAAGGGCGGTCCCCACAGGCGGGCATCGTCACCGCCATCGGGCTTTTCCACCTTGATCACGTCGGCGCCCATGTCGGCCAGGATCACGCCGGCCAGCGGTCCGGCAAGCGCCTGGCCGATCTCGATGACTTTGACGCCCGCCAGCGGCCCGCTCATCAGGCGGCCTCCAGGTTCAGCCGCGCTCGGAATGATTCGTCACGCAGGCTGAATTCTCGCCCGTTCAGGTCATCCGCCGCCGATGTGCACAGATAAACGATCGCGGCGGCCGGATGCGCCACCGGCGTCAAATTGGCGCGTGGAATGCGGCTGATCTGATTGATGCCCGATGCCCGGATCGTCACCTGCATGTCGGTGTCGGTGGTGCCGGGCTGGAAGCCGAAAACCCGCACACCCTGGCCCGCGGTCTCCAGCGCAATCGCCTGGGTCAGCATCGCCAGCCCGGCTTTCGCCGAACAATAGGCGCTCCATCCTTCCAGCGGCCGGATCGCCGCGCCCGAGGAGACATTGACGATCGTCCCGCCGCCCGCTGCGATCATTGCGGGCAACACGGCCCGCACGGGATGGAATGCGCCGGTCAGATTGATCGCGATGTTTCTTCCCCAAGCGACTGGATCGCTTTCTGCAATGGAAGCAATCGGTTCGATGACGCCGGCGTTGTTGACCAGCGCATCCACCCGGCCGAAGCGGCTGGCGACTTCATCGGCAACGGCTGCGAAAGAGGCATAGTCGGACACGTCGCAGGCACGCGCAGCCGCGATCCCTCCGCCCGCAACGATTGCCTGCGCCACTTCGGCAGCCAGTTTGCCGTCCCGCGCGGCCAGCATGACTTTGGCGCCCTCTTTGGCGAGTGCCGCCGCGGCCGCGGCACCGATCCCGCGGCTGGCGCCCGTAACGATCACCACTTTGCCGGCCAGCTTTCCCACCGATGCCCTCCATCCCTTGCCTTCGCCGCTTTACGGGACCCGTGGCCGAACGGCAAATTGCCCTCCCGACGGGAGAACAGCCGATGCGTGTTTCCATGAGCCTGCCGACCCATGACTGGGCTGCCTGCGGCCCTGCCGCTCGGCAGGCCGAGGAAGACGGCTTCGACTCTGTCCAAAGCAGCGAGCTCAAGCACGATCCATTTGCGCCGCTGGCTTTTGCGGCGCTCGCCACGCAGCGGGTGCAACTCGTCACCTCCGTTGCCATCGCGTTTCCCCGCAGCCCGATGATCGTCGCCAACCAGGCGTGGGATCTGAACCGCCACTCCAACGGCCGTTTCGTGATCGGGCTCGGCAGTCAGGTCAAAGCCCATAACGAGCGCCGGTTCAGCACACCCTGGATCGCACCGGCCGCCCGACTGGGCGAATATGTCGACTCGCTCCGCGCGATCTTTCGCTGCTGGGAGCATGGGGAGAAGCTGAGCTACAAAGGCCGGTACTACAACTTTTCTCTCATGACCCCGGAGTTCTCGCCCGGGCCGCAGCATCTGCGCATGCCGCCGGTGGCCATGGCCGCGGTCGGTCCGCTGATGCTGAAGACCGCGGCCCGCGTTGCCGACAGCGTACGGCTGCACAGTTTCGCCACCCGCAAATATCTGGAGGAGGTTGTCCGTCCGCTGCTGGCTGCCGAACTGGCGGAAGCAGGCAAATCCTTTGAGAATTTCGAGATCACCGGCGGCGGGTTCATTGCCACCGGCCCGGACCGGCAGGCCGTGAACGAAGCTGCCGAGAAGGTCCGCTACCGCGTGGCGTTCTATGGTTCCACCCCGGCCTATCGTGGTGTCTTCGACTTGCACGGCGTCGGCGACCTGGGCATCAAGCTGAACGAGATGTCCCGCCAGGGCGCATGGAACCAGATGGCCGCCCAGGTCCCAGACGACGTCCTGGACCTGTTCGTCGCCCGCGCCACCTATGACAACCTGCCGGCCGCGATCGAACAGCGCTATGGCGGCGTTGTCGACACCGTCTCGGTCGACTTCGCGCCGGAAACCGGAGCCGGTGCGCGTCGCGCCACCATCGAGGCGATCCGGCGTATACCCGGCAGTGGCTTCAAGGAGTTCCGGACATGACGGTGCAAATATACGGCGTGCCGATCTCTCGCTCGATCAGCAATATCTGGGCGGCCCTGGAAATCGGCATTCCATACGAGAACGTGCCGATCGGCTGGGAAGACAACTCGATTTACGGCGATGCGTTCCGCGCGGTGAATCCGAACGCACGCGTTCCGGCACTGAAGGACGGCAACTTCGTGCTGTGGGAATCGCTGGCGATCAACCTCTACCTGGCGCGGAAGTACGGCGGCCCGATCGCCGCCGGTTCGCTGGAGGAGGAAGCGCTGGCGTGGCAGTGGTCGTTATGGACGATGATCCACCTCGAGCGGCCGCTGATGCGCTGGGCGTTCAACCATTTCATACTTGATCCGGAAGAACGTGACGCCGGAGCGGCCGTCAAGGCGCTGGAAGAAGCCCGCCCGCTGCTCACCGTGCTGGACGGACAACTCGCCAAGGCGCCGTTCCTGACCGGCAACCGGTTCACAATCGCGGATCTCAATGTCGGCTGCGCGTTCCTGCGTCCGCGCTGGCAGCTCGACCTGTCGGCGTTTCCGCACCTCAAGGCGTGGGATCAGGCGGTGTTTCAGCGCCCGGCCGCGCAGCAGGCTTGGGCGGTTCGCGTGGCCGAGGCCAAGCGTCTCGCGGGCTGAGCGTGATCGGCGCAGGCGGAATCGCCGGAGCCGTGAATCACGCTACCAGACAAAGACATAGAGCCTGGTCGGGGCTTCTATCTGCACCGAACAGGCCCCAACCGGAGACGCTATCAGGCGCCGGTGGGGATCAGCTTCACCCGGCGTGAATCGACCCCCAGGGCCAGCGCGCCGCGTTTCAGCGCCAGGGCGTCGTTGCCGAAGACTTCAAGCCGCCATCCGTGCAGAGCGGGAATGTCCGGCGCATCCGCGACCGCCAGGCGATCAATGTCGTCGGAGGTTGCCACCAGCCGTGGCGCCACGTGGTATTGCTCGCACTTCGCCGCCAGCAGCACCTTCAGCAGAGCCACCAGCGCCGCCGAGGGCCGGACGTTGTCCCGTGGCTGACCGACGTCCGGAAGTTCGCTTTCCGGAATTGCCTTCGCGGCCGCGATATGCGCCAGCAGGTCGGCCCCCGTACGGCCTTCGGCGAAGCCGCGTGTGATGCCACGCGCCCGCGCCAGCGCTTCCGGGCTGCCCGGGGCAGTCGCCGCGATTTCCAGCAGCACCTCATCCCTCACCAGGCGTTGGCGCGGAATGTTGATGCGCTGGGCTTCCCGTTCCCGCCAGGCCGCGAGTGCGCGCAACAGGCTCAGGAACCGTCGGTTGCTGCTGCGCGGACGCAGTCGTTCCCAGGCCGTATCCGGGTCAGTGCGGTAGGTTTCCGGGTTCGAGAGGATGGCCATTTCCTCGGCCACCCAATCCAGGCGTCCTTCGGCCCGCAGCCGGTCCCGCAAGGTCTCATAGACGGGCCGCAGATAGGTGACGTCGGCTGCTGCATAGGCGATCTGGGCCGGGGACAACGGACGAACTGCCCAGTCGCTGAAGCGGTGGGTCTTGTCGATCGAACCTCCGGTGATCGCCGAGACCAGCGAATCATAGCCAACCTGGTCGCCGAAACCCGCCACCATCGCGGCGACCTGCGTGTCGAACAGGGGGCGCGGTATGTCCCTGAATCGCAACATGAATATCTCGATGTCCTGCCTCGCGGCATGAAACACCTTGGTCACCGAGGGATCGGCGAACAGCGCGGCGACGGGGGCAAGGTCGATCCCCTCGGCCTGGGCATCCACCACCGCAACCTCCTGCGCGCCGCCAAGCTGGAGGACGCAGAGGATCGGCCAGTAAGTCCGTTCCCGCATGAATTCGGTATCGACGGTGACGAATTCTTCCCGATGCAGCTGCTCGCAAAGCTCGCGCAGCGCGTTGGTGGTCGTAATCAGCGTCGGCGGGGGGAAGTCAGGGCGGGGCGGGCGGGCCATGGAATGCTTGTACACGGGCGGGCCGAAAGGCCAAAATGCGGCGGTTCGCGCCGCTTGACTTGCCGGCGCGCCCGGGGCTTGTCTCCGCCCCTTGATCTGGACCCATGCTCACGCGGCGCCGACGCGACGCGGCATTTCTCAGGACGAACCGTGATGCACGCCTACCGCACTCATACCAGTGGCGCCCTACGCTCGGCCGATGCCGGCAAGGAAGCGCGCCTCTCCGGCTGGATGCATTCCAAGCGGGATCATGGCGGACTGCTGTTTATCGATCTGCGCGACCATTACGGCATGACCCAGTGCGTGTTCCCTGCCGGCTCACCGGCCTTCGCCATGGCGGAAGCGGTGCGCCCGGAAAGCGTCATCACCGTCACCGGCCAGGTGGTGCTGCGGGAGGCCGGGACGGTAAACCCCCGCTTGCCGACCGGCGAAATCGAGTTGCGGGTGAGTGAGCTTGTTGTGCAATCGGCGGCCGAGGTCTTGCCGATGCAGGTCGCAGGGGATGAACGCTTCCCTGAGGACATTCGGCTGAAATACCGGTTCATCGACCTGCGTCGCGAAAAGTTGCATCGTAATATGATGCTGCGGTCGCAGGTCATCACCTCGATCCGTCGACGGATGATCGACGCGGGGTTTCTGGAATACCAGACCCCGATCCTGACGGCGTCCAGCCCAGAAGGTGCGCGTGACTTTCTGGTGCCCGCCCGCCTGCATCCCGGAAAGTTCTACGCGCTTCCGCAGGCGCCGCAGCAGTTCAAGCAGCTTCTGATGGTGGCCGGTTTCGATCGTTACTTTCAGATCGCCCCCTGCTTTCGCGATGAGGCGTCACGTGCCGACCGCTCGCCCGGTGAATTCTACCAGCTTGACTTCGAAATGAGCTACGTCACCCAGGAAGACGTGTTCAACACGATCGAGCCGGTGATCGCCGGGGTGTTTGAAGAGTTTGCCGAGGGCCGCGCCGTCACGCCTTTGCCGTTCCCGCGGATCCCGTACGATACGGCGCTGCTGGAATTCGGCAGCGACAAGCCCGATCTGCGCAACCCGCTGCGCATTGCCGACGTCACCCAGCATTATGCCGGATCGGGCTTCGGGCTGTTCGCCCGCATCGCCGCGTCGGGCGGCATCGTTCGGGCTATTCCCGCGCCGGGTGCGGCGGCACAGCCCCGCAGCTTCTTCGACAAACTGAACGAGTGGGCACGGGCCGAGGGTGCCGGGGGCCTGGGCTACATTGTCTATGAGGAGAGTGGTCCGAAAGGGCCGATCGCCCGCAACCTTGAACCAGACCGGGCCGAGGCGATTCGCGTGGCCTGCGGCCTAAAGGCCGGCGATGCCGTGTTCTTCGTAGCTGGCCAGAAAGATACCGCACCGAAATTCGCCGGCGCCGTCCGCACGCGCCTCGCCGAAGAACTGGACCTGGCGGAGAAGGGTGCCTTCCGGTTCTGCTGGGTGACCGATTTCCCGATGTACGAACGCAACGAGGAAACCGGACAGATTGATTTCAGCCACAACCCGTTCAGCATGCCGCAAGGCGAACTCGCAGCGCTGAACAATCAGGACCCGTTGACCATCAAGGCCTATCAGTACGACATCGTCTGCAACGGCATCGAGCTGTCCTCCGGCGCCATCCGCAATCACCGTCCGGACATCATGATCCGGGCGTTTGAGATCGCGGGCTATTCCGCCGCCGAGGTGGAGGCGCGCTTCGGAGGGATGCTGAACGCGTTCCGCTATGGCGCGCCGCCGCATGGCGGTTCAGCCCCGGGCATAGACCGGATCGTGATGCTGCTCGCCGAGGAGCCGAACATTCGAGAGGTGATCCTGTTTCCGCTGAATCAGCAGGGAGAGGACCTCCTCATGGGTGCGCCAGCGGAAGTGCCGCCGGCCCGTCTCAAGGAACTCTCCCTGAGGATCGATATCCCCGCAAAACCTCGTCTGGTCGGCGGTTGATCGCGATCGGGCCGTCATTTCAGTCCTCCACCCTGGCGTCGCAATGCCGGCCTCCTTATCCTTGGCCCATCAGGCTGCCCCGAAGACCGTAGCGGAGAGATACATGCGCCTTCCCGTCGCGCTGTCGGCCTTGGTCCTGATCATCTGCGGGCCGGCAGCCCAGGCCGCGAGCGCGCCGGCGCCGCTTGCCACCCAGGCGCTGCCGCCACTGGCTGCCCACCATGCGCTTTATAACCTGACGCTCAATTCCAGCCGTGGCGGCGAGATCGTCGCGGCGCACGGCACGATGGGCTACGAGGTCGTCGATGCCTGCGACGGCTGGGCGGTACGCCAGCGCCTGCAAATGACGATCACCAATTCCGAAGGCCAGGACATTCAGATGGCCTCCGACTATGCCACGTGGGAGTCCAAGGACGGCCTGCATTTCCGCTTCCATATGCGGCAGATGGCCGATACGGCGGTGACGAGCCAGACTGACGGAGAGGCATCATTGCAGCGCACCGGTGGGTCGGGGGAAGCGCACTACACCACGCCCAGCGACGACACGAAGACACTCCCGGCGGGGACTTTGTTCCCCATGATGCACACGGAGGCCATCCTGGCAGCCGCGCGCGAGAACAAACGGTTCATCACGCTGCCGCTGTTCGACGGCACTGACGAAAGCGGTGTCGAGGACAGCTTCATCGTCATTCTGGACCGCAAGCAGCCGTTCAAGACGACGTATCCCATGCTGTCCAGTCTGGCCAGCACGCGCGTCCACTTGGCTTTCTTCGACCGTAAGCCCGACACCATCACGCCGAGCTACGAGGTGGGGATGCGGTACTGGGAGAACGGTGTGGCGGACGATATGCAGATGGATTTCGGCGATTTCGTCATGAACGCCAAACTCAGCGAGTTGGCGCCGCAGCCCTCGCACTGCTAGAGCGTGATCGTCGCAGGCGGAATCGCTGGACACGTGAATCACGCGGTCAAATAAGGAGCTAGAGCCTGTCGGTGCTTCTATCCGCACCGAACAGGCTTTAGCAGGTTGCTTGGTTCAGAAGCACCGAACAGGCTCTGATTGTTCGCGGGATTCCCGTTTCCGGCGATGCCGCCTGCGACGATCACGTTCTGAACCAGGATGCGCAAGGGCGCCTGCGGGACACCCTTGCGCACCCACTGATCACGCGCTGCGCTTGATCTCTCCGCCGCGCGATTCCGCGAGATGGTCGAACTTCTTCCGGAACGTCCCCAGACCCAGTGTCTGAGAGCGGAGCTCCAAGATGAGATCGTGCAGTTCGGCTTCTGGGACCAGGGCCTCCACATCGTCCCACCCGGGCCAGCCGGCGCGTTCCGCGAAGCCGAGTATCTGCCCGCGCCGCCCTGTCAGGAGCCGTTGGGCCCGGGCCGTGAAATCGTTCGGAACGCTAATGGTAACATGATCGACAGGCTCCAGCAGCACCGGGTCCGCCTTCGCCAGGCCTTCCTTCATTGCCAGTTGCGTCGCGGTCTTGAATGCCATGTCGGAACTGTCGACCGAATGGAATCCGCCATCCACCAGCGTGACTGAGATATCGACGACGGGGTAGCCGAAGGGACCCTTTCTGGCCGCTTCTTCCGCGGCTTCCCCAACAGCGGGGATGAAATTCCGCGGCACCGATCCGCCGACGATCTTGTCGATGAACTCGAATCCCGCGCCCCGCTCGCGTGGTGCGATATCGATCTTCACGTCGGCGAACTGGCCGTGGCCACCAGTCTGACGCTTGAGCCGGCCATGTTCATGCACCGGCCGGCGGATGGTTTCCTTGTAGGCGACCTGCGGTTTGTGGGTCGTCAGCTTCAATCCGTAGCTCTTTGCGAGGTGATCCACGGTCGTCAGCAGGTGCATCTCTCCCTGGCCGTGCAACACGGTCTCGCCCGTGTCCTGGTCATGGCTAACGAAAAGTGAGGAGTCCTCTTCCGACAGTTTCTGCAGAACGCCCGATAGTTTCACATCGTCCTTGCGATCCGTTGTGGCGATCGCCATCGCATAGACGGGTGGGGTCGCCTCGGGAAACGGCAAGGATTCGACGGTTCCGGCCGAGGAAACGGTGGCCCCGGTCGGCACGCCATCCAGACGGCCGAGGGCGACCATCTCCCCTTCGTGGGTTTCGGGCACCTTGTTGAGATCGCCATTGACGAAGTGATAGATGCCGCCGAGCCTCGTGCCGCCCAAGGTGGCGCCGTCCTTGATGTCGCCACGCCATACACGCGCATAGGACAGCTTGCCGGTATGGCCGGCGTAGGCGGTCTTGAATATCTGCGCCATTGGCGGGCCGGCCAAGTCGATCCCTTTGCGCCCCGCAGTTTCCGCGGCATGCGGTGTATCGTGCCGCAGCGCCTTCCAGAGCCGCCGCACGCCATGGGCGTTTTCCGCCGAACCCAGCAGAACCTCGATGACCGCGCCGGCCAGCAGATCCTTGCGCATGTCGCGGTACAGTTCTTCCGGTGTCGGTTTTACGTCCTCCAGCACCTTCTCCAGCAGCGCGTCGTCACGGTCCGCCAGGGTCTCGACCAGCTTCCCCAGTGCGGCCTCTTCCTCCTGCAGCATCGCCGCGGGGATCTGCATCAGTTCGGACGCCTGACCCTTGCGATAGCGGTAGGCCCGCTCACTCATCAGATCGACGTACCCGGACACGGTCTGCCCTTCGACGATCGGCACCTGGCGCAGGACGAGCGGACTTCCCGCGTATGCCTGCAAAGCCGACAGCGTATCGGCGATGCTGCCTTCCAGCGTGTCGATCTTGTTGATGAACAGGATGTGCGGCACCCCATCATCCGTCAGGGTACGCAACAGCGGTGCCACGGCGAGTGCCCGGGCCGGCGTCGGTTCGCACACCACGACGGCGAGGTCCACCATTGCCAGCGCGGCGCGTGCCTCCTGCGCGAACTCGATGGAGCCGGGGCAGTCGAGGATCGACCATGCGTCGCCAAGATATATGCAATGGCCCAATCGGATCTCGGTGGTCATCGGGCGGTTACGCGGGTCCGCGGGGCGCTTCACCGGGGCACCTGCCGCTTCCATCAACGCCTCGAACAGTGTCGATTTGCCGCTGCTGTAGGGGCCCACCAGAGCCACCGAGCGAGGACTTCTGCCGTCTTTTGTTCCTGACATGGGCGCGCCTCCTTCGTTGCCCGAAGGTGCGCCGGGCAGGAAGTCCCGCCGGATCAGGGCGCCCGGTGCACCCTCGCGGTCGAATGTTAACCGACTTTCGCGGCCGTGCGAGTCCCCTATAGCCGACCGCTGCCGGAGCCTCTCATTCCGGTCCCGATTCCACGGGCAGATCGGCCCTGACCGCGGCGATCAGGAACTCCTTGTTGCCCTCGGGACCCTTGATGGGACTGTCGGCGATGCCCAGAACCCGCCAATCCGGCTGTTCTGCCCACCAGGTGCGGATCCTTTCGCATACCGCAACATGCACGGCCGGATCGCGAACGACACCCCGGGCGCCCACTGCGCCGGGTCCGGCCTCGAACTGCGGCTTGATCAGTGCGACGGCCCAGGCGCCAGGTGCGCAAAGCGCCAATGGCGCGGGGAGCAGGGTCGCCAGGCCGATAAAGCTGGCGTCGCAGACCAGCGCGCCCACCGGTTCATGGATCGTGCGCGCTTCCAGGTAGCGGGCGTTGGTCCTTTCGTGCACGACGACGCGCGGATCGTTGCGCAGCTTCCACGCAAGCTGGCCGTGGCCGACATCGACCGCATGCACTTTTGCCGCGCCGTGCGCCAGCAGTACGTCGGTGAACCCACCGGTGGACGCGCCGATATCCATGCACACGAGGCCAGACGGGGACAGGCCGAAAACCCTCAATGCGTGATCCAGCTTGAGGCCGCCGCGAGAGACCCAGGGATGGTCCTGTCCGCGCACCTCCAGGGGCAATTCGGGCGGCAGCATGTCGCCCGCCTTACCGATCCGCCTTTCGCCGGAAAACACCTTCCCCGCGAGGATCAGAGCCTGCGCCCGGGAGCGGCTTTCAGCCAGGCCGCGATCGACCAGAAGCTGATCCACGCGATGTTTCATGTGTTCTCGTGCCTGCTGGCCGTGATGTGCCGGCCAGT
>DATNEJ010000270.1:0-3539 GCA_035606775.1 Acetobacteraceae bacterium | reverse complement strand
TGAGGACGCGGAGGAAAGCGGCATGATCACGAAGTTCGACAGCCTGTACGCCGGCCATGTCGATCTCGACAATGTCGGCTATGCCGGCACGCCGATCAACGACCGGCTGTACGACAACGCTCATTTGTCCACCGCGCTCAGCAAGGCGCAGGCGATGGCGCAGCTCATGGACCGGCTGGGCTACACCACTTTCTGGATGGCGGAGCATCACTTCCAGCGCGAAGGCACCGAGTGCATCCCGAACGTGCTGATGATGGCGCTGCACCTGACGCACGTGACTCGGAACCTGAAGATCGGCTGCGGCTTCAACATCGCGCCGATGTGGCACCCGCTGCGCCTCGCTGAGGACTATGCGATGGCCGACATCCTGTCGAACGGCCGCGTGGTATTCGGCGTCGGCCGCGGCTACCACACGCGCGAGGTGGAAACCTTCGGCTCCCCGCTGCTGGACCAGGCGGCCAACCGGGAGCTGTTCGAGGAACAGGTCGACATCATCTTCAAGGCGTTCAACGAAGATTCGTTCAGTCACAAGGGCAAGCACTACACGTTGCCGCCCGAGGTGCCGTATCGCGGCTATACGCTCAAGGATCTGACCTTGGTGCCGCGGCCGGCGCGGCTGCCCGTGGAATGCTGGCAGCCGATCCAAAGCGCCAGCGATCGCGCCATGGATTTCATGGCCAAGCACGGGATTCAGGGCATGGTCGGCGGCGGTTCCGCCGAAGGCGGCGCCATGCACAACGTCGTGCTGAAATGGCAGGAAGCGCATGCCCGCGCCGGCAAGAAGATCGGCCTCGGCGAACGGCTCTGCTTCGGCTTCCACTTCTACATCGGCGACAGCAAGGAGCAGTGCATCCGCGACGCCGCCAAATACTACGAAGAGAACATGAAGATGTTCGGGGAGCTGCGGCTGGTGCGCGCGATGACCGAGGAGCAGATCGAGATCATGCGCGACCCGAAGCGCGCGCCCACCGCGAAGCTGCCGCGCATCGAGGACGCGGTGAAGGCGGGCGGCTTCCTGACCGGCTCTCCGGCCGAGATCATCGATCACCTGAAGAAGTTGGAGCAGGCGTATCCCGATCTCGACCGGATCTCCGTCAGCCTGTCGGTCGGTGTGCCGGAAGCGGTGGCGCTGGAACAGTTGGAGCGGTTCGCCAAGGAAGTGATGCCGGCGTTCAAGAATGTGCGGATTGAAACCCGGGAGCGCGAGCCGGCGAAGTAGCCGCCCGAAGCCATCACCCGCTGGTCGCGCGGCGGGTGATGGCTTGCGGACGCGGCGCGAACGCGCGAAAGACTCGGCTTACGAAGGACTCCGGCTTACGGAGGACTGGGCCTACCCGGTTGAGGGAGCCATTGCCATGGACGTCGAGACGGCGCAGGCGACACGCCCGACCGAAGCCGACCATGCCGACGCCGCCCACGCTGAAGCCGATCGGCAGGCGCGGGTGGACCTTGCCGCCGTCTATCGCCTGCTGGCGCTGCACGGCTGGGGCGACGTGATCTTCAACCATGCCGCCATGCGCTGCCCGTCCAACCCACGCCATTTCCTCATCAAGCGGCACGAGCTGCTCTATACCGAGGTCACCGCGTCGAACCTCGTGGAAGTCAGCATGGACGACGATCTGGATGAGCGCGCGGGCGTCAACCGGCCCGGCTTTACCCTGCACAGCGGCGTGCTGCGCGGGCGGCCCGACGTCAACTGCTCAGTGCACGTCCACCCCGAGGAAGGAATCGCCATCTCCGGCCTGAAGCACGGCCTGCGCCCGCTGTCGCAGAACGCCATGCGCTTCTACAACCGGGTCGGCTATCACGAGTACGAAGGCCTGACCGACAGTTTCGATGAGCGGGAGCGGATCGTCGCCGCGCTGGGCAACAACCGTGCGCTGATCATGCGCCATCACGGCATCACCACGGTCGGTGCCACCGCGCGGGAGGCCTTCTCCCTGATGAAGGAGTTCGTGCGCGCCGCGCGGATTCAGTTGACGATGGAGGCGACCGGGCAGCCTCTGCTGGAAATACCGCCGGATGTCTGTGAGCACGTTGCCGCGCAATACGAAAAGCATGACAGGGGGCGCGCGTCGGCCGAATGGCCGGCGTATCTTCGTCAACTCGACACCGTGGACCCCGGCTACCGCACCTGACCTTCGGCTGCTGCCCACCACCCGGGCGCGGATCGGCGCATGAACCCGGCCTGGAGCATGCGCACCGCGCGGCTGGTGCTGACGCCGGTGAGCGGCGCCGACCTGCCCGACCTCTGTGCCATCAAGGCCGATCCCCGCGTGTTCGCCGTGATGCTCGGCGGCGTGCGCAACGCGCAGCAGGTTGCCGCGGATCTGGCGCGGGATGTCGCGGCCTGGGGCGCCGATGGCTTCGGCATCTGGGCGATCCGCGAGGCCGCCAACGGAGCGTTCGTCGGCGTCACCGGTCTGCAGGACCGGCCCGATGGGCGCGGCATTGCGCTGCGTTTCGCGCTGTGGCCGGAAGCCCAGGGCCGCGGCCTGGCACGCGAGGCAGCCGCGGCAGCGCTGCGCTTCGGACATGAGCAGGCGGGCCTACCGCGGATCGTCGCCGTCGCGCGCGCGAGCAATTTCTCCTCGCGCATGGTGCTGGGCGGCATCGGCATGACCGCGGCCGACAGCTTCGTCCAGAACGGCTACAGGATGATCCTGTATGAAAGCGTGAGAGCGTGATCGCCGAAAACGCGAATCGCGCGACCAGGCGGAGAGGGTGAGCCTGCTCGGTGCTTCAGGCTGCGCCGCCGGGATCAGGCCAGCCGTCGCGTGTGGCTCATACGCTGAAGCAACGGGCTCCTGGACCGGCACCGGATCGAGGTGATCCGGTCATGATCCGGGTCCGAACGATCACCCCTGCTTGCCGATCTGGTCGCGCATGGCGCCGATCAGCGCGTCGATACTGTTGTTGTGATGGGTCAGGTAGGACTCATAGTCGTTGCGCTGGGTCAGGCGCAGGGACGTGCCCTCGGCCTTCACATCGATGATCTTCGGGTTGCCGCCAGGCTGCTCGACAATCCAGTCGACCGCGGCGGGCGGGTTGTTGGGCCGGTTGACCACCGTGGAGACGACCGCGCGATCGTTCTCCATGCGAGCGCGCCCCATGGTGAAGGTCACGCCCTCATACTCGCCGACCTTGGCGGTGATGCTGGTGACCAGCACCTTATGGAACAGGTCCATGTATTGTTTCTGCTGGTCCGGTGAGGCCTGCCGCCAGAACCGCCCCAGGCAGAATCGCGCGATGCCGTCCACATCGACCGTCTGGTCGATCACCTGCGTGAGCTGCTGGCGCTTCTGCTCGGGGGTACCCGTGTTGTTGACCGCGGCGACCAGCCTGTCCCCGGTTGCCTTGATGAACGCGGCCGCCTTGTCGGCGGCCGACTGGGCACAGGCGCCCCCTGCGGGGATCGCGCCGGCCAGCAGCAGGCCGGCGGGAATGGTCAGGAATTGGCGTCGGTATCGCATGCGGTTGTGTTCTCCGGTCAGCGGGCCGTCTGGTCGGCGGCCGGTGTGGCCGGCTGCGGGAACCAG
>DATNEJ010000264.1:0-3087 GCA_035606775.1 Acetobacteraceae bacterium | reverse complement strand
CTGCTAGAGGGAGGCACACTCGACATCGCCAACGCTTCCGCGACCGGAACGCTGAGTGTCGCAAGCGGCGCCACTGTCGATGCCTCGGGGTTGGTCATCGGGGCGAGCGGTGTCGTCACTTTGCAGGGCGGCGTGCTGTCCGTCTCCGGCATTGTCAGCCAGAACAGCGGCAATATCACCGGCTTCGGCACCATCGCCGGCGCCCTGACCAATACCGGGACCATGCTCACGCAGAGCGGCACGCTCGACGTGACGGGCGCCATCGGGGGTGCAGGCGCAATCACGATCGCCGGCGGCACCGCGTTGGAAGTCGATGGCGTGCTGGGCGATTCTCAATCCGTCACGTTCGATACGTCGGTTGCCGCCGGCAACCTCGTGCTCGGAAGCCTGCAGGCCAGCAACGGATTTGCCTTGCAGAACTGGCAGAACGGCGACGAACTGATCATCAACAACGGCGCCACCATCACCGGCTCCAACTGGCTGGGCGGCGGCACGCTGGCGGTCTTCACCTCCGCCGGCACCTACGACTTCACCAACGTCACCCTGGCCGCCGGTACCAGCCCGGTGTTCAACACGGGCGCCAACTTCGTTGAGCTGGTTTCTTGCTTCGCGGAAGGAACGCTGATTCGCACTGCCAATGGCGATGTGCCGGTGGAGCAGCTTGCCGTGGGTGACATGCTGCCGACCGCTCTCGACGGACGGATGCGCCCGATCGTCTGGATCGGCCATCGCACGGTCCGCTGCGACACCCATCCGAAACCCGAACAGGTGCTGCCGGTGCGGATCAGGGCCGGCGCGTTCGGTCCGGGCCTGCCGCAATGGGATCTGGTCTTGTCGCCGGAACACGCGGTCTACGTCGATGGCGTGCTGATCCCGGTGCGAAAACTGGTCAACGGCACCACGGTCGCCTTCCAGCAGGTGACGCGCGTGACCTACTATCACGTCGAGCTGCCGCGGCACGACGTGCTGTACGCCGAGGGAATGCCGGCTGAAAGCTACCTCGACCTCGGCGATCGCGACATGTACTTCAACGGCAAGGTCGTGCGACTGCACACTGTCTCCATCCGGCATCACGACACCGATCTCGCTGCGGTGTGGGAGTCCATGGGCTGTGCGCCGCTGGTGCAATCGGGGCCGCTGCTGGCCGCGGTGCGCCAGAGACTGGAATTGTCCGAGCTTGTGCACGAGGAGCGGCTGCGCGCATAAATTCTGCCTCTCCCTGGTAGCAGATACGTTCCGCCGTACGGACGGGCGCCGCAGCGCCCACAAAGAGGGGCAACGCCATGCGATGGTTCGTCGGTCTGGCCGCCGGTCTCGTCACGCTCCTGCTGACATCGGCGGCGTTCGCCGATCCGCTGCCGGCGGTGGCATCGTCTAGCAATATGCAGCTCATCGGCCACAGCGACCTGAACGGTGCCGGCAAGGGTGGGGAAGGGATGGCGCTCCGCCAGTACCCGGACGGCAGGCGCATCCTGTTCCTGGCGCATGAATCCGCCCCCATGTGCGTCAGCATCATCGACGTGACCAGGCCCGAGGACCCGAAGGTCGTGACGCAGATTCCGGTCGAGTCAGCCGATGTGCGCTGCAACTCGCTGGGTCTGTCGGGTACGACACTGGCGGTCGCGCACCAGACGGCGAAACAGGGTGGGGCAGGCGCGGGCATGCTGGTGTTCGATGTCGCGGACCCCGCGCATCCGCGGAAGATTGGCATGCTGGATACCTCCGGACCGCATTCGCGGGGTGTGCACTATCTGTGGTTTGCCGACGGCCAGTACGCTTATCTCTCGACCGGTGCGAAAGACTTTACGCCGCACAACGACCATGACGACCAGTTCCTGATGATCGTCGATATGCACGATCCGGCGCATCCGAAGGAGGTGGGACGGTGGTGGATGCCCGGCACGCGCGTCGGCGACACTGCGCCCGCACCGCCGCGGGTGCCGATCGAGACCGGGATCCGCATGCACACGCCGATCGTCTCCGCCGAGCATCCTGATCGCGCCTATATCGGCTGGATCGATGGTGGATTCGTGATCCTCGACATTTCCGACAAGGCGCACCCCAAACTGGTCGCGCACCGGTCCTGGCAGTCGCTTGGTGTCGGGTTCGCGCACACGCTTCTACCGATCCCCTCGCGTGGCCTTGCCATCCAGACCGAGGAAGCAGTGCAGGCCAATTGCAAGGATTGGCCGAAGCGGGACTGGGTGTGGGATATCAGCTACGAGACCGCGCCCGTCGTGTTGTCCGTGCTGCCGCCGCCCAAGGACTTCGTCGCGCTGTGCAAACAGGGAGGTCGGTTCGGCGCGCACAATATTCACCAGAACCGTCCCGATCCGACCGCGCGCCATCTGACGCAGACCGTCGTCGGCAGTTTCTTCAACGGCGGCGTGCGCGCCTATTCGATTACCGATCCGAACAGCCCGAAGGAGATCGGTTATCTGGTTGACGCCCCGCCACCCGGCAACGCAAGCCACAGTATTCAGATCAATGATGTCTATGTGGACGAGAACGGGCTGATCTATGCGGACGACCGGTTCACCGGCGGTCTCGATATCATTCGCTACACCGGTCCAGTGCCGCTGGACTGACCACAGGATCGGCGGTGTTTAATCCCACCGGATCGGTTCCCGCGTCACCGTCACGCCGGATGCGTGACTGAGACGTATCACGTTGACGGTTTTCGCCAGGTCCGGTGAGCCGGAGTAGTAGGCGGGGATGCGGCCGGTGCCGACCTGCGCCGCACGGTTCCAGTGCCCCAGCGCGATATAGTCGGCGCCCGTCGCATCGATCTCACCGTCGCTGATCAGCCAGGATGGGCGCAGCGGAGGCACACCGTCCGCTTCGTAGTGGCCGTGCGCCAGAACAACCTGCCAGCGGGATGTCCGCGCGCGTGGCGTTCGCAGCGGCACCATGTTGCTGTAATCGCTGTGCGCATGGCCCCAAAATTCCAAATCGTGTTCGGGGAAATGCACGGCCAGCTCGTGTGTCAGGCCGATGATATGGACATGCGGGATCTCCGCCAGCCCATCGCGCAGATAGACCGAGTCCGGCGTCAGCGGATCATGGTTGCCGGGCAGGATCACGACC
>DATNEJ010000257.1:0-7480 GCA_035606775.1 Acetobacteraceae bacterium | reverse complement strand
GATCAGGTCCGGATTGTCGAAGACGGCGCCGTAGGCGTGCGACAGGGAATAGCCGAGCTCGCCGCCTTCGTGGATGGAGCCAGGCGTCTCGGGCGCCGCATGGCTGGGGATTCCTCCCGGAAAGGAAAATTGCCGGAACAGCCGGTACATACCCGCCGCGTCCCGCGAAACATCAGGGTAAAGTTCGCTGTAGGTGCCTTCGAGCCAGGTATTGGCAACGACCCCGGGCGCGCCGTGGCCGGGACCCGCGATGAACAGCACGTTCGCGTCGCGCTGCCGGATGATCCGGTTCAGGTGCACATAGATGAAGTTCAGTCCGGGCGTCGTGCCCCAGTGACCGAGCAGTCTGGGTTTGACGTGTTCGGGCGTGAGCGGTTCGCGCAGGAGTGGATTGGCCAGCAGATAGATCTGCCCGACAGAGAGATAGTTTGCCGCACGCCACCAGGCGTGCATCAGCCGAAGCTCTTCGGCGTCCAGGGGCTTTGCGTGGCCGCTGATGTCGTCGCTTGCCTGGCTGCTTGTCATGCCTCAGTCCTCCGTGGGCCGTCGCGGCCGGTTCGCGGACGATGGTTTGCTGCCTGCCGGTCTCGGCGCAAAGCGGCGTCCCGTTGCGGTACCTCTGGACAATGCCGCCGACAGACGCCCGGTTCATGCGCACTGCGCGCAAAATCGCGTCACCAGTTCGTGAGCAGTGACAAAAGAGTTATGTCGCTGTCCGGTCGGCGTTCAGCGTTCGGTCACGACCCAGGTGAGAATCGTCCGTACCGCCGCGAGGCCCGGTTCATCGGACTTGCGGATGATCGTGAGCAACTGGAACCACAGATCGTCGTCGGCCTCATCGATGAATGCCCGCACCGCGCCTGCCGCGAAATCGGCTTCGGTCATGGACCAGTCGGCGGCACGCTGTGCAACCTGTTCCTTGATACCCGGCTCCAATGTGGCCAGCACGGTTGCCGCGATATCCGGCCTGTCCAGTTGTGCGATGAGATCGCCGAGCATCGTGTCGTCCGCGGGTGGTTATTGCAGGAGGGGGATATTCGTGGCGTTGAGATCTGCGCCCTGGATCTCTGCCTTGCCCGCGAGAATGCTGACATACTGGCTGACTGCCTTCTCCTCCACCGCGGCACGCAGGCGTTCGGCGATGCGATCCCGTACGAGATCGAACGGCAGCCGTTTCCCCGCGATTCGCTGATCCACGGCGATGATGTGGAACCCGTAGCGTGTTCTGACGAGTTCGCCGACCAGCCCGGTCGGCCCGAATCGGAACAGCACCTTTTCGAATTCGGGGACTGTCTCGCCGCGGCCGATCTGGCCGAGGTTGCCGCCTTGCTGACCGGAGGGGCAGTTGGACAGTTCGGCTGCCAGCGCGGCGAAGCGCCCCGGCTCCCGCAGCAATTCGTTCAGCGTCTGTTCGGCGCGTGCGCGGACTTCGGGAATGCGGACCGACGGCGTGACCTGGAACAGAATGTGCCGCGCATGCACAAGATCGCCGCTCTCGAACGCACGCGGATTGGCGTCGTAGTAGCGCCGGCACTCCTCCTCGGTCGGCTCCGGCGTGGGGGCTTCCCGCATGAGCAGCTCTTCGACGGCCTGGTCGATCGCCGTGTCGTCGCACGAGGCCGCATCGAGCAACCCGACCGCGACCGCCCGCTGGCGCAGCAGTTCGCGGGCGGCGGCAAGCTCCCCGGTTGTGTCCGGTCCGATGGTGACCTCCTGGCCGTTGACGGTGACGGTCATGACCGGATCGGTTCCTTCGCCCGCGTGCGCGGCGTGCGCACGATCTGGTAGGGGCGGAACAGGTAGGCGAGCGCGCCGGCGCCGCTCCAGATATGGATCATGCGGGTGAACGGTGAGATCAGGAAGATCGTGAAACCCAGCAGGATGTGCAGCTTGTAGGGTAGGGGCACGCCGCTCATGATTGCGGCGGCGTTGCCATCCAGCGTGACGACGCTCTTCACATAGGTCGTCAATGTTTCGAAGAGCGCGCCATCCATGTGGAACGCCGAGAGCGGCACCGTCAGCAGGCCAAGTGCGAGCTGCAGCCATAGCATGCACGCGACAGCGATGTCCCATTTGCGACTGTTGAGGCGGATGCGCGGATCCCCAAGCCGGCGCGCAAGCAGGATCGTCAGTCCGACGATGGCGAAGGCGCCGGCGATGCCGCCGACCACCATGGCGAGAAGCTGGTGAGCGATGGGCGAGAGCGCCCAGTCCACCGCCCAGTGCGGCGCGAGGAACCCAACAAAATGGCCCAGGATGACGACGATCACACCGTAATGGAACAGGTTCGATCCCAGGCGAAGCTGGCGCTTGCGCAGCATCTGCGAGGAGTCACTCTTCCATGTGTAGGGCTCCCGGTCGAAGCGGATCAGGCTGCCGATCAGCAGCACCGCAAGGCAGACGTAGGGATAGATGCCGAACAGAAGCGTGTTCACATAGTCATTGGAGAGCATGGCCACTTCTCCCGTTTAGAGCCCGTTCGGTGCAGATAGAAGCCGCGACCAGGCTCTATGTCTTTGTTAGATCGCGCGATTCACGTCTCCGGCGATGCCACCTCCGACGATCACGCGATTTGTTCGCCGCGTGATTCACGTCTCCGGCGATGTCGCCTGCGACGATCACGCTCTAAGCGGTCGGCGTTGCATTGGGCGTACCGGCGGCGCGGGGGTCGCCGGCGAAGGCCGGCTGCTCGACCCAGTCGTGGTCGAGGGCCTCAACCCGCTCCCGGACCGGCGGCACTTTCGCCGGATCGATCGGCTTCTCACCGGCGATGACAAGCAGGGCCTGCAACACCGCCGCGTAGCGGCTTCGGCGCGCGATCAGCGACCGGCCGATGGTCGTCAGGATCTGCGCGCAGTCGGCGAGCATCTCGCGTGCTTCGGCCGCGTCGCGGCAGCTCAGATATTCCAGCAGCACCGGCAGATAGTCGGGCAGTTCACGCGATGACAGTGCGAAGCCCGCGCTTTGGTAGATCTGCTTGAGCTCCACCATGGCCGTGCCGCGGTCGCGGCTTTCCCCGTGCACATGCTCGAACAGATTCAGCGATAGCGCCCGTCCACGATCAAACAGGTCGACATAGCGTTCCTCGGCCTCCAGCAGGCTGTCTTGGCCGAGTTCGGCGATGAGTTCCAGCAGACCGTGAAGCTGGGCAGGTGCGACCAACGGCGCGGCGCGGATCACGTCCGCGATTTCCGGCAGCGCCGCGCGCATAGGTGCGGTGGGGTAGGAGAGCAGGGCGCTGAAGGCGCGGAACACCAGCATGGCCGTCTCCTTACGTGTCCAGCGAGCGGACCGGCGTCAGCTTGCGCCGGCCCATCTTGCCGCCGAACAGCGACGAGTGTGGCGGACCGAAGTCGCAGCCATTGCCGAAGGTGAAACCGCAGGAGCCTCGCAAGCCGTAGGCGTCTTCGGCCTGTTCTCGATGGCTGGTCGGGATGACGAAGCGGTCCTCATAGTTGGCGATGGCCAGGTAGCGATGCATCTCCTCCACCTGCGCGACGGAAAGCCCGGCTTGCGCGAGGACGGCCTGACCGTCACCCTGCGCCAACTGGCGCTGGCGGAAATAGATGCGCATTGCAAGCATACGTTCCAGTGCCGCGACGATCGGCGCTTCCGCCCCGGCAGTCAGCAGGTTGGCAAGGTAACGCACTGGAATGCGCAGCGAGCGCACGTCGGGGATATCACCCACGGTTTCGATCGCACCGGCATTGGCATGTGACTGGATGGGCGAAAGCGGCGGCACGTACCAGACCATCGGCAAGGTGCGGTATTCCGGGTGCAGCGGGAAGGCGATCTTCCAGTCCACGGCCATCTTGTAGGTGGGCGAGCGTTGGGCCGCCGCGATCCACGCGTCCGGCACGCCGTCCGCGCTTGCCTGGGCGGCGACCGCCGGGTCATTCGGATCAAGGAACAGCTTGAGCTGCGACTCATACAGGTCCTGCTCATCGGCGACGGAGGCAGCGTCCTGGATGCCGTCGGCATCATAAAGCAGCACGCCCAAATAGCGGATACGTCCAACGCAGGTTTCCGAACAGACCGTCGGCTGGCCGGCCTCGATGCGCGGATAGCAGAAGATGCACTTCTCCGCTTTGCCCGATGTCCAGTTGTAGTAGATCTTCTTGTAGGGACAGCCGGACACGCACATCCGCCAGCCGCGGCACTTGTCCTGGTCGATCAGCACGATCCCGTCTTCCTCGCGCTTGTAAATCGAGCCGGATGGGCAGGACGCGACGCAGCTTGGGTTCAGGCAGTGCTCGCACAGGCGCGGCAGATACATCATGAAGGTGTTTTCGAACTGGCCGTAGATGTCCTTCTGCACGGCTTCGAAATTGTAGTCCTGGGAGCGCTTGTCGAATTCGCCGCCAAGGATTTCCTCCCAGTTCGGTCCCCATTCGATCTTGTCCATCGGGCGGCCGGTGATCAGAGAAAGCGGGCGCGCCACCGGTGTGGTCGGCAGTTCCGGCGCCTGTTGCAGATGCTCGTAATCGAAGGTGAACGGCTCGTAGTAGTCGTCGATCTCCGGCAGGTTCGGGTTGGCGAAGATTTTCGCCAGGATGGCCAGGCGGCCACCCTGTTTGGGAACGATCTTGCCGCTGTTTTTTCTCCGCCAACCGCCGTTCCAGCGCTTCTGGTTCTCCCAGTCCTTGGGATAGCCGATGCCGGGCTTCGTCTCGACGTTATTGAACCACGCGTATTCCATCCCCTGCCGGGACGTCCAGACGTTCTTGCAGGTGACGGAACAGGTATGGCAGCCGATGCATTTATCGAGGTTCATGACCATCGCGATCTGGGCGCGGATCTTCATGACACGGTCTCCCTGACGCCACGATCGACGGGATTGGAATGGTCGAGCCACTCGACCTTGCTGAGTTTGCGCAGAATGACGAACTCATCGCGGTTGGAGCCGACGGTGCCGTAGTAGTTGAAGCCATAGGAAAGCTGCGCGTAGCCGCCGACCATGTGCGTCGGCTTGAGCACGGTGCGCGTGACCGAGTTGTGGATGCCGCCGCGCAGGCCGGTGATCTGCGAGCCCGGCACGTTCACGATCTTCTCCTGCGCGTGGTACATCAGGCACATGCCTTCATGCACGCGCTGGCTGACGACCGCACGCGCGGCGATCGCGCCGTTCAGGTTGAATGCCTCGATCCAGTCATTGTCCACGATGCCGGCCTTCTTCGCGTCGGTTTCGGAAATCCAGATGATCGGACCGCCGCGCGAGAGGGTCAGCATGATGAGGTTATCGGTATAGGTCGAATGGATGCCCCATTTCTGGTGCGGCGTGATGAAATTGAGGACGATCTCCGGATTGCCGTTGCCATGCTTGCCGAACATCTCCGCAATCGTGCGCGTGTCGATCGGCGGCCGGTAGATGGCGAGGCTCTCGCCGAAATCGCGGAACCAGCGATGATCCTGGTAGAATTGCTGGCGGCCGGTCAGCGTCCGCCAGGGAATCAGCTCGTTCACGTTGGTATAGCCGGCGGTGTAGCTGACATGCTCGCTTTCGATGCCGGACCAGGTGGGTGAGGAGATGATCTTGCGCGGCTGCCCCTGGATGTCGCGGAAGCGGATCTTCTCGTCCTCCCGCATCGCCGCAAGGTGCGCGTGATCGCGGCCGGTGATCTTGCCCAGGGCTTCCCATGCCTTGACCGCCACCTCGCCGTTGGTTTCGGGCGCGAGGTACAGAATGACCTCGGCGGCGTCGATGTCGGTATCGATGCGCGGCCGGCCTTCGGTCGCACCGCCGTCATCCACCCGATAGTTCAGATCGCCGAGGCCGCGCACCTCATCCTTGGTGTCCCAGCCAATTCCCTTGCCGCCATTGCCGAGCCGGTCGGCCAGGGGGCCGAGGGCGGTGAAGCGGCGATAGGTGTTGGGGTAGTCGCGTTCGACCACGGCGATCTGCGGGGCGGTGACGCCGGGGATCAACTCACATTCGCCCTTCTTCCAGTCCTTCACGTCGAAGGGTTGCGCTAGTTCGCCTGCGGTGTCGTGCTGGATCGGTATCAGCACGACGTCGCGTTCGACGCCAAGATGGCCGACCACCAGTTCGGAAAAGCGGCGCGCGATGGTTTTGTAGGTCTCCCAGTCGCTGCGCGATTCCCACACCGGGTCCACCGCCGTCGAGAGCGGGTGGATGAACGGGTGCATGTCGGAGGTGTTGAGGTCGTTCTTTTCGTACCATGTCGCGGTCGGCAGGACGATGTCGGAATAGAGACAGCTCGTGGACATCCGGAAGTCGAGAGTGACGACAAGATCGAGCTTGCCTTCGGGCGCCGGATCGCGCCAGGCGACTTCCTCAGGCTTTGCGCCGCCCATCTCACCCAGGTCCTTGCCTTGCAGGCCGTGGCGGGTGCCCAGGAAGTGCCGCAGGAAATACTCGTGCCCCTTGCCGGAGGAACCGAACAGGTTGGAGCGCCAGATGAACAGGTTGCGTGGGAAATTGGCCGGGTTGTCCGGATCCTCGCATGCCATCCGGAGACGGCCGGATTTGAGGCCGGCCACGACGTGATCCCTGGGCGTGACGCCGGCGCGTTCCGCCTCCGCTGCCAGATTCAGCGGGTTGGTCGCAAGCTGCGGTGATGACGGCAGCCACCCCATGCGCTCCGCCCGGACGTTGAGGTCGATCAGGCCGCCGCTGTACGCGGCCGGATCGGCCAGCGGAGAGAGCAGTTCGGATACGGCGAGCTTCTCGTAACGCCACTGGTCGCTGTGTGCGTAGAAGAAGGAGGTGCCGCACATCTGGCGCGGCGGCCGCACCCAGTCGAGCGCGAAGGCCAGCATGGTCCAACCGGTCTGTGGTCGGAGTTTCTCCTGGCCGACATAGTGCGCCCAGCCGCCACCGGAGACGCCGATCGTTCCGCACATCATCAGGAAGTTGATGACGCCGCGGTAGTTCATGTCCTGGTGGTACCAGTGATTCATGCCGGCGCCGATGATTACCATCGACCGGCCATTGGTCTTCTCCGCTGTTACGGCGAAGCCGCGCGCAACCTCGATGGCCTTTTCCGCCGCCACGCCGGTGATCGCCTCCTGCCAGGCCGGGGTATACGGAATGTCGTCGTCGAACGACGTTGCGCAGGCGCCGCCCAGGCCGCGATCGAGTCCGTAATTGGCGCACAGCAGATCGAACACGGTTGCCACATGTGCTTCGCCGTCGGCCAGCATGACGCGGCGCACCGGGACGTTGCGCAGCAGGACGTCCCCGCCCTGGTCGTTGGCCGGGAAATGCACGTGCGGCCTGCCGCCGAAATACGGGAAGGCAACCGGCGCCACGTCATCGCGGCTGTCGATCAGGGTCAGGGCGAGCCGGACTTCCTCGCCGGTTTCGCCATCCTTGGACTCCAGGTTCCATCTTCCCTTGGGCTCGCCTTCGTTCGGCCAGCGATAGCCGATGGAACCCTGCGGCACGACCAGCGCACCGGTGTCCTCGGCTGTCGCGACCGTCTTCCATGCAGCGCGGTCCGATTGCGGTGCGTCGGGC
>DATNEJ010000255.1:0-4700 GCA_035606775.1 Acetobacteraceae bacterium | reverse complement strand
CGAAATTCTGACACGGGTATCGTGATCGAATGCGGCGGCCAGTGCGGCGGCGAGGGCGCCGTCGCGCGTAAAGTCCCGGTAGAGGCCGCCCGGCCCGACGATGCCGCGAAAGCCAGGCTCATCGTGACAGAGAACCGGCAGTCCGCTCGCCATCGCTTCCAGCAAAACGATCCCGAACATCTCATGCAATGATGGCAGCACGAACATATCGGCGGCCCGGTACAGGTCCGGCATTTGCGCACGCGGCAGGTCGGGCAGGAAACGCACACGCTGGCCGAGCAGGGTCGCGCCCTCCGCGATCAGGCGATCGGTGTCGGCTTCGCGCGCGCCTGCGATCACCAGCAGCGTGCCGGCCGGATCCGCGCGCGTGACGGCGGCAAATTCGGAAAGCAGGTAGTCGATGCGCTTATGGTAGCGGCGAATGGCCGCGCAGCACAGCACGATCGTCGCATCCGGCGGCAGATCGAATCCCGCGCGCGCCAGGGACCGGTCGCCCGGGGCGAAGCGGTCGGTATCGATGAAGTTCGGCAGCATGAACACTTTCTGTGCCGGGGGCCTGCTGGGCTGCCAGGCGTCGAACGCCGCCGGCGTCAGAAGCTGCAAATGCGCGAAGCGCTGCATGACGCGCGCATCCTCTCCCGTGCCGTTGGCGTAGATCACCTTCGCACCGGAGAGGCCGCGGCGATACGCACGCTCGAACCACGTGGCGATCGTCGGGTCCTGGACGTGTAGAATGTCGAACCCCCGGCGGATACGCGGCCAGAGCGACAGGGCGAAGCTTGTCTGCTCCACGTCGTAGGGCGAGCCCATGCCAAAGCGCCAGCCGCCCAGATGGCGCACCGCGCCGGCGACCGCCCTGGCGCCGCTGGTCCCGCGCCGCAGGCACGGCACCCCTACCGTGCCGCCGGGGCCGGCTTCAGCAGCGAACAGTGTGACGTGCGCACCGCCGCGGCGCAGCGCCTGCCCGAGGTCCGCGGCCCAGGCTTCGATCCCGCGCTGCACATGTCCCAGTCCGGAGCAGGCAATGGCGATGTGCGGGCCGGATGAGCCGATACCGTAACGAGGCGTCATGGCACGCGCCGGCGCCATGGCGGCGCGCCGTCAATCAGGTTGATCCAGGCGCCGGGATAACGGCCAAGCGTGACGCGCAGCAGCCAAGGGGCACGCCGCAACGGATCATAGGGTCCTCCGATGCCGCGGACGCCGTGCCATAAACCCGCGAGTACCGCTTCCACGGCCCTTGCGTCGCCGGCCATCCGTTCGATCTGCACCAGCCGCTGGCGCAAAAACCAGAGCGACGCCTTGCGCAGCAGGAACGGCCTGGGCAGCGACCGCCAGAGCAGCAAGTAGTTGCGGGTCATGAAGTAGTGCAGATACGGCGGACAGCTTGCCGGATCGATGCCCGGCCGCTTGAAGCTGTGCAGCACGACGGCGTCCGCGACCGCGACATTGCGAAAACCGGCACGGGTGCTGCGCAGGCAGTACTCCACGTCCTCCACATAGGCGAACAGTCGTGTATCCAGTGAGCCGATCGCTTCGACAAGCGTTCGGCGGATCAGCAGCGCGGTGCCCAGCAGCACCACCTGGTCTTCATGGTCGCGCTGCCAGCGAAGCGCTTCCTCGGGCCGGTCGGTCTGCGTCGCGTAGCGGGCAGCGGGATCGAAGCGGCCGAGGCAGAACTCCACCTTCTCCGGTTCGGCGGCATCGTGGAACACCGGGCTGACCAGCCCGATACGGCTATCGGACTCTGCGGCGGCAACCAGCCTGGACAACACATCGGGCGGTGCCATGGCATCGCTGTTCAGCAGCCAGATGTAGTCGGCGCCCTGCGCCATCGCATGGCGGATGCCTGTATTGACCCCGCCCGTGAAACCCAGATTCGCCGCATTGCGCAGCAGTTCCACCGCACCGCGCGCCGCAATCCGTTCTGCCGAACCGTCGGTCGAGGCGTTGTCCACCACGACAACTCGAAAACTCGGATAGTCGGTCGCAGCCAGCGCATCCAGACAGGCGAGCGTCGCAGCGCCATCGCGCCAGTTCAGGATGACGACGTAAACCAGCGGCAACGGACCGGACCGGGTGCTGTCCGTCGGTGCCGCGCGCGCGGTGGACGTCGTACCAACTGTCATGAAGAATGACCTTTGGTACGAGACTTGGTTTGGCGCGCCGCCGCGGCCTTATCCTCTGGGCAACGCGGCGCGCGATACCAATCGGCGGAAGCGCAGGAAGAGTCGGCGCTCCCGCCGGTTGGTATCAGGCTGTCCATGTCAGGCGCCGGCGGCGTGATCCGCCCGCTCTTGCGACTCGGCCAGCATGTCGCGGAAATATCCCACCGTCCGCTGCAATCCCTGGTCCAGCGCGATCGAAGGCTGCCAGTCCAGCAGCGCACGGGCCTTGGCGATATCCGGGCAGCGCTGCATCGGATCGTCCTGCGGCAGCGGCTTGTGCACGATCCGTGACGTCCCGCCTGTCAGCTTGATGATCCGTTCGGCGAGTTCCCGCACCGGGATCTCGTGCGGGTTGCCGATATTGATCGGTCCGGGCACGTCCGCGCCGGTCGCCATCAGCCGCATCAGCCCGTCAATCAGGTCATTGACATAACAGAACGCACGCGTCTGGCTGCCGTCGCCATAGAGCGTGATGTCGGCGCCGCGCAGCCCCTGGACGATGAAGTTGGACACCACGCGACCGTCATTCGGATGCATACGCGGCCCATAGGTGTTGAAGATGCGCGCCACCTTGATGCGCACGCGATGCTGGCGGTGATAGTCGAAGAACAGCGTCTCCGCGCAGCGCTTGCCTTCGTCGTAGCAGGCGCGCGGACCCAGCGGATTGACGTTGCCGCGGTACTCCTCGGTCTGCGGATGGACGGTGGGATCGCCGTAGACCTCACTGGTCGAGGCCTGGAGGATCTTCGCGCCGATCCGCTTGGCGAGGCCCAGCATGTTGATGGCGCCGATGACGCTGGTTTTGGTGGTCTGCACCGGATCGTATTGGTAATGAACGGGTGAGGCCGGGCAGGCCAGGTTATAGATCTCGTCCACCTCCACATAGAGCGGGAAGGTGACGTCGTGGCGCATTGCCTCAAAATGCGGATTGCCGATCAGGTGGGCGATGTTGTCCTTGCGGCCGGTGAAGTAGTTGTCCACGCACAGGACGTCGTCGCCTTCATGCAGCAGGCGCTCGCACAGGTGCGACCCGAGAAAGCCTGCCCCCCCGGTCACCAGGACGCGCTTGCGTGTAAGTCCCATCCGTTGAATGTCCCGCCGAAACAACCGGCTGCAACCTGTCAAAACCCGGTTGTGCACGCAAGCACAAAGCGCTCGCGCCGGCTGTCCCGCGGGGTCAGCCGGCCCTGAAGCCGTCCGGGCGATGCGTCCCTGTGCTGAAATCCCGTGGGCGCAGTCCGGCATGCAGCCAGGTGATCAGGGAGTAGATGTCGAACACCGGCACGCCCAGCGCCTGCCGCAGCGCGTGGGCGTAGGGCGGCATATTGGTGCATTCCAGGACGACCGCGCCGATCCCGCCCATCGCCATCAGCCGCTGCCCCGCCTGCAGGATGTCCTGTTCGGCCAGGGACACGTCCATGTCCTGCTTTTCGCCGCGGATCAGCACGCGGAAGAACTCCACACCGTCTTCCGTGCCGACGAAGGGCGTATCCGCCGGTACCTCGGCCGCGCGCAGATGCGCCGGCGTCAGCGATTGGGCGGAGACGGTGATGATCCCCACCCGCCGGCCGGGCGGCAACGTGGCCTGGACCCAGGGAACCTGGATCAGCGCGCTGGTTGCCACCGGCACACGGACATGGGCCGCGAGTTCCTGCTGGAACAGCGACAGGAAGCCGCAGTTGGTGGTGATCGCCTCGGCGCCGTGTTCCACCAGTTCGGCCGCGGCTTTCAGGAAGGCTGGCAGCAGCCCTGCCGCCCCTTGGAGCACCACCCGTTCCGGGCTGGCGCCCTTGACGACGCGATAGAGGACCGGGAACGGCCAGGTGCCGGCATTGCCCATATCCCCGGGGATGCGAGGAAATCTGGCCTCCAGCATCAGGATGCCGAGGGGCGCGCCGTAGATGGCCTTGCCGCCGGTCGCGATCATGGTCATGCGTCGCACCTTGCCCGAAACCATGCGGACGGGCGAGAGTGGCTGATCGCTGACAGGAGTTTAAGACCATGGCCGACCGGCCCTTCACCCAGGCTGACCTTGATGTGCTGGCCCAATGGGACACGCCGACCATCTGCAACGGGCTGGAGATCGTGGTGCCGGAACGCCGGGCGTTCGGCTTCACGGTCGAGCCGATGGTCTGCATCGACCCCAAGGCCAAGCCGATCGTCGGCGTGGCGCGGGTGGGCATGATCCGCTCCATGGAGCCGCCGCGCGGCAAGGTGGCGGACCGGGCGGACTGGTATGATTACGTCGCGCGGGTGGATTTCCCGACGATCGCGGTGATCCAGGATATCGATGGAAGGATGGGCTACGGCGCGTATTGGGGGGAAGTGCAGTCCACGGTGCACAAGGCCCTGGGCTCCATCGGCTGCGTGACCAATGGATCGTTTCGCGATCTGGATGCCTGGGTGCCGGGGTACCAGATGATCGGCGGACGGATCGGGCCGAGCCACGCGCATGTGCATATGGTGGATTTCGGCAAGCCGGTGAACGTCTTCGGCATGCATGCCGGGCATGACGATGTGATCCACGCGGAT
>DATNEJ010000237.1:0-33406 GCA_035606775.1 Acetobacteraceae bacterium | reverse complement strand
ACGAACGCGGACCAGCGGTGGCGCCGCAACTCGCTGCGCGCCTTTTCGTCCGTCGTCATATAGTTCAACTGCACGCTGTAGCGCTGCCCGACGAACTGCCGGTGCCCGTGCCATGCGTTCGGCCCGTTCGGGAACACCAGCAGGGTGCCGTTCGCCGGCGGCACCTCGACGGCGAAGTCGTCCAGGTCGCGCGGACCGCGCAGCAGCCGGAGGCAGCCTTCCTGCCGCGCCCACGCTTCGGTCTCCCGGTTCAGATACAGCAGTATCGTAACCCGCTTGGCGGTGGAATCGCAGTGGATGCGGCCATCCCGCTCACTGGTCCAGCCGCGCAGCGTCACCATGGTGGGCGCGTCCGTCAGGTCGATGCCGAACACCTGTGCGATGGCCGTACGCAGCCGCGGTCCCTCCATTTCCGCCATAAGCGCCTGCGCATTGGGACCAAGCCGCACCGCATCGACGGGATAGGAACCGCGGCGTCCCAGCGGCGGAAGGTCCGCGAGCACGGCGGGCAACTGACCCGGCGGCACGAACGCCGGCACGACTACGTGCGGAAACGGATCGGTCGCGACCGGTGTGGCGTGCAGCTTGGCGTAGTCCAGCTCGATCATCGCGCATCCTTGGTTTGCGGCAGAGGGCCCAGAGCGCGATCGCTCGAGGCCGAAGGCCGGAGGCGTGAATCGCGCTCTGACGACGAAGCCGCGCGATCGCTCGAGGCCGAAGGCCGCAGGCGTGAATCGCGCTCTGAACTCAAAGTATCACGGACCATGATCGCTTATCTGAGGTGAGCATTGTCTAGCAGCAATGCCTCCGCCAGATCGAGAAGGTCATCCAGCCAGTACGCCTCCGGTCTGGGGCGCGCGACATGCATGCCGGAGGCGGGCCGGCAGGTCAGCACGGCCATCACCCAATCCACTGGAAACGCGTCGCGGCCATGGGCGGCGCCGATCAGGGCGCCAGCCAGGCCGGCGGCGGGGCCGGCACCGCGCTCCCGCGCGAGGCTGGGCGGCATCGCTTCCGGTACGCCCGTCCCGGCGGTCAGCCGAACGAACGCGGTGTGCAGCGCGCGAAGTGCCGGGCTTGCTGGACCCACAGGCTCACCGGTCATCGCCTGCTCCAGCACGGCGCGCACCACCGCGCCGGCCGAACCGGCGGCTGTCATCGCGGCCTGAAGCATGGCGGCAGGGGCACCGCCCCCGATCCCCGCGGCAACTGCCGCAGCCACGGCAGCGCAGCCGGCACCAATTGTCGCATCGGCCCCGGCGCAGTCGGCAAGCGCGACCTCGGCCGCGTGTGCCTCGCTGCCGGCCCAGATGCCGATCGGCACGGCCCGCAGCAGCATGGCGGCGGTATCGGCGAAGGACCCAGGGGCCGCTCCGGGTGCCAATCCAGGATCCAGTGACCGGCACCAGGCCTGGTCCGCCGCCTCGGCCGCCTCGCGCGCATAGGAACGATGCGCCGCCAGCACGCGGGCCAGGACGAACGCCCGCTCCGTGGCCTCTTGCGGCTGCCCCGCCTGCCGGCCCCGGTCCGCTTCCGCCACCCGGACGCCGCCGCCGATCGCCAAGCCGAGCAGGGCGCCGGCCGCACGGCAGAGGGCGGTGGACTCCGGGACACGGGGCCAGTCCAGAACGATGCGTGGCTCGCGCCTGGGTTCGGTGCTGCCCCGCCAGGTCCGGGCGCGCAGCACCGCCACCGCCGCCGGCATGCCGCCGAAGAAGCCGGCCGAGGTCCGGCTGTCACCCTGCTCGTCATAAGTCACCGGCGTGCCGTCCTCGGTCACCAGCACGCCGCCCATGGCGCTCAGCAGGGCATGCCCGGCCGCGATGTCGTGCGCATTGACCGGCCGCAGGGTGACGGTCGCCACTCCATCCCCGGCAGCGACACGGGCCAGCCGGTAGGCGATGGAGGGCAGGGGCATGAACCGGGCCGGCGCACAGGCGGTGCTGTTCCACACCGGGCGCTGCCAGGCGCCGTGGTTCAGGAACACCACGTCGGACGGCGTGAGGTCCCGGCGGTCCAGCCGCTGTGTCAGCCGGACGCCGTTGCGCAGCAGCCCCTCCATCCCCTCGGCCCAGGCGATCAGGTCGGGCCCGCGGTCGGGCGACAGCGGCGCAAAGACCACCCCGAGCACCGGCTGCCCCTGGCGCAGCAGCGCGACCGACACCGCGCTGCCGCGGCGGCCTTCCAGGAAGGCGCGGGTGCCGTCATGCGGATCGACCACCCAGCAGAACCCGCTGCCGTCGCCGGCCAGGACCCCGGCCTCCTCGCCCACGAACCGCGCCGGCAGCAGCGTCAGCAGGCGCCCGCGCAGGAACAGCTCCATCTCATGATCGACCGGCGCGGTGACATGGTCGCTGAACCGCGGCCCCCCGGGGCGGGTGAACTCGGCTTCCAGCATCCGCCCCGCTTCCCGCACCGCGGCGATCACCTGATCGAGTATCGAAACGGGACGAAGCGGATGGGTCGGGACTGACATCGTGGTGTCAATCTAGAGCGCGATCGTCGGAGGCGGAACCGCTGTAGGCGTGAATCGCGCGACCAGACAACGCACGCGATCGTCGGAGGCGAAACCGCCGTAGGCGTGAATGGCCCAGAGCCAACACCTCTGTCATCAGCCGCCATTCCGGGCGCGCCGCGTGGATGGCGGCCGGGGCGGGCAAGGCGTAGACCGCGCCGCGCATCGGGTTGGCCGGCCTGCGTAGGCATATACGTTTGCCAGTCCCCTTGTCGGTGCCCGCGTCAGGCCGGACGGGTGGCGGTTGCCGCTCTCGCCTCGGCGCGCAAGAAGTCGATCAGCGCCCCCAGCATCCTGTGCCGCCGCGACTGCCCGTGGCGCAGGACGAAGCGCCAGGAAGCGGGCCGCGACAGCCCCGGGACCAAGCGCACCAGGCGCCCGCTGCCCAGCTCCGGATCGATCAGCGGCGACCGGCCGAGCGCCACGCCTGCGCCCCCGAGCGCGGCGCCGATCGCCTCGCCGAAGGTGCTATACTGCACGATCCTGGCCGCGAGATCGCACGGCAGGCCCAACGCCGCGGCCCAGCTGCGCCAGTCCACCTCGGGGCTGTCCTCGTGCGCCTCCTGCAGCAGGCGGCAGCGGCACAGCGCCTGGGAGGCCAAGGGGTACAACTCGGGGCTGCAGACAGGGAACACCTCCTCGCGCAGCAGCACCTCGTCGCCGGGCCGTAATGACCTTTCCGGCACATGCACGACCGCCAGGTCGATGTCGTATCGGAGGAAGTCCGGTTCCTCCATCTGGATGACGGCGTTGACCGGAGTCTCCGGGTGGAAGGCCGAGAACTCGGCGAGCCTGCGGGCGAGCCACATGGTCGATAGCGACACGTTGGCCGAGACGGTCAGCAGCTTCGACGTGCCGCGGATTTCTGAGCACGCGTCCTCGAGCAGCGCCAGGGCGCTGCTGGCTGCGGCCAGCAGCCTCGCGCCCGCCGGCGTGATGCGGACGCCGCCGACGCCGGTGCTGCGCTCCAGCAGGCGCACGCCCAGGCTCTCCTCCAGCCCGCGCATCTGGTGGCTGACCGCGCTGGTCGAGACGTTCAGCGCGGTCGCGGCGCGGGCGAACCCGCCCAGGCGGGCCGCCGCCTCAAACGCGCGCAGCGCAGCCAGGGGCGGGATGGCGGACATAGGGGTGTTGTAATACACTCAACACCTGCTGAGAAAGCATCGTTTGCTGGCGCGTCTCGTGCGCAGCATCCTCGGAACGACCGAGGAGCAGCTTCGGAACAATCGAAGGGATACGTTGCATGAGAACCCCGGCGCCACTGGCCCGGGGCCAGCCGCGGCGAGGCGTCTAGCGTGGTGACCGACGCGATCCTGGCACCTGGCTTCGCCGCGCACCCCTACTGGTGGGAGGCTGCGCCACCGAGCCTGCGCGTGCCGGAAGTCTCGGGCCAACATACGGACGTGGTGATCGTCTGCAGCGGTATCGCCGGTCTGTCCGCCTCGAGCGAGTTGGCGCGCAACGGCGTGAGGCCGCTGGTGCTGGACGGGGAGGCGATTGGGTGGGCGCGTCGTCGCGCAACGGGGGCTCGCTGGTGGGCGCTCTGGTCCTACGGCGGACCAAGGCCGTCGATTCCAGGCTCCTCGCCGAGATGGAAGCGGAGGCGGAGCAGGCGTTCGAGGACTTCGAGCGGTTCGTCGAGCGCGAGGGCGTGCGGTACGACTACCTCCAGAGCGGGCGCTTCGTCGCGGCCCACGCGGCCTCGGCGATGGCGGGGCTAGCCGAGCAGGCCGCCGCGGCGGAAAGGCTCGGCGGCGGGCCGGCACGGCTCCTGTCCAAGGCGGGGGTGGCGGAGGAGCTGACTCGCGCCACGTGGCCAGTGTCCTGCACGGCTTCCTGGCCAAGCTCTTTCCGGCCCTCGCCAGCGCGCGGGTCACCCACGCCTGGAGCGGCAGGGTGGCGTTCGCCTTCGACTACCTGCGGCACGTCGGGCAGTGCGACGGCATCCACCACGCGCTGGCGTGCAACGGCGCCGGAGTGGTGGCTGCGGGGGCTGGCTTACTCGCCGGAGCGACCGAAACCCTTCCGCAAAGTACCTCACTGGGGAGAATGATCGTGAGCATCACCACGCCTAAACCGCCTACCGAACCCAAGCTGCCGGACGGCTTCGAGCCGCGCATGCTCTCGTTCGACGTCTACGGCACCTTGGTCAACACGCCCCCCGCGAACTTTGGTGCCTTCCAGGCCATCCTCGCGGACGCAGGGCGGCTCGATCTCAACCCCAAAGAGTTCTACTCGTTCTGGGAGCAGCGGAACATCGCGCACTACCATGAGCCGTACAGGACGTACAAGGACATATGCCGCCTCTCCCTCTCCGAGGCATACGAGAGGTTCGGCGTGGCGACGGGCCGGGAGGAGGCCATCCAGCATTACTTCGACTGCTTCTCCTCGATGGAGCTCTATCCGGACGTCCTGCCGACCCTCGATGCCCTCGGGCGAGGCCACACGCTCGCCCTGGTTTCCAACATCGACGACGACCTGCTCGGCGCGACGCCGCTAGGCCGCGAGTTCGACCTCGTCTGCACCGCTGAGAGGGCGCGCGGCTACAAGCCGGACGGGACGCTCTTCCGCTATCTCCTGGAGGCGTCGGGGCTGCCCGTCTCGCACATACTGCACTCCGGGCAGTCGCAGTTCACCGATATGGTGGGCGGGAAGCCGCTCGGCCTCACCGTCGCCTGGATCAACCGGCGCGGCCTCAACCTGGATCCGAGTGTGCCCCCTCCCGACCTGGTCTTCCCCGCGCTGCACCCGCTGTGCGGGCTGCTCGGCAGTGATGGCGCGACCGGCACAGGCGGACCGCCGAGGCGCTCCTCGGGCTGAACTGCCCATTATACCGGCGGCCCGGACTCTTGACTCATCGTTCGATTGTCGGGCCGCTGGTATCTCATTGATTTCGCGCGCAGCCGCCACACCAACCCTGCGCGCATACCAGTCAGCCCTGCGGGCTGCTGGTATTACAGTCGAACGTTGGGCCGGATCGACGGCCAACCTCGTCAAGTCCTGCGCTCGCGCTGGCGTAAGGAACTGCTCGTTTCAGCCATTTCGGGCAGTCCCGAACCGTGTAGGCGCCCTATGCCGCCCAGGCCGCAGCGCGCCGAGACGATCCGCTTCCTCACCCTGGGCGAGTTCGGCCGGCTGCTCGCGGCGACGCGCGAGAGCGTGCGCGACCGCGCCCTGGAGGGGGCGGCTGACCGCGCGAGACCTGCACGCGCTCACGTCACTATTCCGGGGGCACGTGAACCCCTACGGACGCTTCGAGCTGGACATGGACACCTGCATCGCCGCCCTTGGCTGACCCGAAGTGGCGGCTGGTGACATGACTGTTGGGTCAAGGCCTGGATCGCGCGATCAGACAAAGCGCGATCGTGGGAGGGCGGAACCGCCGCAGACGTGAATCGCGCGACCAGACAACGCACGCGATCGTCGGAGGCGAAACCGACGCAGGCGTGAATCGCGCGATCAAACAAAGAGCTAGGAGTCTGGTCGGTGCTTCTATCCGCACCGAACAGACTCCTAGGCGGCGAACGCCAGACGCGCTATCTGCGCCCGCCCGCCATGGATAGTCCGATCCGTCCCCCCGCAGAGTCCGATCCGCTGCCGGCCTATCAGGCCCTGGTGGCGCGCGGCGACCTGGCGTCCGATGCCTCGCAGGAGGCGGCGGCCGAACGGCTGCAGGCACTGGCGGTCCGCCTGCGCGGCTACGATCCCCAGCCGAAGCCCCACGCCAACCACGGAAAGCTGTGGCGGTTGCTGCACCGCAAGCCGGCGCCCGACCCCTGGCCGCACGGCCTCTATCTCGTGGGTGAGGTCGGGCGCGGGAAGTCCATGCTGATGGACCTGTTCTTCGAGGCTGCCGAGGTCCCGCGCAAGCAGCGCATCCATTTCCACCAGTTCATGCAGGACGGGCACGCCTGGATCCATGCGTGGAAGCAAGCCAATCCCGACGGAGCCGATCCGATCCCGCCGCTGGCCGATTCGATCAGTGGGCGTGCCGCTCTGCTCTGCTTCGACGAGTTCCAGGTGAACGACATCGCCGATGCGATGATCCTGGGGCGGCTGTTCCAGGCGCTGTTCGAGCGTGGTGTCGTGGTGGTGGCCACCTCCAACACCGCGCCGGATGACCTGTTTCGCGGCCAGCCCGGCCGGGATGCGTTCCTGCCGTTCATCGCGCTGATCAAGCAGCGGGTCGATGTGATCATGATGGACGCCGGCCGGGACTTCCGCCGCGAACGGATCCGCGGCCTGAAGACCTGGTACGTGCCGGCCGACGCGCGCGCGGCCCGCGCGCTGGACGAAGCATTCCACCGCCTTACCGGCGGCGCACCGGCCGCGCCGGTGAAACTGACGGTCATGGGCCGGACGCTGGTCGTGCCGGTCGCCGCGGGCGGCGTGGCACGATTCGACTTTGCCGCTCTGTGCGGCACCGCGTTGGGCGCCGGCGACTACCTGGCGATTGCCACCCGCTTTCACGCGCTGCTGCTGGACGACATCCCGCGCCTCTCGCCCGGCAACTACGATGAGGCACGCCGGTTCATCGTCCTGGTCGATACCTTGTACGACCATCGTGTGAAGCTGATCGCGTCGGCGGACGCAACGCCCGACCAATTGTATGAGCGTGGCAAGAACGCGGGCATGTTCGAGCGAACCGCGTCGCGGCTCGATGAGATGCAAAGCGCCGACTGGCTGGAACAGCCGCACCTCGGCTGACATGTGGCATGCCGTACCGCGCCGAACGGTTCCACGGGGGCCCCGGCAAGGTGCGCGTTGTCCCCGATCGGTGTTTTGCATCCGCCGCGACGCTGGTGCGGACGCTATGAACCGCGTTCGGCAACTGGCCCCGTCCGTTGCCGGCCGGACGACCCGCGAACACGCCTGCGCAGGCGACAGAAAGCACGTCCCGCGCACCGTCAGGCATCAGCCAACCCCCTTGCGGCCCGCCATCGGTTCTGCCCGCGCGCCGCCTTGCCGGGGCCATCCCGATGGGCTAGCAACGCCTCGCCTTCCGGGCCGCTACCACGACCGGCACTGTGTTCGGCGGGCTAAGCTCGATTGACAGAACGGCGCCGCATCCCGCGCCTCGGAAGGACTTCGCCTCATGGCCCGCAATAAGATTGCCCTGATCGGCGCCGGCAATATCGGCGGCACGCTCGCCCACCTGATCGGCCTCAAGGAACTGGGAGACGTCGTGCTGTTCGACGTCTTCGGCGGTGTCGCCGCAGGCAAGGCGCTGGACATCATGCAGTCCGGTCCGGTGGACGGGTTCGATGCGCTGATGACCGGCGGGTCCGACTACGCGGCGATCAAGGGCGCGGACGTGGTGATCGTCACGGCCGGCTTTCCGCGCACGCCCGGCATGTCGCGCGATGACCTGATCGGCAAGAACGCCGGCGTAATCGCGCAGGTCGCGGAAGGCATCAAGACCCATTGCCCGAACGCCTTCGTCATCTGCATCACCAACCCGCTGGACGCGATGGTCTGGGTGATGCAGCAGAAATCCGGACTGCCCGCCAACCGGGTGGTCGGCATGGCCGGCATACTCGACAGCTCGCGCTTCCGCCTGTTCCTGGCACAGGAATTCGGCGTGTCGGTGGAAGACGTCACCGCCTTCGTGCTGGGCGGACACGGCGACACCATGGTGCCGCTGACCCGCTACTCCACCGTTGCCGGCATCCCGGTGCCCGACCTGATCAAGATGGGCTGGACCACGCAGGCCAAGATCGACGCGATTGTGGAGCGTACCGCCAACGGCGGCGGTGAGATCGTCAAGCTGCTGGAACGCGGCAGCGCCTTCTACGCGCCTGCGGCGTCCGCCGTCGCGATGGCCGAATCCTACCTGAAGGACAAGAAGCGCGTCCTGCCCTGTGCCGCGCTGCTGACCGGCCAGTACGGCATCAAGGATTTGTATGTCGGCGTCCCGGTGGTGATCGGTGCCGGCGGCGTGGAGCGTATCGTCGAGATCGCCATGAACGACACCGAGAAGGCGGCATTCAACAAATCCTGCGCCGCGGTGCGGGAACTGATCGAGGCTGCCAAAAAGCTGATCGGGTAGCCCGGTCCATGAACATCCACGAGTACCAGGCCAAGGAGCTGTTGAAGCGCTACGGCGTGACAGTCCTTGACGGTCATGTTGCGTGGACACCCGATGAGGCTGCCGCCGCGGCGGCGAAGCTGCCTGGTCCGGTGTTCGTGGTGAAATCGCAGATCCATGCGGGCGGCCGCGGCGCCGGACGGTTCGCGGACGATCCCGCCGGCAAGGGCGGCGTCCGGCTCGCGCGCTCCATCGAGGAAGTGCGCGCCACGGCGGAAGCGATGATCGGCCACACGCTGGTGACGAAACAGACCGGCCCGTCCGGGCGAGTCGTGCACCGCGTCTACGTGGAGGCCGGTTGCGACATCGCGCGCGAACTCTACCTGTCCCTGCTGATCGACCGCGCGAGCGGGCGCATCACCATGATCGCGTCCTCGGAAGGCGGCATGGACATCGAGGATGTGGCGGCAAAGCATCCCGAAAAGATCCTGCGTGCCGCCATCGATCCGGCCGCCGGATTCTCGCCGTTCCACGCCCGCCGCCTGGCGTTCGGCCTCGGCCTGAAAGGCCAGCAGGTCAACGTCTTCACCAAATTCGCCGCTGCGATGTACGCCGCATTCATCGGCATCGACTGCGCGATCGTCGAGATCAATCCGCTGGTGGTGACCAAGGCCGGCGAGGTCGTCGCGCTCGATGCCAAGATCAGCTTCGACGACAACGCGCTGTTCCGCCACCCCGAACTGGAAAAGCTGAGGGATGAGGCGGAGGAGGATCCGAAGGAACTTGAAGCCGCGAAATACAGCCTGAACTACGTCGCGCTGGACGGCAATATCGGCTGCATGGTGAACGGCGCCGGTCTGGCGATGGCGACCATGGACATCATCAAGCTGTACGGCATGGCGCCGGCCAACTTCCTCGATGTCGGCGGCGGCGCCACCAAGGAACGGGTGACCGCGGCCTTCAAGATCATCCTGTCGGATCCGAATGTCGAAGGCGTGCTGGTGAACATCTTCGGCGGCATCATGCGCTGCGACGTGATCGCGGAAGGCGTCGTCTCCGCGGCGCGGGAGGTGCAGCTTTCCGTGCCGCTCGTCGTGCGGCTGGAAGGCACGAATGTCGAGCTGGGCAAGGCGATCATGGCCAAGTCGAACCTGCCGATCATTGCCGCCGACAACCTGGCGGACGCCGCCGGCAAGATTGTCGCCGCGGTGAAGGAGGCCTCCTGACATGGCGATCCTTGTTGACCGCGACACCAAGGTGATCACGCAGGGCTTCACCGGCGCACAGGGCACGTTCCACACCGAACAGGCGATCGCCTACGGCACCAAGGTTGTGGGCGGCGTCACGCCGGGGAAGGGCGGCTCGACGCATCTCAACCTGCCGGTGTTCGACACGGTGCAGGAAGCGCGCGAAAAGGTTGGTGCCGACGCAACCGGCATTTACGTGCCGCCGCCCTTCGCCGCCGATGCGATCCTGGAGGCGATCGACGCCGGCGTCCCGCTGGTGATCTGCATCACCGAGGGCATTCCGGTGCTGGACATGGTGCGGGTGAAACGGGCGCTGACCGGATCCCAGTCGCGCCTGATCGGCCCGAACTGCCCGGGCGTCATCACGCCCGACGCCTGCAAGATCGGCATCATGCCGGGCCATATCCACCGCCGCGGCACCGTCGGCATCGTCTCCCGCTCCGGCACGCTGACCTATGAGGCGGTGGCGCAGACCACCGCCGTCGGCCTCGGGCAGAGCAGTTGCGTCGGCATCGGCGGCGATCCGGTAAAAGGCACCGATTTCATCGAGGTGCTGGAGATGTTCCTCGCCGATCCGGAAACGCAACAGATCATCATGATCGGCGAGATCGGCGGACAGAGCGAGATCGACGCCGCCGAGTTCCTGGCGCGCAACAAGGTGAAGAAGCCGACCGTCGGTTTCATCGCCGGTGCCACCGCGCCGCCCGGCCGCCGCATGGGCCACGCCGGCGCCGTCATCAGCGGCGGGCGCGATACCGCCGGGGCGAAGATGGACGCCATGCGCAGCGCCGGCATCCACGTCTCCGAAAGCCCCGCCGCGCTCGGCACCACGATGATCGGCGTGCTGAAAGGCTGACGGGCCGGGCGACGTACCGGAGACCGACGTCACGGGTCATGACCGTCCCTTCGGCCGCTGGCACACCCGGGCTCCACCCAGGTGTGCCCTGCATCATACCGAGTCTCCCCGGCGTCCCGGGGGAAGCGGGGTCTGTCATACCAGCGGCCCGGACTCTTGACTCATCGGTCGATTGTCAGGCCGCTGGTATCTCATTGATTTCGCGCGCAGCCGCCACACCAACCCTGCGCGCATACCAGTCAGCCCTGCGGGCTGCTGGTATCAGACCGTCTTTTCCGCTGTTTCGATGACGACCACCGATTCGGTCACCAGTTCCGGCTCGTACAGCCACCGGCTCAGCAGGCCCGCGATGCACGCGCCGATCAGCGGCGCCAGCCAGAACAGCCAGAGCTGGGACGCGTAGCCGCCCGTCGCGAACAGCGCTGGCCCGGTGCTGCGCGCCGGATTGACCGAGGTGTTGGTGACTGGAATTGACACCAGATGGATCAACGTCAGCGCCAGGCCGATCGGAATGCCGGCAAAGCCGACCGCCGCACCCTTCGATGTGCATCCGGTGATGATCGTCAGGAAGAAGAACGTCATCGTGACTTCCATCACGAAGCACGAGACCAGGTCGTATTTCCCCGGACTCAACGGGCCATAGCCGTTGGAGGCGAAGCCCTCGGGACTCCAATTCGCCTTGCCGGAAGCGATCAGGTAGAGCAGCGCGGCGGCGCCGATCGCACCGATGACCTGGGCGATGATGTAGGGCAGCACGTCGGCTGAACGGAACCGCCCGCCGGCCCAGAGCCCGACCGTGACCGCCGGATTGAAGTGCCCACCGGAGATGTGCCCGACAGCATAGGCCATCGTCAGCACCGTCAGGCCGAAGGCGAACGCGACACCAAGAAAGCCGATCCCCAGCGACGGATAAGCCGCGGCGAGGACTGCGGCGCCGCAGCCGCCGAAGGTAAGCCAGAAGGTTCCGATGAGTTCGGCGCCGGTTCGACGTGTCATGTCCATTGTCATTTCCCCAAATGGTTGTTGCGATTGTTAGCTGTGAAACGAGGAACGCGAGCAATTTCACGGCGATTTGAGCCGTTTGCGTCGACGCCCGCCGGCATCGTGATTGCACCGCAACGGCCATTGGACCGGCGCGCCGCGTGATGTAAAAACCCTTCACATGAGCTGGTCCGGACAAGGCAGCGGGTTCGAGCGGCGCGGCTACCATCACGGTAACCTGCGCGAGGCGCTGGTCGAGGCCGCGCTGGAACTTGTGGGCGCCAAGGGGCCGGCCGGATTCACGATCGCCGAGGCGGCGAGACTGGCCGGGGTCAGCCCGGGGGCGCCTTACCGGCATTTTCGTGACGCCGACGCCCTGCTGTCCGAAGTCGCGCTGCGCGGGTTCGACCGGTTTACCAAGTCGCTGACCGGGGCCTGGAACCGCGGCAGGCCCGACCCGTTCCGCGCGTTCGAGGCGCTGGGACGCGCCTATCTCGCGTTTGCCCGCGACGAGCCGGCCTATTACGCCGCGATGTTCGAGGCGCGGATCGCGACTGAGGCCTATCCCGATCTGCGGGCCGCCGGCGACCGCGCCTTTGCCGTGCTGCGTACGGCGGCGGAAGAGCTGATTGCCGGCCTGCCGTCCGATCGCCGCCCGCCGGCGCTGATGGTGGCCCTGCATGTGTGGGCGCTGTCGCACGGGATCGCATCGCTATTCATACGCAACGATCCGTCGCGGCGGAAACTGCCGATGCCGGCCGAGGAACTGCTGGAAGCGGGTGTGCTGCTGTATCTGCAAAGTCTGGGCGTGACGGCCGCCAAAGGAGCGTAGGCCGGTATGCTCGCGCACTATCCCATCGTGCGCTGAACCGGAGATGCGCGCGGCCATTGGCCCAGTATCGGTAATATGCGCGTCGACAACTGCGAGCGAAGCTCGCGCCGCATTGATCCGGCAAAAGCGAAAAACCGCATACCCTGAAAGGCGCGGAAAAAGCGAAGCAGACTTCGGTCCGCGACCGTGACGCTCGTTGGATCAGCGTCACCTGGCAAAGCAATGGGGGGTTCCAATGGCCTGGACTGCGGGAAAAGCATCGGGAGACGATCATCCGATCCTTTACGCGGCGATCGACCTCGTCCCCCGGATCGCCGAAGCACGCGAGCAGCTTGAGCAGGGACGTCGCATTCCGCCATCCCTGGCGGAGGCAATGAAGGACGCCGGCATTTTCGGCATGGTGATGCCCCATGCGTGGGGCGGGCCGGAACTGGATCCGCTGACACAGTACCGCATCATCGAAACCTTGGCGATGGCTGACGGCTCCGTCGGCTGGTGTGCGATGATCGGTTGTGACAGCGGCTATATCAGCGCATTCCTGGATCAGGACGTCGCGCGTGCCATGTATCCCGACATAAGGGTTGCCACGGCCGCCGCGGCGACGCCGACGGGCAAGGCGTTTCGTGTGCCGGGCGGCTATCGCGTGGAAGGACGGTTTCCGTTCGCCAGTGGCTGCCAGCACTCGCAATGGATATGGGCCGGCTGCACCGTCATCGAAGACGGCACGCCACGTACCGACGCCAACGGCGTTCCGGAAACCCGGCAATGTTTCCTCAACCTGGCCTCCCAATGCGAGATTCTGGATACGTGGTACACCACCGGCCTGTGCGGCACGGGCAGCAATGACATCCTTGTCCGCGAAACCTTCGTTCCGGAAGAGCGCACCTTCAGCTTTCAGGACCCGGCACTGGTGAAGCGGCCTGGTCCGCTGCACGCCTTCCCCTTTCTGTTCATCGGCAAAGGCCCCGCCGCCGCATTGGGGATAGCCCGCCACGCCCTCGATGCGCTGATGGAGGATGCCGGGAAAAGGTCCGCGCGCCGCTACACCATCGGTGAGAGACTTGAACCGCCGAAGCTGCTTCGCGACGATGTTTTCGTGCAGGAGGCGGTTGGCCGCGCGGACACGCTGCTGGCCAGCGTTCGCGGCTACTACTATGACCTGTCCGACGATCTGTGGGAGACGCTGGTCGCGGGGAGCCAACCCACAGAGATCCAACTCGCCCGCTTCATTACGGCCCATACCTACATCATAGGCACGTGCGTGGACATCGTACAGCTTGCGTATAAGACCGCCGGCGGAACCGCCGCATACACCAAGGGACCCTATGACCGGTGCCTGCGCGATATCCTGACGATGAATCAGCACGTTGCGGGAACACTGCGAACCTATGAGATGGCCGGCCGTATGATCCTGGGTCTCGAGCCGCTGCGCTGGCTGTTCTGAGCGTCACCATCCAATGGATAGAAGCCAACCCGTGGTGCCCTCTTCTGACGGCGGCGATGATTTTGTCTGGTTCGTTGGGCCAGTGGAAGGGCCTTGGGTGTGCGCTGGTTTCGTTGAGGAAGCATTTGATGGCCGCCTGGAGTTCAACGACGGAGCGGAAGGCGCCGCGCTTGAGCCGTCGCCTTCCGTGCCCGCCATAGGTGCTTCTGCGGGCTGTTCCGGTCCGGCATGATCGCAGCCAGCGCATTGCGAGCCGCGACACTTACTTCAACTGTGATGCCGGTGCGCATCCCATAGACTCGCACCAGGCCGCCGACCTGACAGTCCCAATTCGGACTCAACCGTCAGAGTTTATTCAATAGGGCGGACTCGCTGGAAAGCAGCAGCCGTGCTCTCAAATAAGGAGAGGAAGCCTGATCGCCTCGCCTGTCGGAAGCGATCAGGTTCCAACCGAACCACCGGAGGCAACCATGGCCGAACTGAGACTGGAAACGGACAGCCTGGGCGAGGTCGGCGTGCCGGCCGACAAGCTGTGGGGTGCGCAGACCCAGCGCTCATTGGAGCATTTCAGCATCGGCCACGACCTGATGCCGCGTGAGATGATCACCGCCTATGCCATCCTGAAAAAGGCGGCGGCCAATGCCAACCATGCCGGCAAGCGTCTGGATGATCGTATCCACGGCCTTGTCGTACAGGTCTGCGACGAGATCCTCGCCGGCCAACACCACGACATGTTTCCGCTGCATGTTTGGATGACCGGCAGCGGCACTCAGTTCAACATGAATGTCAACGAGGTGATCTCCAACCGCTGCTGCCAGCTTGCCGGCACCGCGCTGGGCAGCAAGGCGCCGGTGCATCCCAACGACCACGTCAATATGTCGCAGTCGTCGAACGATACGTTTCCCGCCGCGATGTATATCGCCGCCGCGCTGAACACGACGCAGCGGTTGATCCCGGCGGTTGCGGCGCTGCACGATGCGATCGCCGCGAAAGCCGCCGATTGGCAGGACATCGTCAAGATCGGCCGCACCCATATGCAGGATGCGACGCCGATCACGCTGGGGCAGGAATGGTCCGGCTATGCCGGGATGCTGGCGGATGGGCTGGAGCGGCTGCGGGACGCGCTGAAATCCGTCTACCACCTGGCGCTGGGCGGCACCGCGGTGGGCACGGGAATCAACGCCGCGCCTGGCTTCGCCGAAGCGGGGGCCGCCGAGATTGCCGCCCTGACCGGGCTGCCCTTCGTCAGTGCGCCCAACAAGTTCACCGTGCAGGGCGCGCATGACGCGCTGGTGCAGTTATCCGGCACGTTCCGCACCCTGGCCGGCTCGCTCTACAAGATCGCCAACGATATCCGCCTGATGTCCTGCGGTCCGCGCGCCGGGTTCGCGGAACTGCTGATCCCGGAAAACGAGCCTGGCTCCTCGATCATGCCCGGCAAGGTCAACCCGACCCAGGCCGAGGCGCTGACCATGCTCGCCGTGCAGGTCATGGCCAACGACGTTGCGGTCGGTTTCGGCGGCGCCGGCGGCTACCTGGAGATGAACGTCTACAAGCCGCTGATGATCTTCAACCTGACCCACTCGATCACGCTGATGACCGATGGCTGCACGAATTTCCGCAAATTCCTGGTGGAAGGAACGCGGCCGAACCTCAAGAAGATCGAGGAGTACGTGGAGCAGTCGCTGATGCTGGTCACCGCCCTGGCGCCGGTGATCGGCTACGACAAGGCGTCGAAGATCGCGCATCACGCCACCGACCACGACCTGACGCTGAAACAGGCCGCCTTGCAGCTTGGCTTTATCTCCGAGGCGGAGTTCGACCGCATCGTCGACCCGGCGAAGATGGTCAGGCCCTACGTCGCGACGGAAGGGTAGGCGACGAGGGAGGGGTGGGCGCGAGCCGGAGGTGTCCGCGTTCTCTTTCATCAGCATGCCTGCGCGCGGGATTGTCCCGGCAGGGCGAGCGCGAACCAGTGTAGGCGTCGTGCGGAAAGATGGGCGCCGCTCGCCGGCCGGACCGCGCGATTTCGGTATGACCGAAACTGTCATATGGTGGTAGTGGAAACGTCCAACTGTCGAGACGTTGGGCTGTCGCGGGAGAAACAGGGGGCAGCCAGGCCATGATCTTCAAGCAATGGCAAGCGGTAAACTTCCCGCGATTCCGAGCCCGCGCTATAGCATAGCACAGGGATAACCAGTCGCGACTGGCGCGGTAAACATGGGCTGTTGTTAATAGCCACTGACCAGAAAAGGTCACCATTGATTCAAACATATGTCGGCTTGTGCAAAACGCTGTTATTTTGTATTAGTAGCACAGGACGGACGGAGAATATTCGCCTCCCCGTACGTAATATCAGGTGACTGGAGTTCGGGACGCTAAGCAGGCTGCTCATGGAACAGATCGGAGGGAATATGATCCCTAAAGTTCTCCGTGACAATTGCCGCAGCAACACCCTTGATGACCCTGACCACAGGCACCTCAATCGCGGGGGCGGGCAGCTCCGGTGACGGGCTGAGTAACTCAAGGCTGCTCTTGTGGAAGATCCGGCGCAAACCACGCGACTGGGGATTTCTGTTACGCTTGCGTCCAGTGCCGGCGAGAATGCTGTCCATCTGATGAACAGCAGATTCCACAGGACGTTTCTCTGCTACACGGGATGCTGCCCGAGCCTCCTTTAGCCAAAGAATACGAAAATTGGTGTGGGCGGCTACATGGACAACGTGAAGCTTTGCCGTGAGAGTCATCGATTTATGTCGGGTTTCTCGGGGAGGCCGGCTGTAGTGAAAGGATGATCAGAGAAAGGGAACGTCAATGTGGAAGAAGAGTGCAACAAGGAGCCTTGCCACGATAGCACTTATGGGCCTTTTGGCAGCGGATCCTGCGACAGCGCAACAGACGCCGAGGGCGCCACTGCCTGAGGGATCTACGTCCCATTTTGTCTATTTCTCCACCGGCAGCTATGCGTTGACCCCTGAAGATCAGGACCACATACGCGACGTGGCTGGGATGATGCGAAGCACCCCAACTTTCGTTGCCACGATCATTGGGAAGGCCGATGCTGTTGGGTCGACGGAATTTAATGAGCACCTGTCCCAACGACGCGCCGAAGCGGTGTTCGAGGCCCTTGTTTATACCCACAAGACACCAGAGAACCGGGTTCAGTTGAGTTGGACCGGCGAGCACTTGCCATACGTATCCGCTGCCGATGAACAGGCAGAGTCACAGAACAGACTGGTTGCGATTATCGTAGGCCATGATCCGTCACGCTGTCGGTAGGTGCAGGTGACGGTGGTCATGGCGCTCCGGCTGGCATGTGTTTGGGCACGCTTGTGATCATTCTGGCTCTGTGTCGGCCGCGTTCCAGGTGTTCCCGCTCGGTGATTGACAGCACCCTGCGGGGCACGAGGGAAGGTTCCACCAAATCCGGTTGCGTAATGGCCCGGGACAAGGAGAGGGCCGTTCCGCGGGGAGCGGTCTTCTACAAAGCCTGCATTCACATACGAGATACCTGCTAAAGTCAGACGAACGGTCCGGATGGTGCTGGTGGCGAATAGGTTGGGGAGGTGCCACTGAGGTGGGCTAACTGCTGCCGAATGTGCAGTCGCACTCACCATGGCACTAACTGCGACGCTCGCGGCGACGCCTTCCCAGTCTGGTCCGGAGTCGTAGTTGCCGTCGCGGCGACACCTTCCACCGCCGAAGTTTGCATTCCGGTTCACGCCGACACCCGCGTCCCGGTTCTTATTCACGCTGTGTTCAAGCTGCAAGTGTTCGACACTTTCCGATGGAAGTCGTTGCTGCTCCGTGTGATGTCGTTCGATGATGATCTATGGATAGATAGTCCCAATGATGTCTAAGCCGTTCGTCCTTCATGGTCGTCCGTAGAGACGCGCCAGAAAATCCGTAGTGCCTCAGGCGGTCTTGGCATGCACGACGGCGTCGCTGCCACGGAATGCAGTGACGTAGGTCGCCTCTTCAGGAGTCCAACCCCGAACTGTCCCAGTTGCTGCGCTTGCGCCCACCGTGGCGTAACCGCGTCACAAGATAGGCGAGCAGCAAAAATGCAAGCGCGTGTGCAGCGAGGATAACGGCGCTGAGGCCGGCCGGCTCGCCTGTCATGTTGATCACCATACCGGTATCCCCCTTGACCACCCGGATAGGTCCTTCGGCAGCGATGAACACCGACTTCATCGCTTCGGTCAGCCAGTAGCCGCTGACTGCAATTTTGGCCACGCTTTCGGCCAGATGAGGGAGCTTCGGCACCAGCACTCCCGAAAGCAAAAGTTGTGGCACCAGGGCAAGCGGAACAATCGTCGTCGCCTGGTCCCGCGTATTGGCAGATGCCGAAATCAGAAGCCCAATCGCGGCACCCGCCAGTGCGCCGGTTGCCAGCAGCAGAAATTGCTCAAGTGGAGGACCGGGAATGCTTTCGGCCAGCGCGGCCACAAGCACAAAAACAATGGCAAGCTGCAGCACGGTGAACGCAGCGGACACTAGGTATTTAGCGATAACGAAAGCTGCGGTGGACAAGTTGATATAGTGCTCGTGCCGGTAGATCATGAGATCACCAACGATTTCCTTCGACGCGGCGTTGCAGCCCAGCCAGATTGCACTCAGGCTGAGCAGCAACAGAAGCGCGCTCTTTGCGCTGACCATTTCCTGTCCCGTCCCGAACTGGCCGAAGGCGTATCCCACGAGTCCGCCGATCAGGACACTTTGAACCGCCGCCATGGCCAGCGTACGACGATCAGAAAGTAACAACAGGATGTTCCGATGCAGCAAAATGCGCCCTTGGCGCACGCTACGCGCCAGCGCAGCAAGAGGCGGCCTGCGGCGTTGTCGTGTATCCGAGCGGCGCAGATTGCAGTCTGATTCAACGGCGACTGGTAAGTCAGCAATTGTACCGGTCGCTTTTTCGAAGTTGGCGCGCCAGTGCTTCACGCCAAACTCGTCTATGCGGCTGAATATCTCGCCCAATCGATGCATCGTGAAAAAATCCAGCGCCTCAGCGGGCGTGCCGAAAAAGGTAGGCTGACCGTTTCCGCCCATGCAAAGGACCTTGTCACAGAACGCTGCGACGCTTGTCAGCGTGTGAGTGATCAAAACGATAGTCATTCCCCCATCGGAAAGGCGCCTCAGCAGGCGCATGATCTCCCAGTCTGTGTTCTCATCCAGCCCGCTGGTCACCTCGTCGAGGAACAACAGACTGGGGCGATTCAGTATTTCGCTGGCAAGGCCGGCACACTTTCTCTGTCCACCGCTGAGCGAGCCGATGCGCTGATCGAGGCATTTGAGAAGCTCGACATTGCGCGCCGCTTCATACACTGCCTCGCGGCACTCGGCGGCGGTCGTGTGGGGTGGCAGTCGAAGTTGCGCCACGTAGCCGAGCGCCTGGCGCAGCGTAAGCTGCTCGTGCAGGACGTCCCGCTGTGGCATGAATGCGATATATTGCTTCAGGCTCTCAAAATTTGCGTGCAAGTTCTTACCGTTGAGCAGTACCGATCCCTCGCTTGGGAGTGTTCTGCCGGCCAGGACCTTTATCAGTGTTGACTTGCCCGAGCCGTTGGCGCCGATGACGCCGACAAACTCGGACGGGCGGATGCGCACGGTCACATTATCGAGGATGCGCTTTAGTGAGTTGCCGATCCGTTTGCTCGGCACATCGTAGCTAATGCCTTGCACTGACAACTCGGTCTGGGTGAGGCTGGCAAGCTGCTTGCCTGGCTCCGGCATGCCGGCCTTTGCCTTGATCACCGTTCGGTTGATTACCGTCACAATGGTCTCTCCCCTTTACGACCGAGGCGCGTCGTATAAGTTCCGCTCCGTCGGCGCTCGTGAGTCGTTGTCACGTGATCGCTAATTTGACTGGGGAGAGGTCAAGTTCGATCGGTAGGTCTGACCCTCCCGGGATTGCCGAGCGTGCTCACGCGGTCGGTCCGGTCGTGGGGCACTATAGCTGCGACCAGGAAAGTCAGAGAGCGCCAGGGCCTATCCACACCTGCGCGGCCGGATTTTAGCCTCAGGTTCGGATTCAACGCAAGTCGAGCTAATGTTGGTCATGACCGTGCGGATGGCGGCGCTGAAGTTCACCCGGTTTCGTGGGCACCCGAGCACTTGCGTTTGAAGGGTCTACAGGGTTCCGGTTCGTGAGCGAGCACCTGGGCTAATGCGTGATCGTCGCAGGCGGAATCGCCGGAGACGTGAATCACACGATCAAACCAGGACATAGAGCCTGTTCGGTGCGTCCATCTGCACCGAACAGGCTCTATGGGCATTCGTATTGGCCGTGAGCGTGTCGCGCGGCTGATGTCACAAGCCGCTGATCATCTTCAACCTGACCCACTTGATCCACCTGATGACCGAGGGCTACGCAAAGAAGCCGGAGCGATCAGCAGCATCCGCTTCGGTGCGGACACGGGTTACACCGGAAGCGCACCCGTCGAAAGGACAATGTCCTTCGAGTTGAACCGTGCCGGCAGCGCCGCGGTGAATTCATCGGGCGACACCTCTACGATGGTGTCCGATCCCCACTCCGGCACAACGAAGATTGCATAGCCGGCATCACGCGCGAGTTCGGTGATAATCGCTGCAAGATTGGTCGCGTTCGGCAGCACCTCGATAAGCAGCGTCGGACGTTCCGCCAGAATGATGTCGCGCGCGGAGTCGAGCAGCTTGGCCTCAATGCCCTCGGCGTCGATCTTCACCAGGTCACGGCCGGCCATCAGGTCACGGAACGGCCGCCCGCTGACACTGATCCGGCGCACGCTGGATCGGCCGTGGACCTCCACACCTTCTGTCAGGTGCGCGCCGACCGGGGCGCCGCGCTTTTCGTCGGGAACATTGAGCGTGACCGGCGCGGACGCGGTGCCGGGAATGGCGGCAACCTCCAGCACTTCGACATGAGTCAGGCCATTGCGGGCGAGGTTCGCGCGCAGCACCGCGCTGACCGTGGGCACCGGTTCCGCGACCGTGTACGGGACGAAAGACACGCTTGCGCCGAGCACGGTGAACAGGCCGACATTACCGCCGATTTCGAGAATGGCGCGGGATCGGCGGCAAAGCGCCGCCCAGACATCCGCCACCTTTCCTTCGTACCCTTGCACGCCGAACCAGTAGACCGCGTCCATCACCATGGAGTCGGTCGGGCAGAAGCCAAGGTGCGGCATGTCGAGCGGGCGGACCTCCGGCACCAGGGAGGCCAGTCGCCCGCGATGGGCACCCGCGGCGATCTGCAGAACACCGACGCAGACCTTGCGCGGCAGGGAACCGCGGCGGAAGCGGACGATGCCCAAGCGAAAGGGCTCATATGCGGCAAGCGGCAACGCCCGCGCTATCGCTTGCAGCATGTCCGGCCAAACCTTTCAGCACGCAATCGGTATGATTGCCGCTCAATAGCGGTTGGGGACCGCGATGTTCCAGCCGCATCTTTGCTCGCGCTGTTGCCGTGCCGCCCGGAGTCACGCTGTGCACACACCGCCGCTGTTTCTCGCGGACTTGAAATCCAGCGGCAGATTCTCCTTGACCTCCGACCTCCATCGCCCATATGTAAATGTGTCTTACATTCACATGAGGCCCGCAATGGCGAGCGCTGCGAATCAACAGGCATACGGCAACCCGGCCTGGGGCAACCCCGGACAAGGCGGCCAGCAGACCTGGGACAACCAGAACCAGGGCTGGAGCTATCAAGGCTGGGGCTACCAGGGTTGGGGCGGCCCGCCGTTCTGGCATCCCTGGGGTTTCAGCCGCGGCATGGCGATCGCGGCGACGATCCTGGGCTTCATCCTCTGGTGGCCGATCGGACTGGCCATCCTCATCAGCATGATATGGAGCGGACGCATGGGATGCTGGGGACGCCGAGCGCGCGCGGAATTTCGCAATGCCGGCTGGCAGGGTTCACCGCCGCCCTGGGCGCAGTGGCGCGCCTGGTGCACCGGCAGCGGCGGTGAGCGGCCCGCGCAGACCAGCGGCAACCGCGCCTTCGACGAATACCGCTCTGAAACCCTGCGGCGCCTGGAGGAGGAGCAGAAGGAGTTCGGCGCGTTCCTCGACCGCCTCCGCTTCGCCAAGGACAAGGCCGAGTTCGACGCCTTCATGGCGGAACGCCGGCAGCGCCCGACACCGCCGGCCCCGTCGGAAGAACCGGCGCCCGGCTGACCTGACTTTCAGCTATCCGACACAGCCGGCCCTGGGACCCCGTCCCGGGGCCGGTTCTGCTTGAAATGTCCCGCTGCCGGGCGCATTTCGCCTCAGGACGCAGCAAGGTTGGCTGACCGGCTTTGAAGCCAGGCGACGCGCTATGGGCAACCGCTCATGGCGCGTCGTTTGCGTGACATCCGACCGATCCGCCGGCCGGCATGCGGCAGGAACATTCCAGCGTGCGGCGGGACCATCTATCGGCAACGGGACGGGTTCTTTATGGACGCGGCGCGCACAGGCAGGGGGCCGTAACAAATGGCGGGCGTGGACATTCTGGCTTCGGCATTCAACGGAGCGAACGCCGCGTTCCTGGGTGAGCAATATGCCCGCTGGGCCGCCAATCCGGCCTCGGTCGATCCCAGCTTTGCCGACCTGTTCGGCGCCATGAACGAGGAAGCGCGGTCGGTGCTGGAGGAAGCATCCGGCGCGTCCTGGGCACCGCACGAAACCTTCGCCGAAGACGGCGCGCAACCCGCCGCGCCGCGCCGCGCCGCGCCATCCGCCGTGCCATCCAACGAACAGGTGCGCGCCGCCACCATCGCCTCCCTGCGCGCGCTGATGCTGATCCGCTCCTACCGCGTGCGCGGCCACCTGGAGGCGCGGCTCGATCCGCTGGGCCTGCAGATCCCCGCGCCCCACGCCGAACTCGATCCGCGTTCCTACGGGTTCAGCGACGCCGACCTGGACCGGCAGATCTTCATCGACAACGTGCTGGGCCGGGAGACCGCTACCCTGCGGGAGATCGTGCGGCTTCTGCGCGACACCTATTGCGGCCCGATCGGCGTTGAGTTCATGCACATCCAGGACCCCGAGCAGAAATCCTGGATCCAGCGCAAGGTCGAAGGCGCGCCCTGGCGCACCGCGTGCGACGCACAGGCCAAGCGCACCATCCTGCGCCAGTTGACCGAAGCCGAGGGCTTCGAGGTGTTCTGCCAGAAGCGCTACGTCACGACGAAGCGGTTCGGGCTGGAGGGCGGCGAGATCACCATCCCGGCGCTGCACGCGATCATCGAGACGGTGGCGCAGGCCGGTGTGCGGGAAGTGGCGATCGGCATGCCGCATCGCGGCCGGCTGAACACTCTGGTCAACATCGTGAAGAAGCCACTGCCGGCGCTGTTCAGCGAATTCAGCGGCGAGAGCTTCAAGCCCGACGACGTGCAGGGTTCGGGCGACGTGAAATACCACCTCGGCACCTCGACCGACATCGAGATCGGTGGGCGGAAGCTGCATCTGTCGCTGCAGCCGAACCCGTCCCACCTCGAGGCGGTCAATCCCGTCGTGGTCGGCAAGGTGCGCGCCCGGCAGGACCAGGCGGGCGACACCCAGCGCCGCAGCTCCGTCATGGCGATCCTGATGCACGGCGATGCGGCCTTCGCCGGTCAGGGCCTGGTCTACGAGACCTTGGCGATGAGCCAGTTGATCGGCTACCGCACCGGCGGAACGGTGCACGTGGTCGTCAACAACCAGATCGGCTTTACCACCGTTCCAGCGCACGCCTATTCCGGCCTCTATTGCACCGACGTCGCCAAGTCGATCCAGGCGCCGATCCTGCACGTCAACGGCGACGACCCGGAGGCGGTGATCTTCTGCGCGCGGATGGCGGCGGAGTTCCGCATGCGCTTCGCCACCGACATCGTGCTGGACATCGTCTGCTACCGCCGCCACGGCCATAACGAGATCGATGAGCCAGCCTTCACCCAGCCGGTGATGTACCGCGCGATCAACCATACCAAGACCACGCGCACGCTCTACGCCGAACGCCTCGCCGCGGATGGCGTGGTGTCCGCCGCCGACGCACAGGCGATGTGGGATGAGTTCGCGCAGCGGCTGGAAGATGCCAACGCCGCCGGCAAGTCCTACAGGCCGAACAAGGCCGACTGGCTCGAAGGTCATTGGACCGGCTTCCATGCGGCGGACCAGGAAGAGGTAGAGCTGACCGAGCAAGCCACCGACGTGACCGAATCCGACCTCAAGCAGGTCGGCATGGCGCTGTCGCGCGTGCCCGCAGGTTTCGAGGTGAACAGCAAGATCGTCCGCCAGCTTGAAGCCAAGCAGGCGATGATCGAAACCGGGCAGGGCATCGACTGGGCGACGGCCGAGGCTTTGGCTTTCGGCACCTTGCTTAGCGAAGGTAGCCGTGTGCGCCTGTCGGGTGAGGACAGCCAGCGCGGCACGTTCAGCCAGCGCCATGCCGTGCTGGTCGATCAGACCAACCAGAACGAATACGTGCCGCTGAACAATATCCGGCCCGACCAGGCGCGGATCGAGATCTACAACTCGCTGCTGTCGGAAGCGGGCGTGCTGGGCTTCGACTACGGCTATTCGCTGGCCGACCCGACGACGCTGGTGCTGTGGGAAGCGCAGTTCGGCGATTTCGCCAACGGCGCGCAGGTCATCATCGACCAGTTCCTGGCGAGCGGCGAGACGAAATGGCTGCGCATGTCCGGCCTCGTGCTGCTGCTGCCGCACGGCTACGAAGGGCAGGGACCCGAACATTCCTCCGCGCGCCCCGAGCGGTATTTGCAGCTTTGCGCCGAGCGGAACATGTATGTGTGCAATCTGACGACGCCGGCGAACTATTTCCATGCGCTCCGCCGGCAGTTGCACCGCAACTTCCGCAAGCCGCTGGTTGTCTTCACGCCGAAATCGCTGCTGCGCCACAAGCTGGCGGTGTCGCCGCTGGCCGACATGGCCGACGGCAGCCGCTTCCAGCACGTGATCCCGGAGATCGACGAGATCGCGCCGCCCGAGGATGTGCGTCGCGTCGTGCTGTGCACCGGCAAGCTGTATTACGACCTGCTGTCGGAGCGCCGGTCCAAGGATGCGCGGGACGTGGCGCTGGTCCGCGTGGAGCAGCTTTATCCGTTCCCGCAGCATTCCCTGACTCGCGTGCTGACGCCCTACCACAACGCCGACGTCGTGTGGTGCCAGGAGGAGCCCGAGAACATGGGCGCCTGGACTTTCGTCGACCGGCGGATCGAAAAGGTGCTGAGCCGGCTGGATATCCGGGTGCGGCGGCCGAGCTATGTGGGGCGGGATGCGGCGGCGAGTCCGGCGACCGGCCTGGCGAAGACCCACATGGCGCAGCAGGCCCGCGTGGTGGCCACGGCGCTGGGCATAGACTAAACGCGACGTTTCCCTGCCGGCATTGCTGTGACGCCGGCCCTGGCCCCCGGAGAGAGTGCATTGGCGACCGAGATCAAAGTGCCCAGCCTGGGCGAGAGCGTGACCACCGCGACGGTTGCACGCTGGATCAAGCAGCAGGGGGACACGGTCGCCGCCGACGAAGCGCTGGTCGAGCTTGAAACCGACAAGGTCACGGTGGAGGTGACGGCGCCCGCCGCCGGCATACTGTCCTCCATCGTCGTTCCGGAGGGCACCGAGGTTGAGGTCGGCGCCGTGCTCGCCATCGTGGACGGGGCCGCCGGCGCGGCCACCGCGAAGCCCGCCGCTGCGAAACCCGCCGCCGCGCCTGCACCTGCCCCGGCCCGCCCGGCCGCTCCGCCGCCGCCTCAGCCCGAGGTTCGCCCGCCCCAGCCCGACGTTCGGCCGGCCGCCAATCCGCCCGCCGGTGTACACCCGCCGCCGCGCCCGCTGGGGCCGGTGTCCCGCCCCGCCACGCCGCCGGCCACCGGCGCGGCGCACGCGCCCCTGCCGGCGGCGGCGAAGATCATCGAGGAGCAGCACCTGACGACCGCCGATGTCGAGCCAGGCACCGGCAAGGACGGGAGGATCACCAAGGGCGACGTGCTGGCGTTCCTGAACCGCCCGGCCGCACCCGCCCCGGCCGCACCGGCGGCAAAACCGCCCCGCGCCGCCGAACCACGCGAGGAACGGGTGCGCATGACCCGCCTGCGCAGGACCATCGCCGCGCGTCTCAAGGAAGCGCAGAACACCGCCGCCATGCTGACCACCTTCAACGAGGTGGACATGTCGGCGGTGATGGCGCTGCGCAACGAATACCGCGATGTGTTCGAGAAGCGGCACAACGGCATCCGCCTGGGCTTCATGTCGTTCTTCGTGCGTGCCTCCTGCGCCGCGCTGAAGGCGTTCCCCATGGTGAACGCGGAGATCGACGGCGACGACATCGTGTACAAGAACTTCGTTCACATGGGCATCGCCGTGGGCGGGTCCACCGGCCTCGTGGTGCCGGTGATCCGCGACGCCGACACCATGAGCTTCGCGGCGATCGAAGGCGCCATCGCCGATTTCGGCCGCCGTGCGCGCGACGGCGCGCTGAAGCTGGATGAGCTCGCCGGCGGCACGTTCAGCATCACCAACGGCGGTATCTACGGGTCGCTGATGTCAACGCCGATCCTCAATCCGCCGCAATCGGCGATCCTTGGCATGCACAAGATCCAGGAACGCCCGGTGGTCGTCGGCGGTAAGATCGAGGTGCGGCCGATGATGTACCTGGCGGTGTCCTACGACCACCGGATCGTCGATGGCCGGGAAGCGGTTTCCTTCCTGGTGCGCGTGAAGGAAGGCGTGGAAGACCCGCGCCGGCTGCTGCTCGACCTCTGATACCACGGTCATAAAGGATGACCGTTGGTATCAGCCTTTGTTTGGCGCGCCGCCGCCCACCAACCCAGCGCGCGGAACCGGCCGTCGCGGCACGCGCACCATCCGACCTCAATCCCTGCCTGCCGGGAGCAGCAGCCAATGTCAGAGTCCTTCGACGTCATCGTCATCGGCGCCGGCCCGGGCGGCTATGTCTGCGCCATTCGTGCCGCCCAGCTTGGTCTCAAGGTCGCCTGCGTCGAAAAGCGCGCGACACTCGGCGGCACCTGCCTGAATATCGGCTGCATCCCGTCGAAAGCGTTGCTGCATTCGTCAGAGGAATTCGACAAGGCCACGCACGCGCTGAAAGATCACGGCGTGATTCTCGACTCCGTGAAGCTCGACCTGGCGCGCATGCAGGCCCGCAAGAACGAAGTCGTCACCGCCAACGTCAAAGGTGTCGAGTTCCTGTTCCGCAAGAACAAGATCACCTGGCTGAAAGGCGCCGGCCGTGTCGTCGCCGCCGGCAAGGTCGCCGTGGATGACGCGGAGTACGAAGCCAGGAGCATCGTCATCGCCACCGGCAGCGAAAGCGTGCCGCTGCCGAATGTCGCGGTGGACGAGAAGAAGATCGTCACCTCCACGGCTGCGCTGGAACTGGACAAGGTGCCTGGCCATCTTGTTGTCATCGGCGCCGGCATCATCGGGCTGGAACTGGGCAGTGTCTGGCGCCGCCTGGGTGCGGCCGTGACGGTGGTCGAGTTCCTGGATCGCATCGTGCCAGGTGTGGACAACGAAGTGGCAACGGCCTTCCAGCGCATCCTGACGAAGCAGGGGCTGAAATTCCGGCTGGGGATGAAGGTGACCGGCGCCCAAATCGGCAATGGTCAGCCTGGTGACGACGGCGTGACGGTGACGATGGAGTCGGTGAAGGGCGGAGCGCCCGAAACGCTCAAGGCCGACATCGTCCTGCTGGCGATCGGCCGCCGGCCCTATACCGAGGGCCTCGGGCTGGAGGCAGCCGGCGTCGCGCTGGATGAGCGGCAGCGGATCAAGGTGGACGCGCATTATGCCACCAGCGTGCCCGGCCTCTATGCCATCGGCGACGCGATCGCGGGCCCGATGCTGGCGCACAAGGCGGAGGACGAAGGCGTGGCGCTGGCGGAGCAACTTGCCGGGCAGGCCGGGCACGTGAATTACGGCGTGATCCCCAGCGTCGTGTACACGTGGCCGGAGGTCGCGTCTGTCGGCCAGACCGAGGAGGAACTGAAAGCCGCAGGCATCGCCTACAACGTCGGCAAGTTCCCGTTCACCGCCAACGGACGGGCGCGCGCGATGGGCGACACCGACGGCTTCGTCAAGCTGCTCGCCGACAAACAGACCGACCGCCTGCTCGGCGCGCATATCATCGGCCCCGATGCCGGCACCTTGATCGCCGAACTGGCGACGGCAATGGAATTCGGTGCGTCGGCCGAGGATGTCGCGCGCACCTGCCATGCGCATCCCAGTTTGAATGAGGCGGTGAAGGAGGCAGCCCTGGCGGTCGAAGGCCGGGCGCTGCACATGTAAGCGATGCTCCCGCTCGCACTGACCATGGGTGATCCCGCCGGCATCGGCGCCGAACTGACGCTTCGCGCCTGGCTGGCGCTGCGTCAGGAGGCCGTTCCGTTCGTCGCGCTGGACGACCCCACTCGGCTGACTGCCCTTGCCGCCGCGCTGAAGCTGGATGTGCAGGTGAAAGTGGTGACCACGCCCGATGCCGCAGCCGCGCTGTTCCCGGTTGCGCTGCCCGTGCTGCCGGTGCCGCTGCCCGCGGTGCCGCGCTTCGGCCAGCCGGATGCGGCGAACGCGAAGGCGGTGGTGGAGTCGATCGAGCGCGCCACGTTGCTGGCGATGCGGGGCGAAGTCAGCGGCGTGGTGACGAACCCGATCAACAAGGCGGCGCTCTACGGCGCCGGCTTCGCCTATCCGGGACACACCGAGTTTCTGGCCGCGCTGACCGGCGCGACCGGCCGGCAGGTGATGATGCTGGCAAGCCCGCAGCTTCGGGTCGTGCCGGTGACGGTGCATGCCTCACTGCGGGATGCGATCGCCACGCTGAGTACGGACGGCATCGTCGCGACGGCACGCACCACGGCGGCGGCGCTACAGCGCGATTTCGGTATTGCTGCGCCGCGCCTGGCGGTTGCCGGCCTCAATCCGCACGCCGGCGAGCAGGGTGCGTTGGGCGATGAGGAAACCACGCTGATTGCCCCGGCGATTGCCGCGTTGCGCGCAGAGGGCATTGACGTGTCGGGTCCCTGGCCGCCGGACACCATGTTCACGCCGGCGGCTCGCCGGCGCTACGACGCGGCGATCTGCATGTATCACGACCAGGGGCTTATCCCGCTCAAGACGCTTTCCATGGAGCAGGGCGTGAATGTCACCCTTGGCCTGCCGATCGTGCGCACGTCACCCGACCACGGCACCGCCTACGACATTGCCGGCAAGGGCGTTGCCGATCCCGCCAGCCTGATCGCGGCGATCAGGCTGGCGGCTGATCTGGCAACGGCGCGGGGTGGGTGAGGGAACCAAGGTACTATTTGTTTCCGCTATAGATACAATGGACCGGGCCGTTCTATGCCGAATGGCATGACAGAACGGGCATACAGCGCGATCACCGCAGGCGGACTCACCGGAGACGCGGCTCACCCGATCAAATAAAGACGTAGAGCCTGCCTAGTGCTTCTATCTGCATCAAACAGGTTCCGGAGAAGACCCCATGAATCTTGCCCTCCGCACTGCCAAGGCCGCCACGCTGGGGCTTCTCGTCCTCGGCCTCATCGTCTTCGTGTCCGCCGGGACGCTGGCCTACTGGCAGGGCTGGGCGTTCATTGTCGTCTTCACGGTCTCGACCAACATCATTGGCATCTATCTCGCGCTCAACAATCCGGCGTTGCTGGAGCGACGGATCAAGGCCGGTCCCGCGGCCGAGACACGCCTCGTCCAGAAAGTGCTCATCTCTCTTGTCTTCGTCAGCATGGTCGCGCTGGTCATCGTCTCAGTACTCGACCATCGCTTCGGCTGGTCGCACGTCCCGGCGTCGATCGCGGTGTTCGGGGATGTTCTCGTGGTGCTCGGGCTGATGATCGACCTTTGGGTGTTTCGTGAGAACAGCTACGGCGCTTCGACGATCAAGACGATGCCGGGGCAGAAGGTCATTTCGTCCGGCCCGTATGCGCTGGTGCGCCATCCCATGTATGTCGGCGTGCTGATCCTGGTCATCGGCACGCCGCTGGCACTGGGCTCCTATTGGGGCCTGCTGTTCATGCTGCTGAATGTGCCGGTCCTGGTCCTGCGCATCCTGGATGAGGAAAAGATGCTGGCCGCTGAGCTCGACGGTTACGTCGCCTATATGCGGACTGTCCGCTACCGGCTGGTGCACGGTGTCTGGTGACTGTCCGAACAGCGCTTGCGCAGCGTGCATTGCCTTCTTCGGGGCCGATAGGCGCGTTCAACCGAGACATCCCGCGCGACGGACTATCCCGATTACGGAAGTGAGCGACGCCCGATCTCGGCCTGTGTCTCGTTCTCCCGCGCGCGCACTTCATCGACCCATTCCGCCGGCCAGGCGGACGCGGCCACCGTGAGGCACGCACGATAGGCAGCCACTGCCTCCTCCAGTCGCGCCGTCTCGCCTTCGCGCATGCCAAGCGCGTGAAGCGCCTTGCCGAGATTATCCTGCGTCACTGCATGATCGAGCGGCACGCGTTCGCGCGTCCGTTCCTCCAGCGCCGTGCGACAGGCGGTGATCGCTTCCTCCAGCCGTGCCGTATCCCCCTCACGCGCTCCAAGTTTCCCAAGTGTGCTGCCGAGGTTATTCTGCGTTGTTGCCCAGTCGAGTGGCGCGCGCTCGCGCATTCGTTCCTCCAGCGCCATGCGATAGGCGATGACTGCTTCCTCCAGCCGCGTCGTGACGCTTTCACGCTCGCCGAGGGTTGAAAGTGCATTGCCGAGGTTATTCTGTGCCAACGCCCACCAAAGCGGCACACGCTCACGCGTCCATTCCTCCAGTGCCGCGCGATTGGCGGCGACAGCCTCCTCCAGCCGTGCCAAACCGATCTCCCGAGTACCAAGTGTCCGCAGCGCATTGCCAAGGTTGTTCTGCGTCGCTGCCCACTCCAGAGGTACGCGTTCGCGCGTCTTTTCCTTCAGCGCGAGCCGGTAGGCGGCGACTGCTTCCTTCAGCCGCTTCGTGCCGCCCTCGCGTGCGCCAAGCGTCGCAAGCGCATTGCCGAGATTGCCTTGAGCCGTCGCCCAGTTGAGTGGGATGCGTTCGCGGGTCCATTCCTCCAGCGCTGCGCGGTAGGCATTCACGGCTTCCTCCAGCCGTTCCGTGCCAGTCTCCCGCTCCCCGAGCGTGCGAAGCGCGGTTGCGAGGTTGTTCTGTGTGCCCGCCCATTCGAGCGGTACGCGATCGCGGGTCCATACGTCCAGTGTCGCGCGGTAGGCGATGACTGCCTCCTCCAGCCGTTCCGTGCCGCTCTCGCGGTTACCGAGAAACTGCAGCACGTTGCCGAGGTTGCCCTGGGTCGCCGCCCATTGGATCGGTGCGCGCTCGCGCGTCTGCTCCTCGAGCGCTGCCCGGTATGCGACGATTGCTTCCTCAAGCCGGGCAGAACCGTTCTCGCGCATCCCGAGCGTCTGAAGCGCATTGCCGAGCTGCGTCTGTGTCATCGCCCATTCGAGCGGCACGCGCTCGCGGGTCCGTTCCTTGAGCACATTGCGGTAGGTAGCGATGGCCTCGAGCAGGCGCTCGGTGCCGCTCTCGCGTTGACCGAGCATCCAGAGCGCGTTGCCGAGGTTGCTCTGCGTCATTGCCCACTCGAGCGGTATGCGCTCGCGCGTCCTCTCCTCCAGCGCCGCGCGATAGGCAATGATGGCATCCTCCAACCGCGCGGTACCACTCTCACGCGTGCCAAGGGCCTGAAGCGCGCTGCCGAGATTGTTCTGTGTCGCCGCCCACAGAAGAGGCACGGTCTCGCGCGTCCATACTTCCAACGCCAGGCGATAGGCGGCAACGGCGTCGTCGAGTTGCGTCGTACCGCTCTCACGTGAGCCAAGTGCTGCCAACGCATTGCCGAGGTTGTTCTGCGCCGTCGCCCAGTCGAGCGGCACATGCTCGCGCGCCCATACTTCCAAGGCCAGCCGGTAGGCGACGGTCGCTTCGTCCAGCCGCGCCGCGCCGCTCTCGCGCGTGCCAAGTGTCCACAGCGCATTGCCGAGGCTGTTTTGCGTCCGCGCCCACTCGAGCGGCACCCGTTCGCGCGTCAGCAGGGCGAGCATACCTCGATAAATTCCGATGGCCTGTTGCAGGGCGGTGTTGTCGCCGCGCTCGTCACCCTGACGTTGCAGTGCGTCCGCCTGTCGTAGCAGCAGGCGAGCCCTCTCAGTCGGTTCCCCATCAGGCACCAGGGATGCCGCCTCGGCGAAAAGCCGCGCCGCTTCCACATAGTCCAGGGCCGCCAGGACCAGCTCTGCCTCCGCCGCCACGGCCCGTTCGGCCTGCAACATCTTTTGGCCCGCGGCCGCTTCCGCCTGGCGCGCGAGCGTGCGAGCTTCCTCCGCCGCGGCCTGCGCTGCCGTTCGTGCCGCCTGTAGCTGCCGCCGCGCTTCATCGCGATCGCCTGACGCCGCTGCTTCCGAGGCTTTCGCCACGTGCTCCTTCGCGAGGGGATTCTCCGGCTGCACCGCGTCGATCGCCGCGGCCGCTTTGCGGGTTTGTGCGAAGACCTCGGCCAGCTTTTCCGTCAGGCGTTCGTCCGGCACATCGGCTTGGCCGACGGTTGCCAGGATGGTCCGCATGGCGCCCTGGGTGACGCCAAGCTTCTGGCTCAGATCGACGATTCTGTCGGCGAGGGGGCCGACCGCGCCGGCCGCGGCCGCCTTCGTCAGGGCCTGAATCTCCGGCGCCGAAAGGCCGACGGTGACGCCGCTGATGGTGATTGTCTCAGCCTGAACGTCCCGAAAGTATACGCCAGTCTGCGACATGGGGACCGGTTCAGCCGGTCTTCGGCGTGCCGGGTGGCGGCGTGCCCGCGCGCACACCGCGAATGTCGATGTCGCCGCTGAACCTGCCTTTTTCCAGCCTGACGCCGGTGCCTGAGGCAGCAATGTCGGCCAACCGCAGATTGGCCGCCTCAACGTCCTTCAGATCGACGCCGATCGCCGCTGCCGCGCCGGGCGCGTGCTGGCGGATCGCTTCGGTCAGTTCGTGCGCCGCGGCCAGCAGCTCGTTGTCCTGTCCCGCGCCGGCGTCGGTCAGGTCTTCCTCGACCACGGCGCGGCGATTTTTCGAATCCGGCGCTTCTTCCAGTTGGGCGACGGAGACCTTGGGGTATCGGCGCGCGATCAGGTCTTTCAGCTTGCCGTACGCATCCTTGACCAGGGCGCTGACCACTTCCTGGCCGGCGACAGCCCCCGCGCCAATTGCCAGGCTGAGGGCGATTGCGCTGATTGGTTCCATGGGCCGATATCCTCCACCCACTGACCGCTGGCTTTGTTCACGCGCCTCTGTTCCGGAATCGTAAAACCGGTTCGTAAAGCGTCTGGTTATCCCCGCAGCATCGCTGCCACCTGTTCGAGCGATCGGATGCGGGCATACATCTTCATTGCCTTGTCCAGGCTGTAGGCGTGCGCGGCCGCGTCGCTGCTCCAGCAGCATTCGCGCACGACGATGGTGGAAAGGTCGAGGTTGAATGCCTCCCGGACACTCGTTTCCACGCCGCGATTGGTGGCGCCGCCGCCGATGAGGATGGTATCCCG
>DATNEJ010000225.1:0-6203 GCA_035606775.1 Acetobacteraceae bacterium | reverse complement strand
TCGGCCGCGGCGTGCACGTAGGTGTGGCAGAGGCCCTCGGCGTGGGCCAGCACCGGCACCCGCGCCTCCCGCTGCACGCGCTCCACCAGTGACTTGCCGCCACGCGGGATGATGAGGTCCAGCAGACCGGCGCCCGCCAGCATCGCCGCGACATAGGCGCGATCGGTGTTCGGTGCGACCTGGATGCAGGCTTCCGGCAGGCCGGCCGCCTTCAGCCCGGTCTGCAAGGCTACGTTGATGGCGCGGGCGCTGTTGGCGCTGTCCGACCCGCCGCGCAGCAGCACCGCGTTGCCGGATTTCAGGCACAGCCCGGAGGCATCGGCCCCGACATTCGGCCGGCTTTCGTAGATCATGCCGATCACGCCAATCGGCGTGGCGACGCGGCGAATGCGCAGGCCGTTCGGCCGGGTCCAGTCAGCCAAGGTGCGAGCCAGCGGATCGGGCAGTGCGGCCACTTCCTCAAGCCCGATCGCCATCGCCTCAACCCTGGCTTCCGTCAAGGTCAGGCGGTCGCGGAACGCCGCACTGCCGTCGAAGTTGGCGAGGTCGATGGCGTTGGCGGCGAGGATCGCGTGCCTCCCGGCGCGCAGGGCGTCCGCCATGCTGCGCAGCGCGGCGTTGCGCACGGCCTCGCTACTCTGGGCCAGCACATGCGATGCCTCGCGTGCCGCCTGCGCGGCGCGCTGGAGATGTTCGGCGGCAGACTGGTCGTGCATGGCCCGATTGTGCCGCCGCGACGCCGCCGTTTCCAGCAGGACTTTTCGCTGCGCCGTCATGGCGATGCCTCAGTTGCGACGGAAGATGGTTGGGCCTCCTCGCGCGCCGGCTTCGCGGATTGCTTCGCGGCCGGACGCTGCAAGAGCACGAGGTCGTCGCGATGGATGATCTCGTCCCGGCCACGCCAGCCCAGGATCGCCTCGATCTGGTCCGACCGGTGGCCGGCGATCCGTTCGGCGTCGGCGCTGGCATAGGCGGACAGGCCGCGGGCGAGGCGCGATCCATCGGGGCCGACGACAAGCACGGGATCGCCGCGCTCGAAGCTGCCCTCCACGGCCTGCACCCCTGCCGGCAACAGCGAGCGGCCGCGGGCCAGGGCGCGCGCCGCGCCGGCATCGACCGTCAACACGCCGAGGGGCGCGAGGGAGCCGGCGATCCAGCGCTTGCGGGCGGAGCGTCCTTCCGGAGCGGGCAGGAACCAGGTGCAGGCCGCCCCGTGTTCCAGCGCGGTCAGCGGGTGTTTCGTGTCGCCGAAGGCGATGGCCATGGCGCAGCCTGCCTGGGTGGCGATGCGCGCCGCCGCCAGTTTGGTCCGCATGCCGCCGGACGAGTAGCCGGGCGGCGGCTCCCCGCCCATCGCCTCGATCTCGGGCGTCACCGCCTCCACTATGGGGATGTGGCGTGCTGCCGGGTCGCGGCGGGGATCGGCGGTGTAGAGGCCGTCGATGTCCGACAGCAGCACGAGTTGGTCTGCCTGCACCATCTCGGCGACCCGCGCGGCGAGGCGGTCGTTGTCGCCGAAGCGGATTTCGGCGGTCGCCACCGTGTCGTTCTCATTGATGACCGGGACGCAGCCCAGGCCCAGCAGGGTCTGCAGGGTGGCGCGGGCGTTGAGGTAGCGGCGGCGGTCTTCGGTATCGTCCAGGGTCAGCAGCAGTTGCGCCGCGATCAGATCCCGCGCGGACAAGGCGGTGGCCCAGGCCTGCGCCAGCCTGATCTGGCCGACCGCCGCGGCCGCCTGCTTCTCCTCCAGCTTCAGCCGCTTGCGGGTCAGGCCGAGCGCTCGGCGGGCCAGCGCGATGGCGCCGGAGGACACGACGATCACCTCGGTGCCGCGCGCGCGGAGGGCGGCGATGTCGGCGGCGACCCCGTCCAGCCAGTCCGCGCGGGGGCAGGCGTCGTCCTGCTGCACCACGAGGGCGCTGCCGATCTTCACCACCAGGCGCTGGGCGTCCGCGAGGCTGGGGATCATGGGGCGGCCGCGGCGGATGCGAGGCCGGCAACCGGTTCGGCACGGGTGGGCGCAGGCGGGTTGCGGCGAACGTCGTGGATCATGTCCTGCAACGCGCGCAGCACCTCGGGCACGCCCTGCCCGGACACGCCCGACAGCAGCATCACGGGCCGGCCCGACGCCTTGCGGAGCGCGGCCAGGCGGGCGGAAGTCTCGCGCGGCGTCATCGCATCGGCCTTGTTGAGGCCGATCAGTTCGGGCTTCTCCGCCAGGCCGCCGCCATAGGCCGCCAGTTCCTGCCGCACCGTGCGCCAGGCGCGGACAACATCACCGGCCGCCCCATCCACCAGATGCAGCAGGACGGCGCAGCGCTCGACATGGCCCAGGAACCGATCGCCCAGGCCGGCGCCTTCGTGCGCGCCCTCGATCAGGCCGGGGATATCGGCCAGCACGAACTCCTCTGCCGCGGACAGGCGAATGACGCCGAGCTGCGGATGCAGGGTGGTGAAGGGGTAGTCGGCGATCTTGGGGCGGGCGGCGGACACGGCGGCGAGGAAGGTGGACTTGCCGGCGTTGGGCAGGCCGATCAGGCCGGCGTCGGCGATCAGCTTCAGGCGCAGCCAGACCGACCGCTCCTCCCCCGGCCATCCCTTGGTCGCCTTGCGCGGCGCGCGGTTGACGGAGGACTTGAAGTGCGTGTTGCCGAACCCGCCATCGCCGCCGCGCAGCAGGGTGATCCGCTTGCCGGCGGTATCGAGGTCCGCCAGCAGCAATTCACGGTCCTCGGCCAGTATCTGCGTTCCCACCGGCACCTGGATCACCACGGGCGGCGCGCCGGCGCCTGTGCGGTCCGAGCCGGCGCCATTGCCGCCCTTGGCCGCGCGGAAATGCTGCGTGTAGCGGAAGTCGATCAGCGTGTTCAGGTTGGCCACCGCCTCAAACACGATGTCCCCGCCCTTGCCGCCGTTGCCGCCGTCGGGGCCGCCGAACTCCAGGAACTTCTCGCGACGGAACGCAACGACGCCGTCACCGCCGTTGCCGGAGCGCAGATGGATTTTCGCCTGATCGAGGAATTTCATCAGCTATGACCAACGACAACGGGGGCCGGCTTGCCGCCGACCCCCGTCACGATACGCGCAATGGGTTCCGGCGCTACTCCGCAGCGGCCGGCAACGGTCGGACGGACACATGGACTTTGCCCTGCGCGCGGCGGGCGAACTCCACCTTGCCATCCACCAGGGCAAAGATCGTGTGGTCGCGGCCGAGGCCGACATTGGTGCCGGGGTGCCATTTGGTGCCGCGCTGGCGGACCAGGATGTTGCCAGCGAGCACGGCTTCGCCGCCGAACTTTTTGATGCCGAGGCGCCTGCCTTCCGTGTCGCGCCCGTTGCGGGACGAGCCGCCGGCTTTCTTGTGTGCCATGGCCGATTACTCCTGCGGGGCCGCGGGTGCGGCGGGCGAAGCGGGCCAGGTCTGCCCGTTGGCGCTAATGCCGGCGACCCGCAGCACCGTGACGTGCTGGCGATGGCCGTTGCGGCGGCGGCTGTTCTGCCGGCGGCGCTTCTTGAAGATGATGACCTTGTCCAGCCGGTCCTGCGCGATCACCGTGGCAGTGACGGAGGCATCGGCGACGGTCGGCGCGCCCAGGGTCAGGCTGCCTTCGCTGCCAACCGCGAGCACGTCGGTGAAGGTCACGGTGCCGCCGGGTTCGGCTTCCAGCTTTTCAACCTTCAGCACCGCGTTCGGCGTAACGCGGTACTGTTTTCCGCCGGTGCGGATGACAGCGAACATGACCTTCGACTTTCCCAGGCAGCGTAATGGCAAACAGGGCGCGCACCGCAAAGGGCCTCGTAACGGGACCCGGCGGCCGGAGGGCGCGGTTATAGCGTCCGGCCTTGCGGTGTCAACGCGCGACATGGCGGCCGCGCCGATGGAGCTGGGCAACCCGCACCCGTCCCGTGCGCGATCATTCTCATCCGGCACCAATAAAGGCGGCAAGTGCGCGGGTTACGTGTGCCACAGTTGCTTCGTCCAGGCGCCCGATCCGGCCGCCGGCCTTGGCCCGGGGGATGGTGGTCGCCTTATCCACCATCACCTGCGACCGTAGCCGCAGCCCAGTGCCAGGACCTGGCTCCACCATGACCCGCAACAGGGTCAGATCGTGGATTTCGCTGGTCAGCGGCAGCACAGTGATGGATGGTAGTCGGCGAACGCGTCCGCCTGAACGATCAATGCCGGCCGGGGCTTGCCGTAGTCGCCGGACGTGGCGACCGTGATCAGGTCGCCTCGCCTCACGCTGTCCAGCCGTCAGTGTCCGAGGCGTCTTCCATCCAGCGCAGCACGTCCGCCTCATCACTGGCTGGATCGGCGGCTCGGCCGGCAACCAGCCGTGACTGTCGCCGAGCCTCCACCGCGAAGGCATGTTGCTGCCGCCGTTCGACATAGGCTCTCATGAAGTCGCGCAGCACCTGAGCGGCAGGCTTGTCCTCGGCTTCCGTAGCGCTCTGGAATTCAGCCTTGAGCTTGGAATCGATGCGAAAGTTGAAGCTTTCTTCCTTCGGGTGATGACTGACCCGCGGCATGGATGCGTCTCTCGTGGCGGTTGTATTATGCACCTACATAATACTGTCGTTATATGTGCTTTTCAACCGGATTACTGTCAGGCCAGCCACCCTTCGCGGCGATGGGCGACGGCCGGGCGGAGCGGGTGGTAGGCTGCCGAAAACAAGAGGACACGCCCATGCAGACACATCCGTTCGGCCCGCTCCCCCCGGTCTCCACCCTGACCCTCGGCGGGGGCGGGCTCGGCATGCTGTGGGGGCCGACCACCATGGAGGAATGCGTGGCGACCGTCCGCACGGCGGTGGAGGCGGGGATCACCCTGCTCGATCTCGCGCCGCGGTATGGCGACGGCCAGGCGGAGCGGGTGGTGGGGGAAGCCTTCGGCGGCAGACTGCCGGCGGGCGTGCGGGTGACCAGCAAGTGCAACCTGGGAACGCTGCCGGCCGAGGAGATTGAGGGCACGCTGCGGCGCTCGATCGAGACGAGCCTTCGGCTGCTGCGGCTGGAGCGGCTGGACCTGTTCTTCCTGCACTCGAATCTGGTGCCCGAGGGGCATGCGATGTGGGGCAACCGGGGGGCGATGAGCCGCATGACCTCCCTTACCCTGTTCCGCGACCATGTGCGCCCGCTGTTCGAGCGGTTCGTGCAGGAAGGCCTGATCGGCGCCTGGGGGCTGACCGGGATCGGCCATCCGGACGCGATCATCGCGGTACTGGCCGAAGCCCCGAAGCCGGCGGCGGTACAGTGCATCGCCAACCTGCTGGACTCGCCGGGCGGGCTGAAATTCTTCGACGGTCCGGCGAAGCCGCGCGCGGTGATGGCGGCGGCGCGGGCAGCCGGCGTCGGGGTGATGGGCATCCGTGCGGTGCAGGCGGGGGCGCTGACGGCGGCGATCGACCGGGATTTGCCGGCGGATCATCCGGAGGTGCGGGATTACGCGCGCGCGGCGGGGTTCCGCCGGCTTTGCGCCGAACTGGGGGAGGATCCTGCGGTGGTGGCGCACCGCTACGCGCTGGGGCTGCCGATCGACACGCTGGTGCTGGGGGTGAAGAACCGGGAGGAGCTGGCGGCGTGTGTGGCGGCGGCTGCGGCGGGGCCACTGCCGACGGCCCTGATGGCGCGCGTGGAGGCCTCGGTGGCGTGAGGGCGGCGCCGGGCCGGCTCACGGCGTATCGGGTTCTTGCGCTGGCCCGCGGGATTGGTCCGTGTGGGCTGGCAGCCCAGGATTCCGGGCGGACGGCATCGGGCCCGGGGGTTCGCCGGGCGGTGCTTGTGAGACGACCCGGGGATCGAAGCGGTTGGTCCGGGAGCGATTCTCACGGCGCATGGGCTTCTCACCTCCGATCAAGATGCTCGTTGGTGTTGGCATGCGCCCCCCGCGCGGGGGCCGGGCCACGTGCGGTGGTGGCGTCGGTGGTGGCTTTTCTCGACCTCCGGGAAGGGTTGGCACCGACGGTCCCGGGACTGTCTTGCCGGCTGGGCCGCGGCAAGCATGACCGCGTTGCGGTTGAACGCCGCCAGGCGGTTGGCCGTGGGGGAGTGCTTCCGCGGGTGAGACAGACGATTGGGGACGCACGGTTGCCGTGCCTCCTGGTGGGCCCGCGGCTGAGGTGCGGCGGTCAGTTGCTCACGGCGTAAGGGGTTCTTTCAGCGTGTTGGCCCGGGTGGTCATGGCGGCGGCCATGGCGATGGC
>DATNEJ010000224.1:0-15382 GCA_035606775.1 Acetobacteraceae bacterium | reverse complement strand
AGCGCGCTCCAATATGCATGTCGGCGGCCGCCCGGAGAAATCCACGCTGACCGCGCGCGATCGGGAGATCTGCGCGGCCATCGGTCCGACCTTGCGCGAGCAGGGCATGATCTTCGTCGGCATCGATGTGATCGGCGACTACCTGACCGAGATCAATGTGACGTCTCCCACGGGTATTCAGGAAATCGGCCGTTTCGACGGGGTGTCCATCGAACAGGCGATCTGGGATCGGATCGAAGCGAAGGTTATGCCCGGGTAGATTGCTCTTGTGGCTGTCATTCAGCTATTGCGCGATAATTATGTCTGTGATACTATCTGGCTATCGGTAGGGCTTGCTAGGGTGGCGCACATCCATGATCGAGGCCAGTCGGCCAGGGGGGTTTTCGTCGCGCGATTATTGGGAGGTTCGCTACCGCAACGGCGGAACGTCAGGCGCCGGTTCGATGGGACGGCTGGCGCGCTTCAAGGCCGATGTGATCAACAGCTTTGTCGCCGGAAATGACATTCGCAGCGTCATGGATTTCGGCTGCGGGGATGGCAGCCAGCTTTCCCTGCTCACTTTGAGCGTCCATGGTAGGCCGACCTATGTCGGCGTGGATGTATCGCCCGCCGCGCTCGCACGCTGCGCCCAGCGCTTCCCGGCGCACCGGTTCGTCGCCATGGAGGATGTCGACACGCAGCCGCCCGCGGAGCTCGCGATGTCAATCGACGTCATCTACCACCTTGTTGAGGACGACGTTTTTGCGCGCACGATCGATGCCGTGTTTTCGCACGCGACGCGGTTTGTGCTGATCTATGCCAGCAACCTGGACCTGACATGGCCCAGCCGGCATGTCCGACATCGGCGCTTCACCGACCACGTGGCGGCGAGCCGGCCCGACTGGCGGCTGCTGGCCCATGTCCCGAACCGCTACCCGTTCGACCGCGCCCGCCCGGACGACACGTCGTTCGCTGACTTCTTTGTCTATGGGAAACAAGGAACGGCGTTTACCGTCCGCGTCGGCCCCGAGAACTGATAGATCAGGGGAACCACGCTGGTGGAGCCAAGGGGAGTCGAACCCCTGACCTCCTGAATGCCATTCAGGCGCTCTCCCAACTGAGCTATGGCCCCGGCCGCGCGGTGCGTGCCTATACAGCGGAGTTCAAGAGCCGATCAAGGTGCAAAACCCGCTGGACCGGAGCGTGATCGTCGGAGGCGGAACGCCATGGTCGTGAATCGCGCGATCGAACAACGATGTGGCCACCACGCCTACTGGGCTGCCGGCGTCAGATGCTCCTGCAGCCGCGGCATCAACTCCACCAGGTTGCAGGGACGATGGCGGTTGTCCAACTGGTACAGCAGGATGTCGTCCCATCCGTCCTTCACCGCACCGGTGCTGCCGGGCAGGGCAAACAGGTAGGTGCCGCCGGCCACACCGCCGATCGCGCGGGACTGCATCGTGGACGTGCCGATCTTCTGATAGCTCAGCATGCGGAACAATTCGCCGAAGCCCTCGATCCGCTTCTCCATGACCCGGTCGAAGGCCTCCGGCGTCACATCCCGGCCGGTGATGCCGGTACCCCCGGTGGTGATCACCACGTCGATCTCCGGCTCCGCGATCCATCGGCGCAGCAAGATCTCGATCGCGCCCGCGTCATCCTTCGCGATGGCGCGTGCCGCCACGCGGTGTCCTGCCTTGGCAATGCGTTCCACCAGGGCGTCACCGGACGTATCATTCGCGGCGGTCCGCGTGTCGGATACGGTCAGGACTGCAATGTTGACCGGGATGAACCGGCGGCTCTCGTCAATGCGCGCCATGCTGGCCTCCGAAAGGGGCGCCGACCTCGCTACCGGCGCGGCCCGGTGACCAGCATCTTGCGCCGATCGGAGAAAGGCGTGAAGCGCGGGAATTCCCCCTCCGCCAATTGATCGAGGCTTGGCGCCTGCAAATGCAGCCTGGCCGCGTAGATCCACGAATAGGTCAGCACGCTTGGCACGAAGGCGCGTGTCTCCGCGTTGGGGATGGCCTCGATGAACAACAGCGGATCGCCGTCATCGCGCATCTCCGTGCTCCAGCGGGCCACAGTCGCCGGGCCGGCATTGTAGCTCGCAAGCAGGCGGATCAGGTCGCTGGCGATGCCGTCCTGCCTCGCCAGATAGGTCACGTAGCGCTGGCCCAGGTCCAGATTGAACTCCGGGTCATGCAACTGCGTCGCCGACAGGGGCGTATCGCCCAGGACATACTGGGCTGTGGCGGGCATGATCTGCATCAGCCCGCGTGCCCCGGCGGAGGAGACGGCCTGGGCGTCGAAATTCGATTCCTGGCGGGCCAGGGCATAAACCAGGGCCGGATCGACCATGAACCCGCTGCCGGGGCGAAGGCGTGGCACGAACGCGCGCATCCTGCCGCCGGCATCGTCATCCGGGGGCTGGAGAACGTCCGAAAGCTGCGCCGCAAGAGCGGTCAGGCCGGTGCCGGATGCGACCGCCAGCAAGGACCGCGCGAAGGTCGGATCGTGTTGCACGCGCGCCGCCAGCAGGCGCAGTTCCGCTTCCGCCCGTTCCGGCCTGCCGACCTGAAGCAACGCGAATGCTCGGCGGCCGGCTGGGGTTGCGTCAACGGCGTTCACGTCGGCCGTGGCCATGAGCGCGCCGCTGGGCGGGATGCCGGTATCCAGGCCCAGCATCCGGCGGGCCAGCAGGCCGTGGAAGGTCCGCCGCTCCTCGCCGGCCTTGCGCAGCCAGTTCACCGTCGCCACAGCATCCATCATCCGGCGGCTGGTGCGCGCCGCCCAGAACGACGCGGCCGCCCGCAGCTTCGCGGAGGTAACGGGCGCTCGGGCCGCGGTCTCGAACAGCCGGCGCGCCTCGGTGACCTTCCGCAGGCGCCAGGCGGCGAGGCCGCCGATATAGGCCGGCAGCGCAGCCAATTCGTCCGGCGGGCATTGCCGCAGCGCGGTCGTCGCGATCAGCAACGCCTCATAGTCGGCGTTCTGGGTGAACAGGACCTGCGCGACCTCACCACGCAGATAGGCGGCGTAAGAGGCGCCGACGCCGCGCGTATTGGCGATCAGCCGCAGGGCGGCGCCGGGATTGCCGCGCTGCGCCCGATCCTGCACGGCGCGATCGACGGCAGGACGCCGCGGGAGGTCGGGTTCCTGCGGGTCGAGTTCCAGCGGCGCGGCGTCGGCGGGAGGGGTGGACTCCAGCCGGACCACGGGCGGTGTCGGCGGCGCGGCGGCGCCCTTCGGCAGACGGTGAAGCAGGAGCGCATGGATCGCCGGCGCCTCCGGCTGGTCGCCGTACAGCGCCAGCCAGTCGCCCAGTTCCGCCGCGGTCGAATGATGGTACCGGCCGAGGTAGCGGTTCGCCAGGATGGTGCCGAGCAGCAGCTTGCTGTCGAGCTCTGCGGTGGCTTCGCGGGCGGCGGCGATCTTGCCATGCGCCTGGAGGTCAAAAATGCGCCGGACCAGTGCCGCATCGCTTGGCGTCAGCGGCTGCGGCAGCGCCACGCCCGGATTGTCGGAATGGGTGGTAATGCGTGGTATCGCGAAAGCCGATTCCTCGGCAGTCGCGTTGTCCCGCGAATCCATCCCTGTGCCGTTCCCTGATCCAGACGCTATTGCAGGCGTGGCCGAGGCCACTGCGCCGAGAAGGATCGCTGCCGCGGCAAACCGGGCCAGGGCAGCGGGAAGGCGGGAGAGCGTGTGACCGATCCCTCGCATCGGTCGTTCGCTACAGGCGGGTTTCGTGAGCAGCAACCCGGCTGAAAGAGACTTAGGTGCATTATTTAGATTCGTTGTCGTTTAGTAGAACGTGAATACCGCAAGAACAACCGTTTGGCTGGCAGTCACGTTTCCGTCAGAAAAATTGGGATACTCAAGGTAAATCGAGCGTCTTTCGCAATAAACGCAGGCCGGCCCAGGCATCGCGGCGCAGGGGCGGGGTCTTCAGCAACATACCGAGGCTTGGGAGTGCAACCGTAGGTATTTGCCGGCGGCTGCCTGGGACAGTCCATTCTGACCAAGCAGGGCGCTGGCCGCGACGCGGCGGCGCACTGCCCAGAAGCGCGCGCGCCGTCAATCCGCCAAGCAGGACGAGGCGCTTCGGTTCGGCGAGCCCGACGAGCCGGTGCAGAAACGGCAGGCACACCGCGAGCTCGCCTGCATTCGGCGGCCGTCCGCCCGGCGGGCGCCAGGGGATCAGCGGCGCCAGGATGAAAGCACTTCGATCCAGCCCGATGCTGTCCAGCATCCGGTCCAGCAACTGGCCTTCCGGCCCCCGGAAGGGCGTGCCTTCCCGATCCTCATCCTCCCCCGGTGCTTCGCCGACGATCAGCAGGTCCGACGATGGGGTGCCGGACGGAAGCACGGATCTGGTCGCCATGGCCCGCAGCGGACACCCATCGAAGGCGAGGATCGCGGCACCGAGTGCCTCGATGGTGTCGGCCTGTTGGGCCGCGGCGACGGCGCGCTCAGCCGGAGAAGCCCGCAATGCCGCCGAGGGGGGGGTATCGGGCAGCGATGAGGGTGCAACGGAAATGGGGGACGGCGTGGGGTGGGCCGGTGTCCGGTCGGCCTCCGATGCAGCCGGCTTCAGCCGGTCAACCGGATCGACAGCGAGCGCTTCATCCGCGCCCCATTCGACCTGCAACCGCAGCAGGGCCAATGCATCCATGACGGTTTCCTGCCTGCCCGGGGGGTTTTGCGCAACCGCCCCGGTGTCACTAGTTTCGCCGGACAGCAGAGGGAGTTGCCTATGGCCGACGAGCTGCCGCCACGGGAGGCTATGGAGTTCGACGTCGTCATCGTCGGTGGAGGCCCATCCGGCCTTGCGGCGGCCATCCGGCTCAAGCAGCGCGCCCCGGATATGGCTGTCTGTCTCGTCGAAAAGGGGGGCGAGATCGGCGCGCACATTCTGTCGGGCGCTGTCGTCGAACCGCGCGCGCTGAACGAACTGCTGCCCGAGTGGAAGGAGCAGGGCGCACCGCTCGATACGCCGGCGACGGAAGACCGTTTCCTCTACCTGACGGAGAAGACATCGTTCCGACTGCCGACCCCGCCGCAGATGCACAATCACGGCAACTACATCGTCTCCCTCGGCAATGTCGTCCGCTGGCTGGGGCAACAGGCGGAGGCGCTGGGCGTCGAGATCTATCCGGGCTTCGCCGCGGCCGAGGTGCTGGAGGAAGACGGGCGCGTGGTCGGCATCGCCACCGGCGACATGGGCATCGGCAAGGACGGGACGCCAACCGAGAATTTCCAACGCGGGATGGAATTGCGTGCGCGCTACACGCTGTTCGCCGAAGGATGCCGCGGCTCGCTGACGAAACAGCTTATGCAGCGGTACAACCTGCGGGACGGGCATGATCCGCAAACCTATGCGATCGGCATCAAGGAGCTGTGGGAAATCCCGGCGGAAAATCACAAACCCGGCCTGGTCGAGCACAGCATCGGCTGGCCGCTCGATTCCACCACCTATGGCGGGTCGTTTCTCTACCATTTCGGACAGAACCTGGTCTCCTATGGGTTTGTCATCGGCCTGGATTACCGCAATCCCTGGCTCTCGCCATTCGACGAGATGCAGCGGTTCAAGACGCATCCCGACATACGCGGGCACTTCGAAGGCGGCCGCCGCATTGCCTACGGTTCGCGGGCACTGAATGAAGGCGGATTTCAGTCGATCCCGAAGCTGGTGTTTCCCGGCGGCCTGCTGATCGGCGACTGCGCCGGCTTCATGAACGTCCCGAAGATCAAGGGCACGCACACCTCCATGAAGTCGGGGATGCTCGCCGCGGACGCGGTGGCCGATGCACTGGCCGGCGATGCGCCCGCCGAACTCACATCCTACCCCGAGCGGCTGCGCGAAAGCTGGGTGTGGCAGGAGCTTGCGTCGGTGCGCAATGTTCGGCCGGCTTTCGCCAAGTTCGGCCGGTGGGGCGGGCTGACCTATTCCGCGATCGACACTTACCTGCTGCGGGGCAAGGCGCCCTGGACGATGCACCACAGGCATCGGGACAACGAAACCCTGCTGGAGGCCGCGGCCGCGCCGCGCATCGCCTATCCGCGACCCGACGGCGTGCTGACCTTCGATCGCCTGTCCTCGGTCTTCATCAGCAACACGAACCACGAGGAAAACCAGCCGGCGCACCTGCAACTGGCCGATCCGGCCAAGGCGATCGACATCAACTGGCAGCAGTTCCGCAGCCCGGAAACCCGTTACTGTCCGGCTGCCGTCTACGAGATCGTCGGCGCGGAGGAAGGTGATCCGAAGCTGCAGATCAACGCGCAGAACTGCGTGCACTGCAAGACGTGCGACATCAAGGATCCCACGCAGAACATCAACTGGGTTCCGCCCGAAGGCGGCGGCGGGCCAAGCTATCCGGGGGGCATGTGACGCCGACGACCCTGAAGAATGAGCCTAGGCGCAAATTTCTGTTTGGCGGGTCTCTGTTTGGAGCGCCAGCTCAACGCTCATCCCCTGGCATCCCGCTGGCAACCTGGCGTGTGGTACCGACGCCGAATTGCCGCATGACCGTTACGCGGCTGCCACGGTGGTGCGTGACTGATATCAAACGTGAATGACAACCCGCACTGCGGCTGCTAGAGGGGGCGACATGCAGCAGGTCCGTATTCTCCGACGCGCCGCTTTCCTCGCGCTGTCGCTTCTTTCCGCCTGTGCCGCCTCGGACCCCTCGGCTGGAGGGGCGCGTTCGGACCGCTTCATTCCGACGGGTGTTGCCGGGGACTTCCTGGCTGGCCGATTTGCCCTTGCCGAAGGCGACCCGAACACCGCCGCCACCGATCTTCTGCGTGCGGTTGCCGCCAGCCCGCACGATCAGGAACTGATCCTGCAGGCCTTCATCGCCTGCCTGGATGCCGGCCGGCCGGAAGCCGTGCAGTTGGCGCGTCAGCTCCCGGACAGCCAGGTCGCGCAGTTGGTGCTGGCGAATGCCAGCGCCAAGGCAGGCAACTGGACGGATGCGGAGCGGCGCTTCCGCGCCATGGCGCATCAGGGGCTGACCCAGTTGCTGCAGCCGCTGCTGATCGCCTGGGCGCAGCAGGCGGAAGGCCGCACCGGGGCGGCGCTGGCCACTTTGCAACCCTCGATCGACAGCCAGCGCTTTCGCGGCATCTTCGCGCTGCATGGGGCGATGATCGCGGACCTCGGGAACAAGCCCGAGGAAGCCGGGCGCCTTTACAAGATCAGCCAGAGCGAATTGCCTGAGCCCAGCCTGCGTCTCGCGCAGATACTGGCGAGCTGGCAGGTCCGCTCCGGCCAGCGCGGCAGCGTCGAGCACACCTTTGCTGTGCTGCAAACCGCGGCGCCCGATATTTCCATCGCGATGCGCGCGCTGGCAGCCAATGCCGCGACGCGGCCGGTCGCGCGCCCCGCGGACGGCGTCGCCGAAGCGTATTTCACCCTGGCCGCGGCGCTGCGCGCGCAGGATGCCGGCGACTTCGCCATGATCATGATCCGGCTGGCGCTGGACATGCGGCCGAACTTCGCCGCGGCGCGGCTGCTCGCGGCGGACATTCTCCAGAGCCAGCATCATCCGGAACTGGCGTTGCAGATGCTGGCCCCGATCCCGGCCAACGATGTGCTGGACGGTGTCGTGCGTCTGCGGCGCGCGGCTCTAACGGCCCAGGCGGGGCGGGACAGTGAGGCGATGCAGGCGCTGAAGCGTGTCGTGGCGGATTACCCGGACAGCCCGCTTCCAGATATCCAGTTGGGCGACCTGCTGCGTGCGAAGAAGCGCTACCCGGAAGCGATCGTCGCCTACAACCAAGCCATCGCCCGCATTCCGCATCCCGAACATGCCGACTGGGTCGTGTTCTATGATCGCGGTATCGCACTGGAGCGCGACCACCAGTGGCACAAGGCCGAAGCGGACTTCAATCGCGCGCTTCAGCTCGCGCCGGACCAGCCCTTTGTTCTGAACTACCTTGGCTACTCCTGGGCCGATATGGGGCATAACCTCAGCCGCGCGCGGTCGATGATCGAGAAGGCCGCACAGCGCCGTCCGAATGACGGCGCAATCACCGACAGCCTCGGCTGGGTCATGTTCCGGCAGGGCGAGATCGACGAGGCGGTGAAGACGCTGGAGCGCGCCGCCGAGCTGGAGCCGGAGGATGCGACGATCAACGGCCACCTGGGCGATGCGTACTGGGCGGCGGGGCGCAAGATCGAGGCGCAGTATCAGTGGCGTCGCGCATTGACGCTCAATCCCGGTGCCGATGACGCGGCGAAGCTGGAAGCCAAGCTCAACCCCTCGCCGACGCGCGGCCCCGTGGTCAGCGACCAGTAACCGGGGTTCGGCTCATCACCACTGCTCAGACGGAATTCGCGCCGGCCAAGGTCAACCTGTGCCTGCACCTGCTTGCACGTCGGGAGGATGGCTATCACCGGCTCGACAGCCTGGTGGTCTTCGCCGGCGCCGGCGACACGGTGCAAGCGCGTTTGGCGGGCGAATTGTCCCTGTCGCTCGCCGGCCCGTTCGCCGCGGACCTGGCAGCGGAGGCAGACAACCTGGTGCTGCGCGCCGCCCGCTCCCTGGCCCATGCGGCCGGGATCGCGCCGCACGCCCACCTGACCTTGGAGAAGCGGCTGCCCGTGGCGTCGGGGATCGGCGGCGGATCGGCTGACGCCGCGGCGGCGTTGCGCGCCCTGATCCGGCTTTGGCACCTGTCCGTGGACAAAGCGACCGTGCATCGCATCGCGGCCGACCTGGGCGCCGACGTGCCGGTCTGTCTGGAGACACGGCCCTGGCGGGTGGGCGGGATCGGCGAGCACCTTGATCCCGCGCACGCAATGCCACCCTGCGGCATCGCACTGGTGAACCCTGGCGTGGCACTGCCGACCGCCGCGGTGTTCCGCGCACGGACGGGCGGCTTTTCCGCCCCGGCCGATTTGCCGGATCGTTGGCCCGACGCGCGGACGATGGCGCGCGACCTAACCGCGTGTACCAACGATCTGCAGGACACCGCCATCCACCTCTGCCCCGCGATCGGCATGGCGCTCGCGGCCCTGGCGGCGCAGCCGGGTTGCCTGCTCGCGCGCATGAGTGGCTCCGGCGCCACCTGCTTCGCGCTGTTCGCCGATGTCACAGCGGCACGCCACGCCGCCGACGCGTGCCGCCGTCCCGGCTGGTGGTGCTGGGGCGGCGAGACCGTTGGAGGCTGACCGGCCTGCCGCCTCGCTGTTGCGGGTGTGGGCCCACGCACGCTACTTGCCGCGGCCCGGTGCGCGACCTATCACCTCATGCCGGCATTGCTGGGGCGTAGCCAAGCGGTAAGGCAACGGATTTTGATTCCGTCATACGGAGGTTCGATCCCTCCCGCCCCAGCCATCCGGACTTGCCTACATCCTGTCGGTGTTCGCATCGCCATGCGGCGCGGTCCGCCGCAATTCGCAGATCGCCGCGTACACCTGCTGCCACCGATCCAATCCCGCCGTATCGCCTTGCGCCCGGCTTTCGGCGGCCCGCTCGCTGGCGATGGCCTGCGCCTGCAGACCATGCAGCCGGATCATCATGCGTGCGGTTTGGCTGCTGTCCTGGTCTCGCATCGGAACATTCCTCCAGAGAATCCATCTTCTCGGCCACTCGCGCGGGCCGTCTCCGGGATATGCGAACGCCGGCCTCGTTCTGCCAGGGCAGGTCAGGCCGAACCGGCGGGCCGGCGGATCAGGAATGCGCGGGTTGCAGGCAGGACCGGCGGAGGCTCACCGGTCGGAGGACGCGCCCCCGCCAAAGCCCAGGAACCCCGCGGCCGGGATCGGTGTACCACCATCGTTGGCGTACTGGCGGGGCGCCGGGCGGTTGGCGGCAACCGGCCGCACCGCGCGCGGTGCCGGCTGAGCCACCGCGCGGGCTTTGGGCCGCGCCGCCGGAGGCGCGCTGGCAACCTGCTTGTCCGCGGCAGGCGCCTGGCCGGCCGGACTGCTTCCGGGTTCACCCCGCATTGACAGCAGCAGGAAGGAGATATCGTTCCGGCCCAGGTCGACCGAAAGCTCAAGGGGGGTCATCCCCAGGATATTGTGGGCACCCAATTCGGCACCCCGGCTCAATGCGTCGCGTGCCGCCGTGATGTCGCCGCGATTGATGGCGTCGAACAGCGCGTCATTCGGGGCCATGTCGGCGGCGGACTGGGTCGCCGGCGCCACAGCCTCATTGGATTGCGCCCCGGGCAGGGCGGCCGGCGGCGGCCGCTGGGGTCCGCCGTTTGCGGGCTTCCCGCCCGAGTGGTCCATCCCGACCGGGCCAAGCGGGTTGCCGGGCAGGGCGTTCGGCATGCCCTGGGCGAGGCAGAGCGACGGTGCGAGCGTGAATGCCGCGGCAAGCGCGAGAGCGGTGCGCACCGGCAGCGGACCGAGGCGGGGGCAATGCGGGTTCATGGGCAGAGTGTAGCGTGGATTCGGCCGCGCGGGAACGCGAATGCCGCCGCGCGGGCCATCACGCGTGATTCAGCCACCAGAAGCCGGCGTCGAGGTAGGCGGTAAATCCCACCCACGCCATGTAGGGCAGCAGCAGCACGGCGGCGGACCGATGAACCGTGGAAAAGGCGCGGATCGTCAGGGCCAGAAGCCCCAGCAGAACGGCGACCACCAGCAACGTGGGGCCCGGCCGGTGCAGGGAGAAGAAGATCGGCGCGCAGGCGGCATTCACGCCGAGCTGCCAGCCCCAGAGGCGGAGGGGGCGGCCGGCGCCGCAGCGGCGCCATACAAGCCACGCCGCGACGCCCATGGCGATGTAGAGCGCGGCCCAGACCGGCGCGAACAGCCAGAACGGCGGAGTCGCCGGCGGGCGCAGCAGCGAACCGAACCACACGCGCCCCGCGCCGGTCGCAAGCGTGCCGTCCACCGCGCCGACCAGAAGACACAGCCCGACAAACCCCACCAGCGCCAGGGCCGGAGAAACTGGGGTGGACGATCCGGGAAAGGACCCCCACTCGTTGGGACCGGTCTGCTGGAAGACACGATTCCTTTCTGCACTGAACCGAGGCGACGCCTGACCCTGGCCGGCGGCAGGCACTGGGCACCACGCTCACCAGCCGTTGACGCGAGGCCAGATCGCAACGATTTCGTCGTCTCCCTCTACCACGTAGTAGCGGTCATGTGCGGCCGCAGTCATGCAAGTGTGATTAGGCGCGACCCGCACGCGCCCGCCGACGGGCAGTGTCACCGGCTGCATCGGATCGAGCGTGACGACCCCGTGCTCCTGGTACGCGCGCGCGACGATGGCGTTGCCGTAGCGCCGCTTTCCCTGGGCGTCGAGCACCAGGCCGAAGCCATAATCGTGCGGGGCGGATTCGGTGCTGCGGTCCTTTGACAGCGCAAGGCCGCCCGCGTCGATCAGGAGCCGTCCCGGGCGGCGGCCGATCACGCTGGCGAGCACCGTGACGGCGATGCTGTCCAGCGCATGCGTTTCGATCTCGGCCTGGAACAGGTCGCCGAACATGTAGACTCCGGCGCGCATCTCGGTGACGCCCGACAGATTGTCGGCGTGCCGCACGGTGGGCGAGCTGCCGGCAGAGACCACCGTGATCGCATGGCCCGCGGCCCTCAGCCGCTCTGCCGCCAGCACCGCCCCGGCCCGTTCCGCCTCGGCGATCCGCGCCATTTCCTGCGCGCCACGGCCGGCATAGGAATGGCCGGCATGGGTCATCACGCCGGTGAGGCAGCTTCCCAATCGCGCCCCGATGGCCAGAAGCCGGTCATCGTTGGGCAGGACGCCGGCGCGTTCCTCGCCGCAATCGATCTCGATCAGGGCGCGGGGCGCGGCGGGATGACTCGCGATGGCCTCGGCTGCATCGAGGTCGTCGGTGATCACCATGATCCTTGCACCGGCGGCGTTCAGCTTCGCCACCTGATCCAGCTTCTGCGGCGTGATGCCGACGGCGTAGAGGATGTCGACGATACCGTGCGCGGAAAAGTACTCCGCTTCCGCCAGAGTCGAGACCGTGATGCCGCCTGGCTGGCCTTCCAGCGCCATGCGCGCAACGTCGATGGATTTCGCGGTCTTCATGTGCGGGCGCAGGGGCACGTTGTGCCGCGCCAGCGCGCCGGCCATGGCGCGCAGGTTGCGGCCGAGGATCGCGCGGTCCAGCACGAGGCAAGGCGTCGGCAGGTCTTCCAGCTTCATGATCCCGGCGTCCATTGCGCGGTGTCGTCGATCGGCAGAACTGGGCGCGGCAGGTGTTTCCAGTCGAACCGGGACAGCATCGGGCTGGTCAACCCGGGCGCATCGACCTCGATTACGTCCTCATGGCGGAAGAATTCGTCGAACCCGCCGCGGAAATGCCCACGCGACTTCACGACGACGACGCGCGCGGCGGCGATGTCGAGGCCGAATGCCTCGAAGAACATCGGATCGGCGCACTGGAAGCGGTTGCCGATGACCACCACCGTGAGTCCCTGGACGCGCAGGGCCGCCGCGGCACCGGTCTCCAGCGTGTTGTTCGCATAGATACCGCGCCGTCCGCGGATCGGCTCCTCGCGGGCCGCGAGAACGGTTGCGGGCACGGTGAGCGCATGGGCAAAGTCGTCGGCGTCGAGCCGGTTGAAGCGCGCGTCGAAGGTCGCGCCGGGACCGCGCAGCAAAGCCTCCGCGGCCAGCGCCGGATCGACGATCGCGCCGACCAGCGCATCCTTGATGCCGGCTTTGAGGAAAGCCTCCAGGATCCACATCGTGTTACCGCGCCCGCCGCCGCCAGGATTGTCGGCCACGTCGGCGAAGATCAGCGCATGCCGTGGAGTGTCTTCCGTCGCTTTCGCCAGCGCCACGGCATCCTCGAGCGACGTGAGCACCGGGCGGAAGCGCTCGCGGCGTGCCCATCCTGCCTCCGCGATTTCCCCCGCCAGACCATCGGCGGCGTCCTGATCGGTTGCGGTCACCACCACGGAAAGACCGTTGAACGGCGTGTCGGCAAAGGCGAAGCCGCCCATGACCGAGACATTGAGAATGCGCCCCGCGTAAGGCGGCTGCGCCTGGCGTTCCTGCCCCAGGTCGATCAGCTCCCCGTACGGGCGGTTCGGCGCGTCCTTGCCGGTGAGTTGCGTGACAGTGGGCGGCACGATCGGCAGGCGGATGCGCGCGCGGCAGGTGCGCAGCCCGCCGCTCAGCCGGCGAAGAAGCTGCGCGGCTTCCGCGCCGCGGGCACGCATGTCGAGATGCGGATTGGTGCGATAGCCGATGAACGCGTCCACCAAATCTACATCGGCGGCTGAGACGTTGGCGTGCAGATCGTAGGTGGCGACGACCGGCACCGCGTTCCCCAGCACCCGGCGGATCAGCGCGAGCAGCGTACCTTCCGGGTCGTGGTCATCCGTCGTCAGCCCCGCGCCGTGCAGTACGCAGTAGACGCCGTCGATCCGGCCCGCCGCGCGAAGGTCGGACTCCCATTGTGCCAGCAGCCGCTCAAAGAATTCCTGGGAGACCGGTCCGTTCGGTTCCGCCATGGCGAGGGCGCTGGCAATCGGCTCCCACGGGCCGGCCAGGTCCATGTCGGCCATGAAGCCGGGCAACTCGCCCAGCATGTGCGGCGCAACCGAGCGGGCGTCGGCGATCACCGATGCGCCGTGCAGCAAGGTGCGCGCGGCGAAGTCCGATTCGAAGGCGGTCGGCGCGAAGCGGTTGCACTCGATGGAGAAGCCAAGAAGGAAGATGCGGGGTCCGGTCATAATTGAATTCCAATGAGATCGGCGATGCGCGGCGTGGCCTTGAGGCCGCTGCCGGTCAGCACCAGCACGGTCGTCTGGGCCGGGCTGATGGTGCCGGCGCGCAGCAGCTTGCGCAGGGCGGCAGCCGGCTGCGCGGCGGTGGGTTCGACGTAGATGCCCATCCGCGCAAGGTCGATGGTCGCCTCCGCGATTTCCTGCTCCGTCAGGCTGACGGCGCCGCCGCCGGTTTCCCGCAGCGCGGCGAGCACTTCCCGCGGGCGGACGGGACGGGCGATGGCGGTTCCCTCGGCGATGGTGGGCGCGATCGGTGTTTCGACCGGTTCCTCGGCGCCGGCCAGGAAGGCGGCGGCGATCGGCGCGCAGTTGGCCGGCTGCACCGCGAAGATGCGGGGTGGGGCGGCGATCTCTCCGCCGCGCAGCAATTCGGCGAAGCCGATCTCGCAGCCCAGGACGTTCGACCCGGCGCCGCAGGGGACGATGACGTTGTCCGGTGCCCTGAAGCCGAGGTCTTCCCACAGTTCGAAGGCGAGCGTCTTGGTGCCGTGCAGGAAGAACGGATGCCAGTTGTGGCTGGCATAGAAGGTGGTTGCCGAGCGAGCGACGGCGGCGTCCGCGGTGTCCTGGCGGGTGCCGGGGATCAGTTCGACGCTCGCACCGTGGGCGCGCATCTGCACGGTCTTGGCCGGGCTGGTGGAGGCGGGGGCCATGATCGTTGCCGCCAATCCGCCGGCCGCCGCGTAGGCGGCGATGGCGGCGCCGCCATTGCCCGAACTGTCTTCCAGCACGTGTCCCACGCCCTGGGCGCGCAACAGCGAAAGCATGACGCTGGCGCCGCGATCCTTGAAGCTGCCGGTGGGCATGAGCCACTCGCATTTCACATGGATTTCGGCGCCCGCGATTGTGCGGCGGAGGAGCGGGGTGCAGCCTTCTCCCATGGTGATGGGATCGGCGGCCGGTAGTGGTAAGGCCGCGCGGTAGCGCCACAGGCTGCGGACGGCGGTGTCGATCTGGGCGCGGGTGAAGCCGGGCAGCGGCGTGAGCAGCAGCGGGGCGCCGTTCGTGCCGCACCAGCGGGGCTGGTCCAGCGGGAATGTCTGGCTGGTGGCAGGGTCGAGATAGGCGGCGGTCATGGCGGCGGAGTGTGCGCGGCGCGGGGGTTGGTCTCAAGGGGAGGTGAGGGCGTTTTGTGTCCCGTGCTGTGCGTGGCGCTCACGGCGTATGGGGTTTTTTGCGTTGGGTTGGGGGGGTCTGCGTGGGCTGTTTGGCCTGGGTCTTGGAGGCGGTTCCGAGTCGGGGATCGAGGCGTCTGATCGTGCCGTGGGTGGTGCGTTCTCAGGTCGCATGGGCTTCTTGCGTTTCGGTGGGGCGCCGCGCCGTGTGGGTAGGCCGTATCCTGTGCCGGCCCCCGTTTTTTGTGTCCTGACGTGCCAGTGGTGTCGGTGGTGGTTGCTTTTCGCGACCTTCCGGAAGGGTTGGCGCTGGCCGCATGGGCACGGCCTTGCCGGCTGGGCCGCGGCAAGCATGACCGCGTTGCGGTTGAACGCCGCCAGGCGGTTGGCCGTGGGGGAGTGCTTCCGCCGCTGAGACAGACGATTGGGGACGCACGGTTGCCGTGCCTCCTGGTGGGCCCGCGGCTGAGGTGCGGCGGTCAGTTGCTCACGGCGTAAGGGGTTCTTTCAGCGTGTTGGCCCGGGTGGTCATGGCGGCGGCCATGGCGATGGC
>DATNEJ010000223.1:0-3085 GCA_035606775.1 Acetobacteraceae bacterium | reverse complement strand
ACCCGTCACGTGATCGGCCTGCTGACGGAGCAATATGCGCTGCGCCGTTACAGCGAGGAACTGGATCGCCGCCGGCGCGAACTTTCAGGAGAGTGACGCCGGCAGGCGTCACTTCTGGTTCGGCGCGCGCCGCAACGCCCGGTATGCCGGCGGGAATTACAAACCCTCGAACAGTGCCGTCGTGATGTAGCGTTCGCCGAATGACGGGATGACCGTCACGATCAGCTTGCCGGCAAAGTCCGGCCGCTTGCCCACATTCACCGCCGCTGCCAGCGCCGCGCCCGAGGAAATCCCGCAGGGGATGCCTTCGCTTTTGGCGAGCCGTCGTGACCAGGCCACGGCCTCCTCGTTCTGCACCGTGATCACTTCATCGATCAGCCTGGTGTCGAGCACCTCCGGCACGAATCCGGCGCCGAGGCCCTGGATGGTGTGAGGGCCAGGCGCTCCGCCCGACAGCACCGCGCTCGCGGCCGGCTCCACGGCAATCATCTTGAGCGACGGCCGGCGCGGCTTCAGCGTCCGCCCGACGCCGGTCAATGTTCCGCCGGTTCCCACGCCGGAGATCACCGCGTCCACCTGGCCCGCCGTGTCGTACCAGATCTCTTCCGCCGTGGTGCGCGCATGGATGTCCGGGTTCGCCGGATTGCCGAACTGGTTCGCCATGACGGCGCCGGGCGTTGCCGCCACCAGTTCGGCCGCGCGCTCCAAGGCGCCGTTCACGCCTTTCTCGCGCGGCGTCAGCACGAGTTCGGCGCCGAGGAAGGCCAGCATCTTGCGCCGTTCGATGGACATCGAATCGGGCATCGTCAGGATCAGCCGATAGCCGCGCGCCGCGCACATGAATGCCAAGCCGATGCCGGTGTTGCCGGAGGTCGCTTCGACCACCGTGCCGCCGGGCGCCAGCTTGCCTTGCGCCTCCAGCGCCAGGATCATGCTGACACCGATACGGTCCTTCACGCTGGCGATCGGATTGAAGAATTCCAGCTTCAGGCAGATGTCCGCCTTGATCTCTTCTTCCGCCGTGATGTGCGGGATGCGCACCAGCGGCGTGTTGCCGATCGTCTCTGCAATACTGTCGTAGATACGCCCGCGCAGGGGCCGGTCGAAGGTCAGCGTCTTGTTCGCGGTTGTCATGTCAGTGGTCCCCTGCCGGATGCGCAGCCATGCTACCCCGGCATCAGAGTGAATTTTTCTCCCGTCGGCAAGGCGACTCGTTCGAACGCGATTATTTTCTCTTTACTCCCTCCATTCTGGAACGATCCGGCAAGCACGCCCTTGCCGGCGTGGCACCGGTGGCACATCCCCGCCACCGCCGCTTATGCTTGCTCGGGTTCTCGGAGTGACATGCGCCATGCCAGTGAACAGCACCGCCCCTGCCTTCCTGACGGTTCAGGCCCTCGTGTCCGAGCTTTCCTCTCGGCGGCTGTCACCGGTCGATCTGGTGGAAGACTGCCTCGGCCGGATCGAAAGGCTGGAACCCGCACTGCAAGCCTTCGCCGCGGTTTATGCCGCCGACGCGCGGCTTGCGGCCGAGGCAGCCCACAAGGCGATCCGCGCCGGCCAGGCCGTCGGCCCGTTTCATGGCGTTCCGGTCGCGGTGAAGGACTTGGTGGAGGTCGAGGGCCGGGTCGCGACCGGCGGCTCCGCCGCGTGGCGGAACCGTACCGCCGAACGCACCGCGACCCTTTATCGCAGGCTCCTTGCGGCGGGCATGATCGTCCTGGGCAAGACGCATACCGTCGAATTCGCCTATGGCGGGTGGGGGACCAACCAGCACCTCGGCACGCCGCGGAACCCGTGGGACCGCAGCATCCATCGCACCCCGGGCGGCTCCAGCAGCGGGTCGGGCGTCGCCGTGGCCGCGCGCATGGCCCCCTGGGCGATCGGCACCGACACCGGCGGGTCGGTGCGGATTCCCGCCGCCTGGAACGGCATCACCGGCCTGAAGACCACCATCGGCCGCGTCAGCACCTATGGCGTGCTGCCGCTCAGTCCGACCCTGGACACGCCTGGGCCGATCACGCGCTCTGTCGAGGATGCCGCGATCCTGCTGCGGGTCCTGCAAGGTGGCGATCCGCTCGATCCGCGCACCCTGGGCCACCGTGACGCCGACCCGATGCCGAGCCTGCGCCGTGGGGTGAAAGGGTTGCGCCTCGCGCGGCTGCCGGCGGCGGAGCGCGAAGGCATCGATGGCGCCGTGCTGGCGGCCTATGACCGGTCGGTGGATATGCTTGCCGATCTCGGGGCTGAGATCGTCGATCTCGACCTGCCGGTGCGCTTTGCCGGCCTTGGCGCGCTGAACGGCCGGATCATGTCGGCCGAGGCCTACGCCGCGCTGGCGGACCTCGTGGACGATCCTGCGCAGCCTCTGGATGAGGCCGTGCGACCCCGTGTGCGGGCCGGTGCCGCCATTTCCTCCCGCGACTACCTGACCGCGCTTGCCGAACGAGAACGCCTGAAGCAGGTCTATGCCGCCGCGACCGCGGATGTGGACGCGGTGCTGACCCCCACCACCGTGACCCCGGCCATTCCGGTCGCCACGATCGACCAGAATACGACCCCGGCCATGCTGACCCGGTGGGTCAACTTCCTCGACCTTTGCGCCCTTGCCGTGCCCAACGGCTTCACGGCCGACCAGTTGCCGACCTCGCTGCAGGTGGTGTGCCGCGGCTATGACGAGGCGACGGCGTTGCGCATCGGCTGGGCGTATCAGACGGCGACGAGCTGGCATGAGCGCGTGCCGCCGATGGCCGCGATGTAATCGCCCTGCTGCTTCACGGATTAGCGATTGCCGTTCGCATGCGGCTGACCGAACCGCACGATTGTCCACCGCCTGTCATCCCGTCCTGAAGGAGCCGCACGCGTGACCGAGTCATCCCAGCGCATCGTGATTGCCGGTGCCGGCCATGCCGGCGGATCCGCGGCGGCGCTGCTGCGTCAGTTCGGTTGGCCGGGTGCCATCACGCTGATCGGCGCCGAACCCCTGCCGCCCTACCAGCGTCCACCGCTGTCGAAGGCCTGGCTCAAGGGTGAGGCGGATGCGGACAGCCTGGCCTTGCGGCCCGCTGCCTTCTATGCCGGGGCC